>JAEPNP010000004.1:0-300000 GCA_017643395.1 Rhodothermales bacterium | reverse complement strand
TTTCGTTCAAACGAGGCGATCGCCCCCGTGGCGTTTGCCGGCTAAGCCGCACCTAGATGAACATCCCAGACGGAAACGCCATTCTCGCAGGCCTCACGGCTTTCGGCGTCACCTACCTGCTCATGCCCTCCATCACGCGCTACGCTCGTCAGCGCGCCTGGGTGGACGAGCCGGATGGCGGCCGCAAGCAGCACGCCTCCGCCACGCCCCGCACCGGCGGTGTGGCCATCTGGTTCGGCATCGTGGCCGGCGTTCTGGTTTCGCTGTTCCTCACAACGGGCGCCGGTGCTGGTGTCGGCTTGCTTGCCCTGCCGTTCAACCTGGTCACGGCCCTGGCGATTCTCGCCGGAGGTTCGGTGGCTGCTCTGGTCGGCTTTTATGACGATACGCGTCCCCTCGGAGCCCCCATCAAGCTCTTCGCACAGATCGTCGCTGCTACTCCGCTGGTAGCCTCTCCCGAATTTATTGGCGCCGTTACCCAGCTGCTCGGCGGTGGCGTGGTGGCTCAGGTAGTGGCCTACCCGGCTGTTGTCTTCTGGATGGTGTTCGTGATGAATGCCATCAACCTGATTGACGGATTGGACGGTCTCGCTGGCGGCCTCACGGTGATCGCGATTTCCTTCTTTGTGATCCTGGGTGGCCTGACGGGTGGTCCGCTGCTGCTGGCCCTGTCGCTGATGGGCGCGGTCCTGGCATTCCTCCGCTACAATCTGCCGCCTGCCCGCGTCTTCATGGGCGACACGGGCAGCCTGCTCATCGGATATGTGCTCGGGGTGCTGGCCCTGGTCGTGGTGCAGGCTGAGCCCACCACGAATCGTGCGATGGCCGTTCTGGTCATCCTGGGAATTCCCGGTCTTGATACCGCCATGTCGGTGGTGCGCCGTCTGGCCCTGGGGCGCAACCCGCTCAAGGCCGATCACGATCATCTGCATCACCGCATGCTGAAGCGCGCACGGGGCATCCACGCCCGCGCGGTCACCATCTTCTATTTGATCGGCTGCACGCTGGGTCTGCTGGGTCTGTTGATTGCCTTTGCCGACACCGTGGGTGCGAACATCATCGTCGGTGTGGTCGGAGCGCTCGCCATGATTGTGCTCTGGGATTTGGGCTACTTCGACATCACGACCTACGCCAATGTGGGCAAGGGTGTGGACGCGAAACCCCGCGAGGTTCAGCGCCGCGCACCGGCTGCGACCGGATCCCGTGCCCGCAACTTCCGCAGCCCTATGCGCCGCGGCGTCACTGCCCAGTAACCAGCAAGCCGTCCTCAGCGTGACTCAGACTGCTCCTCCGGCCGAGAACAAGGTCCTGGTCCGTCATGTGGTCCAGACCGGACTGCGTGGCAAGTGGATCCTTGTCGCCAGCCTGCTGCTCTTCATTGGGCTCGCGGTGGCCTACCTGTACTGGAAAGAGCCCGTCTTTCGGGCCGAGACCACCGTGATCATCGACAGCGATGCGGGTGGCGAGGTAATGGGTCTGCCGGTCGGTGCCTACCAGGACGTGCTCGTGGAGGTCGAAATCCTCGAGTCCCTGGACCTGGCCAAGCGGGTGGCTGCCACGATGCTCGAGGACCTGGGTGCCGGTGGCATCGAGGCACCGCGTGCCGATTGGCCCGCCGTAGTTGCGGCTTCGGATCCGGTTTTGACGCAGGTGGCGCTGGCCCAGGAACTGCAGGATCGCATTGATGTCGAGCAGGCCCGGAGGGAGGTCGGAGTGGTGCGCATTTTCGCCCGCAGCGAGTTTCCCAGGGAGGCACAGTATATCGCCAACGCGTACGCTGCCGAGTATGCCGCGCGCAACCTGGAGAGGGCGCGCGAACAGGCAACCGGCGTGCGCTCGTTCCTGGAAGGACAGATCGACTCCCGGCAGGCCGACCTGACCGAGGCCGAGGAGGAATTGCGGGACTATCAGGAGCGCGAAGGGGCCATCGCCCTGGACGAAGAGGTCGCCGCACTGACTCGCCGCATGGCCGACACCCAGGCCCGACGCGATCAGGCCGCCGTGGAGCTGCAGGTCGTGCAGTCAGAGTTGGCTTCGCTGCGCAGGCAGGTCGAAGAGATCGAGCCGAACCTGTACGAGCGTGTTGCCTCCGGTGTGGAGAACGAGATTGTGGCGCTGCAACGGGAGATCGCCGAGCGCGAAGCGCTGGTTGAACTGCGCTATGCCCGGAATCCCGAACTGCGTGGCAATGAGCAGACGGTGCCCGAATTCGCCCGCGAAATCCGCGAGATTGAGGCCCTTCGGACCGAGGTGTCCATGCGGGCGCGTCGTCTGGTCGATGAGGTGCTCGCCACCGGCGGCCTGGATCCCGACATGGCCAGGCGTCTTGGAGATGGAGCGGGTCTGACCGGAGCGCTGGCCAACGTCAGTCGGCTCCGCCAGCAGATCGCCGACAAGACGATCGAGGCCTCCGGGCTGCGGGCTCGCATCCGCGTGCTCGACTCGAGAATTGGCCGGGATCAGCAGGAATTCAATCGTATTCCCCGACAGTCTGTGGCGCTGGCCGGTCTGGAGAGGGCTCGCCGCTCGCAGGAGCTGACGTATGACTGGCTGCAGGAACGCTACCAGGAGGCGCGTATCGCAGAGGCCTCGGAGTTCGGCACTGTGCGTGTGCTTGACGTGGCGGAGTTGCCGGACGAGCCGGTCGAGCCTCGGCCGATCTACATCCTCGCGCTTGCTACCCTGCTGGGGCTCGCCGTGGGCCTGACCGGTGTATTTGGCCGGGAGGTCGTGGACGAGCGTCTGCGCCAGCCCGACGAGTTGCGCCGCCTGGGCGTGCCGGTAGCCGGCGTGATACCGGACCTGAAGCGGGTTTCCGGCGAGCGTCGGCGTATGCGATCGGCGACCGCACCCGAGGTGGTAACCATTACGGCTCCCCAGTCGGCCGCCGCCGACGCCTTTGCCCGCGTCGCCATGAGCGTCGAGATGGGTTCCAATGGTCGTCCCGTGCAAACGGTGCTGGTGACTTCCGGGACGAACGGAGACGGCAAGTCGGTGGTAGCCTCGAACATGGCGGTCACCATGGCGGCCGCCGGGCACCGCACGCTCCTGCTGGACCTGAATGCGTGGAACCCTTCGGCGCATCGCATGCTGGGCACTCCCGCCGTACCGGGCGTCTCGAACGTGCTGTATGAAGGGCGACTGGTTCGGGAAAGCGTGCACGGCACCGATGTCGATGGACTGTACGTGCTGCCGCTGGGAGACATTGACGTGTCCAACGGACATTTTCTGGCTTCGCCGGATCTGCGTGCGATGGTCGGCTACCTGCGCAAGAGCTTCTCACGCATTGTGATTGACGCGGGACCGCTGCTCACAGCCGGTCGGACCGTCGCACTGTCTCATCTGGCCGATGCCGTTCTGGTCGTGCTTCGGGCCGGTGAGACCCAGCAGGCTGACCTGCGCGAGGCCATGGATCTGCTGGATCAGGCCCGGGCAGGGAACACGTATGCCGTGCTCAACGGCTTCAACGCCCGCCAGGCGTACGGATATTTCAACGATCGCAGCTACTACGGCCGATTCGGCAGCGGTCGCGAGAAGCGCCTTGGTCCTGCGGCCGGACGCGCGGTGATGCGGTCCCGACCTGCGCCTTTCCGGCCGGTGTTTCAGAACGGCAACGGTGGCGCGCATGCCGCGCCGCAGCCAGGTGCCCCGGCCCAGGCCGGCATCTACCGGCCGGCCTGACGGGCTGCTCGCCCTCTGAACAGCGCGCCCAAGCGGCCTGCCGCTAGTCTGCCTGCCGGAGGCTGAAGCCGAGTCGGGCCCAGTGCGTCGTCAGCGCGATGACAATCGGAACCAGGGCTTCAGGCAGCGGCTGTGGCAGGAGGAAGCCGCCGGTCAGGGATAGCGCAGCAAGTGCTGCGGAGAGTAGCAGATATCCGGCTGCAAGTCTGTTCGAGAGGCGATGGAGCACAACCGCTGCGACGATGTGCGCCGGCACGGCCCACAACATGTTGAAGTTGCTCTCGGTGACCTGGTGCGCAGTCATCGTGCCCATGTAGAGCAGGAAGAGGCCCAGCACACCCAGCGCGGCGAGCAGCCAGCGATCACCGGCACCGATCCGCATCGACTTTCTGCGGAAGGAGGCCCACAGTCCGCCCACCGCGACAACAATGCCGAGCACAAGTGGCCAGGGGAACGCCTTTTCGGGAAAAGCCGGTCGCGGTGACCAGATGACCGTGTCCGCGACAAGCACCAGGGGCCTCAGGCCGTACTGATCGTCGACACTGGCGGCGGCCAGCATTTCCTCGAATCGCAGCGGCAGAAACGCCTCTTCGGCGAACGTCGCCACGCGATCGATTTCCGCGCCCATCACGAGGTCCGTGCCCAGATCCAGTTCGGGAGCGTCGGCGTGATAGGGGTCAAGCAGCTGCCGAAACGTCTGGCCCAGTACCGTTGTGGAATCCCACTTCAGGGCGTCTCCCATGGCCTCGGCAATCACGTCCCGGGGCCTGGTTGCGCAGTTGTCGAACAGAAAATCGTACCGGTAGGTGGCGTTCTCGGGCCGTGCATTCTCCAGCAGGGCCGCATAGATGGCGTCGCGGTGCTCGCGGTTGATGTCGAGCAATTGTTGACGCAGCGTGCGCTCCTCAAGGTTGGCATTCTGTGCGGCACGCCGCATCGACCCGAAATCCAGCATGTAGTCCAATTCGCCGTGCGCAAAGCGCCATATGAATCCAGACTGCTGGAAATCAAACGTGCCGAAATTGAACACCACGTCCATACCCTGCCTGCGGTCGAACACCCGGATGGCGGTATGCCCATATCGGCTGTGCACCTGGTCACCGGGCAGGGTGGTCAGCACATAGATCCTGCCGGAGCTGGTCAGTGTGTCCGGCAGCTGTGCCGAGGCCGGCAGCGCGACCAGCAGGGCAGCGAGGAGGGGGAGAATCGAACGGATCATTGGAAGAAGTTCAACGAAGCGGTTCGCAGGGCAGACTATACTTCGGCCGTCGCAGCGCAAGAAAACGCGGCAAACAACAACCCGTTCAGAAATTCCGACGAAGCCTGTTGGCACGCGCCCGCGCCGCATCGGCCATCATACAACGCCTTCGGGAAGTGATTGACGAACCGGTGACTGAACTGGAGCATCGTGATCCCTACGAGTTGCTGGTCGCCGTCATTTTGTCTGCCCAGTGCACCGACGAGCGCGTCAACCTGGTTACTCCGGCTCTGTTTGAGCAGTATCCCGACGTGCAGGCGCTGTCAAAGGCCGCTCCGGCCGACATCTTCCCGTTCATTCAGTCCATCACGTTTCCGAACAACAAGTCACGGCACCTCGCGGGCATGGCGCGCATGGTGGTGGCTGACTTCGCCGGTGAAATTCCGAGCACGGTGGCCGAACTGCAAAAGTTACCTGGCGCAGGTCGGAAAACAGCCCTGGTCGTAGCCGGTGCGGCCTTCGGGGCCAGTGCCATGGCCGTCGACACCCATGTTTTCCGGGTGGCGCATCGGCTGGGGCTCGTGCGTCGTGCGTCTCACACCCCGGACGCGGTCGAGGCAGATCTGCGGCGCATCGTGCCCCGCGAGGACCTTTCGGAGGCCCACCACCTGTTTATCCTGCACGGCCGGTATACCTGCACCGCACGGTCGCCGAAGTGCGGTACCTGCGTGTTGGCCGACCTGTGCCCACAGTGGCAGGCGCTGCAACGCCTGCCCGAGCCCCGGACGGAACTGAACACCAGTCGTGCACGGTATTGGTGCGGTACACGCGGCCACTACGTGGACCACACCGTGCCGCGCGAGGACCGATCCGGCGTGCGGCAGGAATCCTGTCCGCGCTGCGGCAGCTTCAATCTATTCGACACCAAGACCGGCCGCACCCTGCGCCGCGTGTTCGATGCCCGCATCGGAGACATGGCGTATGGTCGGCCCGACGACAGAACCCATGCGGCCTGATCAGCGCCACATTCTCATTATCCTGGATGGCTACGGGATCGCCGAAAATCCTGACGTGAGCGCCATCCACGCGGCGGAAAAACCGTACCTGGATCACCTCTTTGCGACTTGTCCGCACGGTACGCTGGACGCGTCCGGTCTGGCAGTGGGACTGCCGGAGGGGCAGATGGGCAACTCCGAAGTCGGTCACATGAATCTGGGAGCGGGTCGCGTGGTGTACCAGGACATCACCCGCATCGACAAGGCGATTTCAGACGGGGAGTTTGGGGAGAACGAGGTGCTTGTTGCTGCGGCCCGACGCGCAAAGGAAAACGGAACGCGGCTGCACCTCCTTGGCCTGTTTTCCGACGGCGGCGTGCATTCCCACATCAATCACCTGGTGGCGCTCCTCAGACTCGCTGCGTCCCAGGGATTGGCCGAGGATCAGGTCTGGATCCACGCCTTTACTGACGGTCGCGACACCGATCCCCAGGGAGGGGCTGCGTATGTGCGCTTGCTCGAGGCATCCATGGCCGAGGTCGGCGTCGGCCGCATCGCCAGTGTAATCGGCCGGTACTACGCCATGGATCGCGACAACCGGTGGGAGCGCACCAAGCTGGCCTACGACCTGCTCGTGCACGGTGAGGGTGCCTCCGCAAGCGAGGCCGCCGAGGCACTTGAAGCCAGCTACAAGGATGGCGTCACCGATGAGTTCGTAAAGCCGGTCGCTCTCGAGGGCGGTGCCCGGATTCAGGACGGCGATGAGATCGTGTTCTATAACTTCCGGGCAGACCGGGCGCGCCAGCTGTGTCGGGCGCTTGCCGACGCGGACTTCGAGGGCTTCGACCGCCGGCTGCTCGATATCAATCTCAGCACCTTTACCCCGTACGATGCGGAATTCGATTTCCCCATCGCCTTCCCCAAAGTGAACCTCACACGAACGCTTGGGCAGGTCATCGAGGAGCGCGGTGGCAGCCAGCTGAGGGCCGCGGAAACAGAGAAATACCCACACGTCACGTATTTCTTCAGCGGCGGTCAGGAGGCTCCGTTCGAGCGGGAAGCACGCGTCTTGGTGCCTTCGCCCAAAGTGGCCACCTACGACATGCAGCCCGAAATGAGCGCTCCGGAACTGGCTGAGCGCGTAGCTGAGGCGCTGCGGGAGCATGGGCCGAATCTGGCCATCCTGAATTTCGCCAATCCGGACATGGTCGGTCACACAGGCGTATTTGAGGCTGCGGTCAAGGCCGTCGAAGCTGTCGACGCCGGGACTCGGGTGGTCGTCGAAGCTGCGCTTGCCAATGGCTACGGGGTCAGCATCATCGCGGACCACGGAAACGCGGACCGCATGCAGAACCCCGACGGATCCCCGCACACGGCGCACACCACGGTGCCGGTGCCGCATCTGATCATCAAGCCGGGGGTTACCGGGCCCATACGGCACGGAAAACTGGGCGATGTGGCCCCGACGATCCTGGCCCTTCTCGGCGAAGATCAGCCGGCGGAAATGACCGGTGAGGTCCTCATCTAGCGGAGCAGCAGTTCGAAGGGCAGACGCGCCTGCACGCCGCGGGACGGCGTGCTTGCTACCGCCTGAAGGGCCTCAACGACTGATCGCAGTGGCTGCGGCAGTACGCTCGTCACGTTTGGACCCTGAATGCGGGCCTCCATGGATGCGCTCAGCCGTTCGACAAAGGTCTTCTGCCGTGGCAGCTCCATCACGCGGTACGTGCCTGCGCCGAGGCTGGCCCGTTCGGCTGCCAGATCGAGCGCCGTCTCAAGGCCGCCCAGCACATCGACAAGACCCAGTTCCTGCGCGTCCATCCCGGTCCAGACGCGTCCCTGGCCGACAGCATCGACTTCGGCGGTCGTCATGCCGCGGCCTTCAGAGACCACCTCGAGAAACCGCTGATACGTCTGGTCCGTCGACGCCTGCAACGCCTCCCGCTCTGCCGGTCGGAGAGGGCGAACGCCGGACATCATGTCAGCGCCGGGGGCCGTCTTGACCTCGTCGATCGTAATGCCCAGCCGATCCTCCAGCAGCCCGGAGACATCCAGGAACAGGCTGAACACTCCGATCGAGCCTGTGATGGTGAGCGGCTCGGCCACGATGGTATCCGCGGGAGCAGCCATCCAGTAGCCGCCGGAGGCCGCGAGGCTGCCCATGGAAACCACGACAGGCTTTTCCTCGAGCGTGCGCTCGATGGCGTGTCGCATCGCGTCCGCTGCGGGGGCAAATCCACCGGGAGAATTGATGCGCACAACCACGGCGTCGACGTCATCGTCCTCCCGGGCCTGCGTCATTGCGGCGGCAAAGGTCTCCGAGCCGATCATCGCAGCACCGCCTCCGGCCAGCCCGCCGTCTCCACCGGGCATGATGGTTCCCTGCGCGTGCACGACAGCCACGACGCCGTCTCTGCCGGCCGGAATACCGGCGGCCGTGGCCGAAGAGCGCGCGTAGCGTTTCATGCTGATGCGACGAGGGTCTTCCCCAAAGGCCTCAGCCATTTGGGGCGGGAAGGCCAGCCCGTCGATCAGGCCGGCATCAAGCGCCTGGCGAGCCGTCATGATGGTGCCTTCCTGGAGTAGTCCGTCCACGTCAGCTTCCGAGAGGCCTCGTCCTTCGGCGATGGCGGACACGAACGTGGCGTGAATGTCCTGCGCCATCGCTGCGAGCTGCTCCCGGTTTTCTTCGGAGAGGTCTCTGCGAGTGAAAGGCTCGTTGGCGCTCTTGAAGCGACCGGCCTGGACCGTCTGCGGGTTGATACCGAGGTCATCAAACAGGTCGGCGAAGAACGCCACCTGGAGCGCAAAGCCGTTGAACTCGAACATGGACTCGGGGTCAAGGAGAACCGAGTCTGCGGCCGAGGCAAGGAAAAGCTCGTCCTCACTCATGTAGTAGAGGTCAGACGAGGCAATCACACGCTTGCCCGCGGACCTCACGGCCTGGATCTCGCGGCGGAGCGTCTGGAGGTCCGCCCAGGATGCCTGAACATCGCCGAACTGCAGCCAGAGCCCATCGACGCGGTCATCGGCTGCGGCCATTCGCAAGGCTCGCGTGAGGTCGTGCAGCCCAAGGGCAGGTTCGCCTCCAAAGGCCTGGGCGACGGGATCGCCCGAGACCCGCTCGGGCACCAGGCCGGACAGCTCGGCGACGACCACCGTGCCGGGTCGGACGGAAGGGGCCTGTTCAGCCGAGGAGGCCAGCGCGAAAACAAAAATGAGCCCGAAAAAGACAAGAAGCCCCAGGCCGATCAGTGTGCCGAGGAAGCTGGCCAGCAGCGTCGAGAAGAAGCGCATGGAGGGAACAAGGGTGGGGGGGTGATGCGATCAAAGGGGCTGATACGCCCAGCAGCCGAACAGTATCCAATTGATGGACGAGGTATTCGAGTACCAGATCGAGGTGTTGCATCCGCTTGCCGTGCATTTCCCGATTGCGCTGCTGATTGTTGCGGCGCTGGTCGTGGCGGTGTGGGCCTGGAATGATCGCCAGAGCACTCTGCGAGGGGCTGCGGCGCTTGCCGTCCTGGGCGCGACGGCGGCGGTGTTCGCCGAGCGCACGGGGGAGAAAATGGCAGAGCACTCGGAAGGCGCCCCGATGGTGGAGCGTTTTGTCGAGTTGCACGAGTCCGCGGCGGACTGGACCGTGCTGGTATCAGTCGCCCTGGCGGTGTTGCTGCTCACCTTCCTGTTGGGGGATCGCCTCTGGCCGCATCGTGCAGGTACGCCGCGTCCAGTAAGGATTTCGATGGCACTGTTGGCGCTGGTCGCCGCGCTGCTGGTGGCGTGGACCGGCCACATCGGGGGCGTCATGGTCTGGGGCACGCCAGTCTGACCGGGCGGCGGCGTCGAGGTCGCCCGAGGGACTGGCCGCGCCTGTCCAGGATGATGGACAGGCCGGAGGGGGCGATGTGCGCTCAGCGCGCCTCAGGCGCGATCGCCCGTCATGGCACAGGTTTGTCTTGTCGACTTGCCGAGGGTCCGCTACGGACAACAAGGAGAAGTCAGCATGACGAAGATGGTACACGCAGCGAGACCCGCGTTCGGGTTCGTCCTGGCGCTGATCCTCATGCTCGCCACGGCGGGCGATGCGGTGGCGCAGCGGGCTGGAACAACGAGCTCACGGGGCTCCAAGGTCGAGAAGCGCGAGCAGCGCACCGGGAAATCCAAACCTCGCGTCGAGCGGCGCAGCAGCGCCCGCACGCGTAGCGCGCCCAAGCGGGACAGCCGCACGCGCAGCACACCGCAGCGGGACAGTCGTACGCGCAGCGCACCCAAGCGGGACAGCCGCACGCGCAGCGCGCCCAAGCGGGACAGCCGCACGCGCAGCGCGCCGCAGCGGGACAGCCGTACGCGCAGCACGCCGCAGCGGGATAGCCGTACGCGCAGCACCCCGCAGCGGGATAGCCGTACGCGCAGCACCCCGCAGCGGGACAGTCGTACGCGCAGCGCACCGCAGCGGGACAGTCGTACGCGCAGCACGCCGCAGCGGGACAGTCGTACGCGCAGCACGCCGCAGGAGCGTGGCTCTCGTGGTGCCACGGTGCCACGTCGCGACGACCGCACGCGGGCAACCCCCAATCGAGGCACCGGCGGGACGGCCGTGGATCGCAACCGTGGGCGCGGCGACGCCCGCGGCCAGGGCACGCGCCGCGGGAACGACGACGACCGCCGCGGCCAGGGCACCCGCCGCGGGGACGACGATCGGCGCCGCGGAGACGGCAGGTTGAACAACAATCGCCGGGGCGGATCAGGTTATGGCGGCCGCATCGAGAGCCGCCGGCCTCGCCACGGGGCCGACTACCGGCACGGTGTGCGCATCGACGGGCGGCGCTCCAAGCTCAAGCACCGCAACGGCCGACGCCTGATTGCTCCCAGTCGACGCTGGGTCTACAGACGGCCGCACTACCCGCGCATCCGCTACCACACGCCGCGTCTGCTGAGAGTCCATCGCCCGAACATCTACGTGCACATCGACTGGCCGTGGGTGGTGCGCTATCAGCGCCACTGGGCCCCGCGTTACCGGTACCGGCAGGTGGTCTATGTGGAAACCGTGGTTCGGGGCAGACCGTCCCGTGCCCAGGTGGAAGTCGAGACCGTGTACAGCCACAATCTGGTCTACGCGAACGACGACTATGCCGAGATCGACATCGAAATCGAACGTTTCGATCTGTACCAAAACGGTCGCTACCTCGGCTATGTGGACCGGCTGCCGGCGCGCCTGAGCGAGATGACGGCTACCGTCTATCGGAATGGCGAAGTGTACTTCGACCGGGAGATCTTCATCCTGGGTGACACCTACTCGGGGTTTGAGGTCCTCTCGACCCACGCGTACGACGGGTACGTGCTGGACGACTATCACTACGATGACGGGTACCGTGTGGGACGCGTGGACCTGCGGCGTCACAAGGTGACGACCAAGAAGAACTCCCGCCTCTTCAAGCCGCACAGGTCTCAGGCGCATGTGCCGATCTCCCTCTTGCCGTCGGACGAGGGCTGGCTGTGGGACTACGGCGTGGACGCGATTTCTGCTGCCGTGGACGACTACGACTGGTACTACGGTGCCTACGGAAGTCGCGCGCCGCGCACGCTTTCCACGGAACCATACCGGCAGGAGGACCAGTGGACCTGGTCGCGCGACGGTGCCGACGTCAGCTTCAAGCGCGAGAGCCATATCCAGCGCGTTCAATAACGGACCCTCAATCCGAACGCGCGGAGCCACGCCGGACCCTTTCGGGGGTTCGGCGTGGTCTTTTTTCGGCCTATTTCAATACTCCGGGCCGCTCCGTGAGTGAAACCCGACCAGCAGGATCCTGTACGAAAGCGGCTACAATCGCCATGCCGGCAATGGATCGCGCGTCAGCATCAGAGAATCGCATTTACGGGCTCAGCGAGCGGGATCGCAGCATCCTGCGGCTGGTCGTGCAGAGCTTTATCAGCACGGCTGGACCGGTAGGTTCGCGATTCCTGTCCACGCAGTATCAGCTTGGGCTGAGTCCGGCTTCGATTCGCAATACGCTCAGTGACCTGGAAGCTCGCGGCTTTCTGGATCATCCCTACACGTCCGCGGGCCGGGTCCCGACTGACCGGGGCTATCGCGCGTATGTGGACGAGTTGATGGAGCAGATCAGCCTCTCCGAGGAGGAGAAGACGGTGCTTCGAAGCCAGCTCAACGAATCGGTCACCGATACCGAACGGCTGGTTCGGGAGAGTTCGCGGCTGCTGGGCCAGTTTGCCAACCTGCTGGGTGTGGCAATCAGTCCGAGGCTGTCGACGGGCATCCTCGAACGGCTCGAAGTCGTGCCGCTCTCCTCAAGCCGTGCGATGTTCGTGATCAGCGTGCGCGGAGGCCTGATTCGCACCATCATTCTGCATATCGAGTCGGATCTGTCGCGTCAGGCCCTGGACCGGGTGGTTCAACTGCTGAACGAACGCCTGGCGGGATTGACCCTTGAGGAAATCCGCAAGTCGTGTCGCGAGCGTGTGCGAGACCTCCAGCAGGAGGACACAGGCATTGTGCAGCTGCTCATGGATTCGAGTTCGATGCTGTTCAGCGAGCCGCCTGCGGATCGCCGGGTCGAGGTAGGCGGAACCGAGCAGATCCTCGCGCAGCCGGAATTCCAGCAACCGGACGAGTTGCGGGATCTGATCAAGTTGGTAGATGACGAGACCGCCGTGCTGGGACTGCTCAATGGAACGGATGCTGATGCGGGAAGCGTCGGGTCCGCCCGTGTGCGCATCGGCAGTGAGAACTTTTCAACGGCCGATGCCGAATCGGCAACACGATACTCTGTGGTCACGGCGCCCTATCAGCGGCACAACATGCGTGGCACGATTGGTGTGATTGGCCCCACCCGAATGGACTACGCCCGCGTCATATCGCTGGTAGAGGGGATGGCGGCGCTGCTGTCCTGGTCTCCGGATGACGACGCGCCTGCCGTCTAGGCGGCTCAACGAATGCAACACATGGAAGAACTGGATAAGGAAATAGAGAACGCCATGGACGGCGCTGCTACCGAGGAAGAGTCCCTCGAGGCCCGTCTTGCGCGACAGGAAGAGGAACTCGGCACCCTGCGCGATCAGGTGATGCGACAGGCCGCGGAGTTCCAGAACTACCGCCGACGCACGGAGCAGGAGAAAGTGCAGATGGCAGACTACGGCCGGCAGGACGTGGTCACGCAACTGCTCGACGTGCTGGACGACTTCCGCCGCACGCTGGATGCTGCCGGACAGGTGGAGAACGGTGAGGTGGACGAGGCAGCCTTCAAGTCGCTGCATACCGGCGTTGCCATGGTCTACGGCAAGCTGCTCGGCGAACTGGCGAAGCTGGGTGTCGAGCAGATCGATGCGGTAGGAAAACCCTTTGATGAGGCCGAGCACGAGGCACTCATGTCCCAGCCGGTATCGGACGGCCAGGAGCCGGGGCATGTGGTCGGCGAGATTCAGGCCGGGTACCGCATGGGAGATCGCGTCATCCGCCACGCGCGGGTGGTGGTGACAGCCTGACATGCGCGACTACTACGAAATACTGGGCGTGGACCGTTCCGCTTCCGCGGACGACCTGAAGAAAGCCTATCGCAAGCTGGCCCTGAAGTACCATCCGGATCGCAATCCTGGCGACGAGGAGGCCGAGAATCGATTCAAGGAGGCGGCGGAGGCCTACGAGGTGCTCTCCAGTCCCGAGAAGCGGCAGCGCTACGACCGGTTCGGCCATGCCGGCGTGCGTGGCAACGGCGGCGCCGCGGGTGGAGCGGGTTTCCAGGACATCAACGACATCTTCAGCGCGTTTTCCGACATCTTTGGCGGAGGCGGCAGCATCTTCGACGAGGTTTTCGGCGGGGGAGCCCGCGGAGGCCGCCGTCAGCGTCGACGTGGGCGGCCGGGCAGCGATCTGCGGATCAAGCTGCCGCTCACCCTCGAAGAAATCGCCGAGGGCGTCGACAAGAAGATCAAGGTCAAGAAGTTCGGGCTCTGCGACACGTGCGAAGGAAGGGGAGTAGAGGACGAGTCCGACGGCTATGACACCTGCGGGACGTGCCAGGGGTCTGGCGAGATCCGCCAGGTCAGCCGCTCCGTCTTCGGGCAGTTTGTCAACGTGCAGCCATGCCCGACCTGTCGGGGAGAAGGGCGCGTGATTCGAAATCCCTGCGCCGAATGTCGCGGCGAAGGTCGGCTCAAGGATGAGGAGACGATTTCAATCTCCGTGCCCGCCGGAGTCCTGGAGGGCCACTACCTGACCGTGCGTGGGGCCGGCAACGCCGGGATCCGCGGTGGTGTATCCGGGGATCTGCGGGTTGAGATTGAAGAGGTAGCGCATGAGCATTTCTCACGCGATGGACTCGACGTGGTCTACGACCTCTATCTCTCCTTCCCGGACGCGGCACTCGGCACCGAAGTCGAGGTGCCGACGCTCAAGGGTCGGGCTCGCCTGCAGATCGATGCCGGCGTTCAATCCGGCAAGCTGCTCCGCATGCGGGAGCGCGGTATACCCGACATCGAGTCGTCGCGACGCGGAGATCAGATTGTGCGCATTCAGGTGTGGACGCCTCGATCCATGTCTGACGACGAGCGGGAGGTGCTGGAGTCCCTCCGTCAGTCAGATTCGTTCACTCCCGACCCCGACTCTGTGGAGGATCGCAAGTCGTTCTTCAGCCGCGTCAAGGACGTTTTTTCGTGACGCGCGCGGCATCCTTCCCCGCAGTGACGGGCGATGCGATCCGCGCCGCCATGCGGCGAGTGCCGTCTGCGGTGACCGTTGTTACGGTGGGTGGGGCAGAGCCCCGTGGCATCACCATCGGCAGTTTCGTGACGGTATCGCTTGAGCCGCCGTTGGTCAGCTTCAACGTGCAGCGTTCGGCACGCGTGCATGACCTCCTCCTGGATTCGACCCGCTTTGCGGTGCATGTGCTCATGGAGGGGCAGGACCGTATCTCGGAAGTCTTCGCGGATCCTGACCTGGATGCGGAAGCGCAGCTGACTGCCGGAGGGGCCGTGTTGGACGAACACGGCGTGCCGATGCTGAAGGAGTGTCTGGTGCGGTTTGAGTGCCGACCCGAAGCCAGTTTTCCCGCCGGCGACCACACGCTGGTTCTAGGTCGCGTGGAGAAGCTGTCTTCCCGGACGAGCGGCCACGCGCTGCTGTATCTCAATCGCGACTACCACCACCTCGACGTGGATGTAGACGCCGAAGAGTAAGCGGTCCTGAACGCAGGTGGGATCTGGTACCTGGATTCCATATCGCCCTGCTCGGCAGGGGCGTCGGCTCGGAATTGGGGGGTACGATTCCACGTTGCAGCGGTCTGTTTCGGCCCGGGAAGTGGAATACTGGCCCTTGATCCCACGTGGGGGGTAAAGCGTTCGTCCGCGGGGCCTGCAGGCCCCGGCCCCGTCCCGCCCCGTCCCGCCCCGGCGCGACCCTGGCGGCCCCCGCGCGCTGCCTCCTACTCCACCACGAATCGCGGGTCCAGCGGATCCGCGAATGCTCCCGGCCCGAAAAATGCGAAGTCGTACCGGCACGGATCATCGGGGTCAAGGGCACGGCAGGTTGCCGTCAGTTCCATCGCCGCTTTCCAGTCGTTCGATGGTCTGCTGAGCAGTCCGAGCGCCCTGGCCTGTCTGCCCGAGTGCACGTCCAGCGGCAGAACCAGCTGACTGGCGCGGAGCCCCGTCCAGATTCCCAGGTCAACAGGGCCCGTGCGCACCATCCAGCGCAGATACATGCACAGCCGCTTGCAGGCGCTGCCGGCCGCGGGGCGCGCAAGGTGCTTCTGCAGTCGCGGCGGTGTGTCGGGGCGGGCCTGCATGACGGCGGTCGAGAAGTGCTGAATCGCCGGGCCCACATCCTGGTCCTCATCGTCCATGCCGGCCTGAAACGCTCCTTCGATGGACCCGAATCGGTCGAGAAGGACAGAAAGGGCTGCGGTAAGCGAGACCGCATCGTCCGGACGAAACGTGCGGTGCCCAAAACCTTCCAGGGCCCGGCTGCGTGCCGGATCGAATCCGCGCACAAACCGGTGCGGCCGATACTCCATGCGTGCACAAAGCTCCGCCATCTTCTTCAGGATGGTCTCTCTGCGGCCCCAGGCCAGCAGCGCAGCGTACAGACCAATGATCTCCTGGTCACGGGGGTCGTCGAAGGCCAGTGGGACCGAGATCGGGTCCGCATTGATGAACGCCGGCGACTCATACCTCGCGACAAGTTTGTCCAGATAATCCGCCAGCCCAGGTGTGGCAAGCACGCCCGAGGTCATCCGTTTCCGTACATCCAGGTCGCGGCCGTGCGGATGTCCACGTTGCCACCACTGATGATGGCTCCGACGCGCGCTCCCCGCACGTCGTAAGCCCCCGTTCTCGCGGCGGCAAGAGCGAGGGCGCCGGTAGGTTCGATGATCAGTTTCATGCGCTCCCAGACAAACCGCATGGTATCGATGAGAGCGCTGTCAGGGACGGTCACCATCGCGTCCACATGCTGCATCACCAGCGGGAATGTCACAGTTCCCAGAAACGGAGTGCGGGCTCCGTCCGCGATGGTGTCGGGATTCTCCACGGTGTGCAGGGTCCCTGTTGCGAAGGAGCGGGTGGCGTCGTCAGCATTTTCGGGCTCGACGCCTACTACCCTGACATGAGGGTTGATGCCCTTGGCAGCCAGGGCACAGCCCGACAGGAGGCCGCCCCCTCCACAGCAGACCAGCAGGACGTCCAGGTCAGGCACCGCCCGCATAAGCTCCAGTCCTGCAGTGCCCTGACCCGCAACAATGTCCGGATGATCGTAGGGGGGCACGATGGGCAGGCCGCGGTCCTGCGAAAGTTCGGCAGCAAGGGTCTCGCGGGTAACGCGTGAGCGGTCGTAGGTGATGATCTCCGCCCCGTAGCCTGCGGTGGCCCGAAGCTTCACCGAGGGCGCGTCCTCAGGCATGATGATCGTCGCCGGGGTGCCTGTCAGCCTTCCGGCCAGCGCAACGGCCTGGGCGTGGTTCCCCGACGAGTAGGTGAGCACGCCTCGTGCTCTGTCGACGTGCGACAGCCGACTCAGTGCGTTGTAGGCGCCTCGGAATTTAAAGGCGCCCGTTCGCTGCAGATTCTCGCACTTCAGGTGGAGGCGCGCTCCTACCTCCTGGTCCAAATGACGAGAACGCATCACAGGCGTGCGATGAGCGACGCCTGCGATGCGTTCTGCCGCCGCGACTACATCAGCATGTGTCACGGCATGAATTGCCTCCGCCACGGAATCGTTTTTCCCTGTCATGGGCGCGGGCGAAGGAATATTCGGGTCCGGTCAGGCCTTGTCTTCGACGATCTCCTCGACGACTTCGGCCACGGTTTCCGGCTCGCGTTCGACGATCACGGAGACATCCGTGACGAGGGCGGCGAGGGCTCCGACAGCAGCCAGGATCGGGGTGAAGATGACGGCTGCAGCTGCACCGCCGACACCGACCGAAAGGGGGAATTCAAGCAGCGTACGGCCATCTTTACGGATGCTGACGCTACGGGCGTTCCCTTCTTCGATGAGTTCCTTGACCTTGTCAACGAGCTGATTGCCCTTGACTTTGACTTCTTCTACGGTGGATTCCCACTTGGTCATATTTCTTACCAGTTGGTTAAAAAAAGAGTACTGACACCTCTAATACGCGACCGCGCTGACCGGGTTGCGAGGCGGTTTTTCGGCACAAGTTTGGTTCTTCGCTTAAGTGGCTCTGCCAAGGAGCCGAAACAGAGTGAGTCCGTGGAGATGACCAGGCGGTTCCTTCACGGGATCTTGACATAAGCATAGCTCAAGTCAATCCGGGGTCTGTCCGATACAGTCCGCGGAGCAGCCTGAATCACACAGGAAACCGAACAGGAAAACACCACGGAGGTTGATCGATGGGTCAGCAGCAACTTCTTCTTCTCGTACTGGGTATCGTCATCGTCGGTCTGGCGGTGGTGGTAGGCATCCAGGCCTTTTCTGAGAACCAGAAAAAGGCGAATGCCGACGCACTCGTTAACGACGCGATTCGTATTGCAAGCGACGCACAGGCTTGGAAACTGAAGCCGGCAGCATTTGGTGGAGGCGCAAGCGCTACCAACTGGACCGGTCTCACCCTGCTGCAGCTTGGCTATGATGTCGGCGACAACACGTCCACGCAGGGCGAAGCCGATGATGATCAGTACGAAAATCTGAATGGCATCTTTGACATGTCCGCCTCCGGCGCGACCCTGACGATTCTCGGCACGGGCTATAACGGCTCTACCGCGTTCAACACGGTCCGCGTCACGGTAACGGGCACGGAGCCGAGCGACATCACCACGCTGGTCAACCCGAGCTCCTAAGTCGGGCAACCAGTAGTCGCACGAGACTACGAACGGCGGCATGCCTCACGGCATGCCGCCGTTTCTGTTTTACAGGGCTTTAGGCCCACCAAAAAGGGGCGATACCGGAGGAGGTACCCCCGCAATCTACCCATAGCCCCGAACCATGGGTCAGCAACAACTTCTTCTTCTGGTAATCGGTGTCATCCTCGTTGGGATTGCCGTTATCGCCGGAATCCAGGCCGCTACAGACGGCTTTGGGAAGAGCGAAGCGGACGGCATCATGAGCCGCAATCTCGCTATCGCTTCAAACGCAGTGTTCTGGAAAACCAAGTCGGACCCGTTCGCCGGTGGCAACCAGTCCTACTCACTGCTGGGCTCCAACGGATTGGCGACTCTCGCAATGGATACCGAGACCGAGCTCGCAAACTGGGCGATCACCAACGCCACGGCCACATCGATTGAGATCTCAGGCGTCTCCAAGCGCAACGCCAACATCGGTGTGCGGACCTACGTGAACAACTACAGCATCGACTCCACGATCGTGCGATTCGACGGCTCGATCACGCTCGAGTAGGCAGCCATGGCATCCGTCAAGGAGTTTCGGTTTTCCGGTATCAGTCGCGTAGGCCAGCCCGTCCAGGGAACGGTCTTCGCCAAGGGACAGCGCGCCGCAGAGAAAAAGGTCGACGCGCTGGCGGACAAACACGGATTCCGCAAGCAGGACGTCCTGCAGCGACGCGTCTACCTGTACAAGGTCAAGCACCCCAACGGGAAGCTGCAGCAGGGGGAGCAGAAAGCGTTTTCGGCAGAGGAAATCTCGGCAGCGCTACGCAACCTCGGCCTGGAAGTGGTCAAGGTCGAGAAGAAGCTGCTCGACTTTCAGCGCAAGCCGCCGAATACGGACATGATCATGTTCGTGCGGCTGTCGGCGAACCTGCTCAAGGAAAAACTGCCCTTTGACGAGGTGTTGAACCTGCTTGTCAACGATGTGTCGTCTCGCAGTCTGAAGCAGGTCATCCGTGACTTGAATGCGGACCTGAAAGGCGGCATGGAGGCGCAGCAGGCGTTCATGAAGCACCAGCACATGCTGGGCAAGTTTACGGCCTACATGCTCGGCATCGCCTCGAAGTCCGGCAACATGGCTGAGATCTACGAGGCCACTGCCCGCTTTCTCGAGCGCCAGGACGAGTTCAAGAAGAGCGTCAAGAGTGCGATGACCACACCGGCGCTCACCATCGCGGTGCTGACGGCCGCCTTCATCTGGTACATCTGGTGGATCTTCCCCGAGACCGCCGGACTGTTTGAGGGCTTCAACATTGCGCTGCCCCCGATGACGCAGGCAACGCTCAACTTTTCACGATGGCTGGACGGCAACTGGATGTGGCTGGGGGCACTGCTCTTCGGCATGTTCCTTGCCTGCTTCCTGTTTGTTCGGTCCCAAAGGGGCCAATTTCTCATCCATCGTTACCTCATCCGCATTCCCGTGATCGGAAGCCTGCTGCACAAGCTCAACATCGAGATTTTCTGCAGGGTGTTCGCCGTACTCTATTCCGGAAGCGGCGACAATATTTCCGTTATCAAGGTGGCCTCCGAGGCCTGCGGCAACTCCTACATGGAGCATCGCATCAAAACGGTCACCGTGCCGATGATGGTCGCCCAGGGCGCCGAGCTTGTGAAGGCCATGGAAGCCTCACAGGTGTTCACGGGCATGGCACTCGCTCGATTCCGCTCGGGTGCAGAGACTGGTAACGTGCGCAACGCAGCACGCCAGATGGCGGACTACTACGAAAACGAGACCTCCATGAAGTTGCGTTCGACGGTGGAGCTCATCCAGACGGCGGTGGCCGTATTCATCACCATCGCCATCATGATTCTCACCCTGATCTCGTCTGAGATCGCCATGATCTCGCCGTCCTCGACGGACTTCATGGGATAGACGAAATCACACCCCAAGCGCCTCCGCATCACCACCGCCAGGAATGCGACTAGGACTCTTCGACTTCAAAAGGAAACGCGACAGGCATCCGGAGAAATCTCCGGATGCTGTTTCCGTTGATGCGAGGGAAGAACCGCAGGTGGTGGTGGACGAGTCGGAGAATGCACCGCTGACCGGCGAGGATCTGACCGACCTCTGGGACGCGCTGGCGGAGGAGATTGACGAACTCAGCCTGGACGAGCTGGAGGACCAGCTAACGGAGGCCCCCGAGATTGCGGCCGAGCTCCAGGAGTGGGCCGAGGCAGAGGACGAGGAGGCCCTGAAGGCCTTGGTCGATGCCTACACCGGCGATTCGCGCGCCGCAGAGACGGCACACGGCAACACAGCTCAAGGCTCGGCCGATTCTGACGCGCACAGTCAGGAGCCAATCGGGGCATCCAACGCGGCGGAGGATGAGGACGAGTACGGCACGAGTCACGACTTCGACGCGAATGCCGCCGCCGCTTTCCAGGATGAGTCCGTAGAAGAACTACCCGGGGCCGACGATTTCTATGCGGCGGCCGATGCTGAATTCGACCCCGAGAGTTTTGACGAGAACGCCTTCCTGGCCACCCTGCAGGCCCTGGAGCAGGGCAGCGCCGCAGGTGAGCCGGCTCCTGGCCCGACCGGAGTATCCTCCGACGTGCCGGTGGAGCAGCCCAACAACGCCATGCTGGCGGCGGCCGACCTGCTCAACGATCTGATGGAAGAGGATTCGGGCGGTCCAAGAGACGAGCCGACCGAAACCGAGCGCACGCTCGTGAAGGACAGCATGGAACTCGCGGGAGACATCCTGCGCAACTTCCATGAGGAAGAGCCTGATGCAACCCCGCAGGAAGGACCGGTGCCGGATGCACCCTCGCAGCCGGACGCCGCCACCTCGGGCGTCGTCAGCGACGAGATCGTGCTGGCGCTGATGCACGCGGGCGTGATCCGGGTGGCACAGGTTTACGACGCGTCGCGGCACCGCCGCCCCGGCGAACCGCTCTGGCGGGCGATGCTGGAGGTGGAAGAAGTGGACCGTGGCGTGCTCCTGGCCGAGGTCGCCCGGCAGTCCGGATATGAAGCGTACGAGGACAGGGAAGACCTGCCGGTCAAGAACCTCGTCGAGAACATGCGGGAAACCGTCACTCCGGAAGCACTGGATGCTGTTCTGGACGCCGGCGCCATACCTGTAGAGATCGGCCTGAACCCGGAGACGCTCGATTATCGCCTCATTCTTGCCACCGACGACCCGGTTTCCCGCCGGGTAGCCGCGGCCGCGGCCGCGCTTCCGGTGGAAACCGAGTTGCGGTATATGCCGACCACGGCGATCGATGCGTACCTGGACGAGGTACACCCTGATCGGCTTCCGCGCACACATCGTGAGCCCGAGGTTCAGGAGGCGCCAGACGACGGATCGCCCAGGTCTGACCGCGGTCCCGCGGCTTCTGCAAGCGCCGAAGAGCGCGCGCGGAATCGACCCTGGCCCAAGAAAGGAGACACCCAGGGCGAGCAGGCTGCCCCGGCGGAGCCCGTTGCCGCGCCGCCTGCCGAACCCGTGGTTCCGGTGGAGAAACCGGGCGTAGAGCAGGACATTTCGCTCCTGGATCGCCGCGCCAAAAAGGATCGCGTGGTGGCAGCCCTTTTCAAGGAGGGCAGCATCTCCATCGAACAGGTGGAAAAGGCCCTGACCAAATACGGTCAGGAGGGCGGCAAGGAAGCCATCTGGCGCATTCTGGCCGCCGTGCCGGGAGTAGACAGAGAACGCGTCTTCTCCATGGCGGCGAAGGTGTACGCGTTCCCCCGCGTGGAACTCGGGGAAGGGCGTCCGGACCACGAGTTCGTGATGCTCATCATGGAGACGATTGCTGAGGAGCGCCGGGAGGATCTCCTGCGCCTCAATCTTCTTCCGTTCGAGTACGCGATTGATGCCGAGACGGGCGGAGCTCGTCTGATGTTCGTCACGCACGACCCGGCGCGCTCGGACGTGCATCGCCTGCTCGCTCAGCTGAAGGTCGGTCGCTTCGAGCTGCGCTACGCTTCGGAAGCCGAGCTCACCCGGGTGATCACAGAGATTTTCCCGAAGCGGAACGAGTATCTCGACCGCATGACGGCGAGCGACGAGCCGGCGTTTGATTTTGGAGCCGACTTTGAAGCTGACGAGTCCGAGCTGGTAGACGAAACCGCCCTCGAGGCGGAGATGAGCCGGTCCGTACTCATCAACCTGTTCGAGGCCTCGCTTATCGAAGCGGTCCGACAGGGAGCCTCGGACATCCATGTCTTCCCGAATCCCAAGCGCCACATCGAAATCCATTTCCGCGTAGACGGTCGTCTGCGACGGTGGCATGTGGACGAGAAGGTGGCCGCCGAGGCCTTCCTGGCCGTGGTGAAGGACAACTCAACCAACGTCGACCGGTTTGAGCGTGAAATGGCCCAGGACGGGTTCATTCAGCGCCGGATTGACGATGTGCTGATCCGCTTCCGTGTCAGCGTGCTGCCCATCGCCTCCGCTAACCAGGAGATTCGGGCAGAGAGTGTGGTCATTCGTGTGCTGGACGACAGGAAGGTGTTGACCGACCTCTCCAAGCTCGGCATGTTGCCCAGCGCTCTGGAGAGCGTGAACCACGCCATCAGCCAGCCGCACGGCATGGTGATTCTGACCGGTCCGACCGGTTCGGGTAAGTCCACCACCCTCGTGGCCGCGCTGCACCAGGTGATTTCCCCCGAGGTTAACGTGCTCACGATTGAGGACCCGGTGGAGTACATCATCAACGGGGTCCGGCAGATCAAACTCTCGCACAAGCTGGGGCTGGAGGACGCCATTCGCGCCGTCCTGCGCCACGATCCCGATATCGTGATGGTCGGTGAGATGCGCGACAAGGCGACCGCCGATCTCGCCATCAAGCTCGCCAACACAGGTCACCTCACGTTCTCGACACTGCACACCAACGATGCGCCGAGTGCCGTCTCCCGACTGTACAAAATGGGAGTCGAGCCTTTCCTGCTGGCATACGCCATCAATCTGGTCGTAGCCCAGCGTCTGATCCGCAAGTTGTGCCCGGTCTGCAAGCGGCCTGCCGCGAAGAAGGACAGTGTCATGATGAAGCGGCTCGGCTTCACCGATGACGAGATCGAGAACCTCGAAATCATGGAGCCGGCACGGGAGAAGGCATGTCCCAAGTGCAGCGGGGCGGGCTACAAGGGCCGCCGCGCGATCTCGGAGACCCTGTACTTCTCCCAGGAAATCCGCCACCTGGTGGCCGAGTCGGGCGAAGACATCGACGAGGAGGCCATCATGAAGCAGGCCCAGAAGGAAGGCATGCTGTCGCTGCAGGATTGTGCGCGGCAACTCGTCAAGGACGGCGAGACCAGTATCGAGGAAATGATGCGGGTCACGGCCTCCGAGTAACGGGCGATGGGCCCTGAGGCGGCCGCGCGCCGCTGAGCGTGGTCAGGGCAAGTCTGCCCGCACACCGCCTGCCGCCAGGGAACGCGCGGCAGCATCCATCATCTCCACGACAGCGAGTCCGTTTCGTCCGTCCGAGCGTGGCGTCTCGCCGGTGCGCACGCAGTCGATGAAGTGCTCGCACTCCAGCCGCAGTGGCTCGGCCATGGTGATCTTGGGGATGTGGATGTCGCCGCTTCGCAGGGTCATCGCCTGCGTGTAATCGGCGTAGCCGGCTTCGGCGATGTCCACGCCCTTGTCGTACAGGCGCACCTTCTCGGAGGTCGCCACGTCGTCGATGACGGCCATCTTGCGGCTGCCCACCACTGTGACCTTGCGCGTCTTGTGCGGGTCGAGCCAGGAGGTGTGCAGGTGGGCCATCTTGCCTCCCTCGAAGTGCACCGTGGCAAACACGACGTCCTGAACGCCCGGCTGCAGATAGGCCTGGCCGCTGGCGGAGACGCCGACCGGCTTCGCGTCCATGAGCTGCAGCGCCACCGACAGGTCATGCGGGGCCAGGCTTTCGAACGCGTTTTCGTTCTGCCGGATGATGCCCAGGTTCACCCGCTGGGAATACAGGTAGTAAACGTCTCCGAGTTCGCCCGACTGCGCCAGGTCCTCCACGTATCGGAACGCGGGGTGGTAGAGGAGGAGGTGCCCGACCATCAGGCGTAGATCCTTTTCCTCGGACAGGCGCACGAGTTCGCGGGCATTGTCCGTGGTCTGCGCCATCGGCTTCTCCACGAACACGTGCTTGCCCGCTGCCAGCGCCAGCTTGGCCAGGGGGGCGTGCTGCGGGGTCTCGGTGGCGATAACCACCGCATCGACATCGTCGCTGGAAAGCAGGTCATCGTAGATCGACGTGGTCTGCGTGCCCGGATGGGAGTCCGCCACCCGGTCCAGCACGTCCTGCCGCTGGTCACAGGCCATCACGAGGTCCACCCCCGGAATAGCCGCGAAGTTGCGGAGCAGGTTTTTGCCCCAGTACCCGATGCCTACCTGCGCAAGGCCGACCCGCTGCATCAGGCGTGCACCTCGAGCAGGAAGTCGTTCACGGCGGCGGCGACGTAGGCCTGCTGCTCTTCGGTGAGTTCAGTGTGCATCGGAAGACTGATCACCTCTGCCGCGGCCTGGTTCGTATGCGTCATATCGCCCGTGCGGCAGCCCCCTCCGGCAAACACCTCCAGACGTTGGAGCGGGATGGGGTAGTAGGTCGCGTGCGGTACACCCCGCTCCTTCAGATGCACGGCCAGCGCGTCACGGCGCCCTCCCCGAACGCGTAGCGTGTACTGGTGAAAGACGTGGTCCCGGTCTTCCGCACGGAAGGGCGTCACCACGGCCGGATTGTCGGCAAGGAGCGCATCGTACCGGTCCGCGGCGGCCACTCGGGCAGCGCTGTAGGCGTCGAGGTGCTTGAGCTTCACCTTCAGCACGGCGGCCTGCATGGCGTCCAAGCGCGAGTTGATACCGACCACTTCGTTGTGGTATTTCTTTGCGGAGCCGTGATTGGCGATGAGCTTCATGCGCTGATAGAGCGCTTCGTCCGCCGTGGTCACCGCACCGCCGTCGCCGTAGCAGCCGAGATTCTTGGAAGGAAAGAAGCTGGTGGTGCCGCAGGCACCGAGGGCTCCGACTCGCGTGCCCTTATAGTGCGCGCCGATGGCCTGGGCATTGTCCTCAATCACGGGGATGCCATGCCGGTTGGCTACGTCCATGATGGCATCCATGTCAGCCGGCTGGCCGAAGAGGTGCACCGGAACGATGGCTTTGGTGCGCTCGGTAATCAGCGACTCGATGGATGCCGCGTCGATGTTGAACGTCTCGGGGTTGATATCGGCAAACACCGGCACCGCGCCGAGCAACGCTGCCGCCTCGGCCGTCGCGATGAACGTGAAGGCCGTGGTGATGACCTCATCGCCCGGACCGATGTCCAGCGCCATCATGGCCACCTGGAGAGCGTCTGTGCCGTTGGCCACGCCGTGCACGTAGGGGATTCCCAGGTAGCCCGCGAGTTTGCATTCGAACTCGCCGACGACCGGGCCGCGAATGAAAGCGGTATTGTCCAGTACGGCCTGGATCTCCGCGTTGACTTCGTCGCGGATGTGGGCATACTGGCTGGCAAGGTCAACCATCGTGAGGTTGGCCGGCACGGAGGTCGCGTCAGTCTTCAAAGTGTGTGCTCCCGAATGATTGGTGGGGGGCGAACGCGGGGCGGCGGGGGGTGTTCAGTCCCAGCCCTGGTTGTCGAGCAGCTGGTCGTCGGGTACGGCTCGGAAGCGGCGAGCTGGCAGGCCGGCGTACATCTGAGCCTGTTCGGCATCGCGTGTCAGAAGCGCTCCGGCAGCGACCACCGCATCCTTTTCGATGGTCTTGCCCGGCAGAATCACGCTGCCAACACCAAGTCGGCCACCACGCTTGATGTGCACCCCCTTGAAGTGCCTGAAGCGCTCCTCGGTGCGGCCCATGTAATTGTCATTCGAGGTCAGCGTGCCGGGCGCTACGAACACACGATCCTCCACCGTGGAATAGGCCGTGATGTAGACGTTGGTCTCGAGCTTGACATAGTTGCCGATGGCGCAGTGGTTCTCGATGGCCACGCCGCGGCCGACAATGGTAAAGCTGCCCACCGTGACATCCTCGCGTACCGTGGCCAGGTCGGCGACCAGCACCTTTTCGCCCAGCACACAGCCGGCATATACCACCACGTTTGCCCCAATCAGGCAGCGGTCGCCGATCTGTGCGGGCGCGAGTTGACGATCCTTCGTGACGGCGGAGTTCGGCGCCCGCATGGGCTGTTTGCCGACACTGCTGTGTTCGTCGATCCGGACGGCATCTCCAATGGTGGTGCCGGGGTGGAGAACCACCTGATCGCCGATCTCACAACCCTCGCCGATGCTTACTCCGTCATGAATAACGCACAGGTGGCCGATCCGGGTGCCCTGGCCGATGCGCACACCCGACGAGACGATGGTGCCGATTCCTGTGGAAACTCCGTCTGCGAGCGATGCGCTGGGATCTATGTGACGCATGGTGTAGAAACCTGAGGGACAAAAAAAGGCCCGCACCCCAAACGGGTGCGGGCCTCAAATCTACGCGATGAACGCGTCGCGCTTAGTTGGTCCCGAGAACTTCAAGGAAGTGCTCGGCCGAAGCGCGGTAGCTGCCCACGGCGGCGCTCTGGAAGGCGGCGCGAGCGCCGTCGGCGTCGCCGGCACGCATCAGCGCCTCACCTTTCACGAAATAGATCTTGGCCTTGTCGGTGCGAGAACCGCGGTGCAGTTCCAGCGCCTGGTCCGCGGCTGCCACGGCATCGGCCGTCTGGCCTTTGGCGTGCAGAGCGACGGCTCGGTAATAGAGCACGTCGGCGTCAGGCTCGACGTACTGCGCAACCTGATCCAGGGCGGCGATGGCTTCATCCGCATCGGCAGATGTGGCACCATTGGCGTTCCGGCTCAGCGCTGTGGATGCGACATAGACAAAATGCTCGCGCACGGCACTCTCGGCCTTGCGGGCAGTCGCCCGATCCGCGTTGGCGTTGCCAACTTCGACGGCCTGGGTAAAGGCGGCCATCGCATCGTCAATGCGCTCCATTTTTTTCAGAGCGAGCGCTTTGCCAAGGAAGTTCTTGGCGTACGTGGGGTGGCGCGTAATGCCGTTCTCGAAGTGGGCCAGTGCAGCGTCGAAATTTTCCGCGCGGGTCTGACGAACACCAAACGAGTATTCGATCTGTCCGATGATGCGGTTGGCGCGGGATTCCACATCGGAGTCCCCCTCAGCCCGGGCACCTGAAGCTGCCTCGGTAAATTTCTTCAGCGCTTCGGTGTAGTTCTTCGCCTCAGCAGCGACGAGGCCTGCGTTGTAAGCCTCTTTGTAGTCCTGCGCGGTAGCGGGAACGGCCAGGATTACGGCCAGCAGGAGCAGCGTCAGCATCCTCAGGGTGCTAGTGCCGGTCATAACGGTAGATGTTGGTTTGATTGCAGTCGGGGGGATGACGGGCTCAGTGACCGGGTGGGTTCCACCTGCCGGACTAACCATGCGTAGGAAAGCCAGTCACTTATGCAGCGCACTTGCTGCAGAGCGTGTCATTACGCGACTCCGAAACGCGTGGTTCCGGAAGCGAACGGTCACCCGTACAAGGTGGACACGCAAGGAGTGCGCCGGTTTCCCATTTCGGTGGTCAGAAATTCGGAACCATGGAATGTTCGCGGTAAAACCGCTCCACAATGTCCACTGCTTCGGACACACTGTCCGTCACGTGGAACAGATCCGGGTCGCCCGGGGAGATCTTCCCGTCGGCCAGCATGGTCTCGTGCAGCCAGTCCACCAGGCCGCCCCAGTATGAGCTGCCGACCAGTACCACCGGGAATCGCGTCGACTTCTGCGTCTGGATCAGGGTGAGCGCTTCGAAAAGTTCGTCGAGCGTCCCGAAACCGCCCGGCATCACGATGAAGCCCATCGCATACTTGACGAACATCACCTTGCGCACGAAGAAGAAGTCGAAATCGATGCTCTTGTCGGAGTCAACGTAGATGTTGCCCGACTGCTCATGGGGGATCACGATGTTGAGGCCCACCGACACGCCTCCGGCCTCGTTCGCGCCCTTGTTGCCGGCCTCCATGATGCCGGGACCGCCGCCCGTGATGACTCCGAAACCGCGGCGGACCAGTTCCTTGGCCAGGTCAACGGCCTGCTGATATTCCGGATGGTCGGGCTTGGTGCGGGCAGAGCCGAAGATGGATACGCACGGCCCGACCTCCGACAGCTTCTCAAACCCGTCCACAAACTCGCCCATGATCCGGAAGACCCGCCAGAGGTCCCGAATCCGGGTCTCGTGCCAGGTGTCGATTTCGGTCGGGCTCATCGACCGTAGAAATTGGGAGCGTTTGCGGGGGTCCATGGACAATCGATCGGGTTGGCCGACACGATAGGAGGTTTGACCCAAAGTTCCCACGTGTCGCAAGGCCCCGATCTATTTTGCCGCCTCAGCAGTAGTTCTGACGCATGAAGCTCATTATTCCCATGGCCGGTCGCGGTACGCGCGTGCGGCCTCACTCCCACGTCACGCCGAAGCCCCTGCTCAACGTTCGGGGCACCAGCATGGTGGAGCGCATTGTCGATACGTTCAATGCCGTGTTGCCGCGTCCGCTCGACTCCGGAGTGTTCATTCTCGGCCCTGATTTTGGCGATGCGGTCCGAGACACCCTCACCGGAATCTGCGAACGACACGGCATGACTGCCTCGTTCGCCGTGCAGGATCCGCCGCTGGGCACGGCGCATGCCGTCGGAGTGGCCGGTGACGCGCTTGAAGGAGAAGGGATCGTCGTGTTCGCAGACACGCTGTTCTACATGGAGCCCGGAGTGAGTCTCGACGAGGCCGATGTCGTGGCGTGGGTCAAGCATGTCGACGACCCCCGCAGATTTGGCGTGGCCGTGCGGGAGGGAGATCGGGTGGTCGAGTTCGTGGAGAAGCCCGATACGATCATTTCCAATGAGGCCCTCATCGGCATCTACTACGTGAAGGACCTGGCCCGCATGAAGCAGGGCATCGATTACCTGTTCGAGAACAAGATTCACGGCAAAGGCGGCGAGTACTACCTGACTGACGCCTTTGACTGGATGCTCAAGCAGGGTGACCTGTTTCGCACGGCCAACGTTACCGAGTGGCTGGACTGCGGAACCATCCCGGCTCTGAAGGACACCACCCGGTTCGTGCTCGACTACGAGAAAGAGAAGCCGGGCGGTGGCGAGGCGCTGAATTCCACCGTAATCGAGCCGGTGTTCCTCGCGGAGGGGGCCCGTGTCGAAAACTCCGTGGTGGGGCCGAACGTGTCCGTGGAGGCCGGTGCCGTGGTTCGGGATTCGGTGGTGACGAACTCCATCCTGTTTGCCAATGCGGTTGTGGAACACGCCCGCCTGGACGATAGCCTGGTCGGCCAGAACGCCGAGGTCCGGGGCTTCTCCGGCTCGGCAAATGTGGGGGATCACTCCACGATCGGCTAACGTTTGGGCGCGATGGACCTGTATCCATCGCATATCGGTGAGCGCCTCGGCTTCGATGTCATTCGCAAGCACCTGCTGAAACGTGCTGCGAGTGATGTGGGCCGCTCGGTACTGGAAGGACTTGAGCCCCTTCCGTTCGACGTGGCCACAGCTGAGCTGGACCAGGTTTCCGGTCTTCAGGGCCTGCTCCAGGCCGGCGATCTGTTGCCGGAAGCCTTGTTCGATCCCGTCGACGACCTGCTGGCCTCGGTGCGCCCGCGCGGAGCCTTCCTCGATCCGGACGGCCTGCTGGAGGTCCGTCGCGTGTGCGTCGCGACCACGGATGTGGCCCGCGTCCTGGTAAGGGAATCGGCCCCGCGCGCGCTGCGATCAGAAGGAGCGCGGTTCGCGCCGCTGGACGACCTGCGGACCGCCATCGAGGACCTCATCGAGGCGGACGGGTCCGTCAAGGACTCCGCCTCCAGGGAGTTGCGTGACATCCGACGCCGCATGCGCACGGCACAGTCCCATGTGCGGCGCTCGCTGATGGATGCGCTCCGCAAGGCGACGGGCGAAGGGTGGGCCACCGAGGATCAACCCACATTGCGTGGCGGCCGCATGGTGATTCCGGTGCGCGCGGAGGCGAAGCGTCAACTTGGCGGCATCGTTCACGACGTATCCGCCACGGGCCAGACGGCCTTCGTAGAACCGGCCGAGTCCGTCGAACTCAACAACGAGGTGCGCGAACTGGAGGCCGCCGAGCGCAGGGAGGTGGTCCGTCTCCTGACACTGGTATCTGACATGGTTCGGGCTCACTCAGACGACATCGCCCGGAATGTGGAGCTGCTGGCGCACTATGACGCGCGAAGAGCCAAGGCTCTGCTGGCGCACGCCCTGGATGCCCGCGTTCCGGAGCGTGCGGACGATGGGGTCATTCGACTGGTGACGGCGCGCAATGCCGAATTGATGCTCCTGGCCAGGGACGACGCCCGCGATGTGGTGCCCTTGAGCCTGGATCTGCATTCGGGTGCCTCCATGCTGGTCATCTCGGGCCCCAACGCAGGCGGCAAGTCTGTTGCCATGAAGACGGTGGGCCTGTTTGCGTTGATGCTGTCCTGCGGAGTCCCGATACCCGTCGAAGCGGGCTCCCGCCTGGACCGATTTGATCGCCTGCTTGCCGATATCGGGGACGAGCAGTCGGTAGAGGATGACCTGTCCACGTTCTCGTCCCGACTGGCGCGCACCCGGGTGATGGTCGAACAGGCGGACGCGCGCACGCTGGTGCTCATCGATGAGGCCGGGACGGGCACGGATCCCCAGGAGGGCTCGGCGCTGGCCCAGGCGACGCTCGAACTTCTGCATGACGTCGGCGCGCGGGTAGTGGTGACCACGCATCATGCCGCACTCAAGCGCTTTGCCCATGAGACCGAGGGTGCTGTGAACGCCATGATGCGCTTTGACGAGGCATCACTGCGCCCGACCTATGAGTTCGAGCCCGGCCTGCCTGGGGCCTCGTATGCCTTCGAGATTGCGGATCGCATGGGGCTGCCGGCGACGCTTGTCGGGCGCAGCCGGGAGCTGCTGGGCAGCGACCATGTTTCCTTCGAGCGGTTGCTCGCCGACCTGGAAGAACGGAATCGGCAGCTCCAGGAGCAGGTGGACCGGCAAGTCATTGAGGCCCGCAAGGCCGCCGATCGGCGCAGGACCCTCGAGGATCGGCTGGAGGCACTGACCGGTGCGCGCGACGATATCAGGGAGAAGGCGCTCGGGGAGGCCGAGGACCTTCTAGGCGGCGTCAATGCGGAGGTCGAGCGTGCCATCCGGGAGATCCGTGAGTCCCAGGCCAATCCCGAGACCGTGCGAAAGGCCCGTCAGCGTCTGGACGCCACGCGGGAGAAGGTGGGCAAGGCGCAGCGCAAGAGCTCACGTCGCAAGCAGTCCAGGAAGCGCGAGAAGGCACCTGCGAGGCAGGGGCCCATCGGTCTTGGAGATCAGGTGCGCGTGGGAAGGGACGGTCCGGTCGGGGAAGTACTTGAGATCAAGGATTCCGAGGCCGTGGTGGCAATTGGTCCGGCCCACAGCCGCGTAAAGCTCGCCCGTCTTGTGAAGGTCGGCGGGAAGGCAGCACAGAAGGTGCTCGTCAAAGCCAGGCTCGAACCGTCGGCAGCACGGCTGCGCATTGACGTTCGTGGAAAGCGAGCACTCGAGGCTGTGGCTGAAGTGGAGCGATTTGTGGACGAGGGCCTGTCTGCCGGACTGGAGCGGGCGGAGATTCTGCATGGCAAGGGCACGGGCGCGCTGCGCGCCTCGATTCACGACTACCTTGAAGCACGTCGGGACGTTACGTTTGACGAGGCGCCCATCGACCAGGGAGGGGCGGGCGTCACCATTGTCTCCTTCTGACGCCTTCATGTCCACAATGCAGCACGGCCGCCGTGATCCACGATGCCTGACGGCCGATGGATCGGTTCTTGCCGCCGCCAGCCTCATGCTGCGCATGCTGTTTTTGGGCCTTCTTGTTTGGGCGATGGCGCCAACGGCCTCCGGCCAGGTGCCGGATTCTCTGGTGGAGCAGGTACGCTCATCCGTGGACGCAGCGGATGTTGAGTCGCTTCTGGCGCTGGGTGAGGGGCGTATCGAGGTAGGCCTGTTCGGGGCGGCCCGGCTGTTCAGTCGTGCCCAGGCGGCCTACGTGCTGTCGGATTTCTTTCGGCAGCATCCGCCGCAGCGTCTGGAGATCGGGGAGTCGGTGTCCACGGAGACCGGCTGGTTTGCCGCCGGCGATTACTACCGGCTGGGCGGTCGCTCGCCACTCAGGGTCTATCTGCGACTGCGTGCGCTGCGCGACGGCAGCTGGGTGGTTCGCGAGATCGTCGTGCTCGACGCCCCGGATTCATGAGTACGCGGTCCTGGAACTGGCTGCTCGTGGCCCTGGCGTTGCTGCTTGCGGGCACCCTCCTGCTCCGGCAGATGGGAGGCGGGCTGGTTGACGACGCGCTTCCCAGGCAGCAGGACGAACTGGTGCAGGCCGCCCTCTCCGACGCCTCTGCAGACTTCCAGAACCGCATCGACCGGCTCACCAGACGAGCGCGCTCCGAGGCGTCGAATCCCGAACTGTCTCGCGCCCTGGCCCGGCTTGGCGACGACGAGGAGGCGGCGGTCTCCGAGCTGGTGCAGCTCATGGCGGATGCCTCCACGCCCGAGCTCATTTCCATCGAGATCTACGATCCGGCGCCGCGCCTGCGGGCGTGGCACGGCGTATCCATGCCGATGGATTCGGCGCCGCAGGATCCGTCATTCCTGAGCGAGCCCCAGGTGCGCATGGCGTTGGACGGAGATCGTCGCGCTGCGCTTGTGGCGTGGCATCCGGTCCTGGAGAGTGGTCGGGCCGTAGGGGCCGTGCGCGTGATGGAGCTGGTGCGGGTTCGCATGCCGGTGCGCAATGAATACCTCAGCGACGTCTCGCTTGCGGACGACTGGCGGAGGAAGACCGGCCTGACGATGCAGGTCGACTACAGTGCCGCGGCGGCCCCTGGCCGAACAGTGATTTCCGACACGGACGGCACCGCGTTGATCTCGGTGGCCGCGATTCCGCCCTCCCAGGAGGAGTTGATACGCTCCACCCGCTTGCGATACGATCATGTGGCGGCTCTCTGGCTGAGCCTGTTGGCGTTCCTGGCTGCGCTGCGAACGGGGCAGGTGGTGCTGCCTCGATTGCGCCCCGGCTGGCAACGCTCGCTGGGAATCGTTGCTCTGGTTCTGGCCGTCCGGCTGGTGTGGTTGCTCATCCGGGTCCCCGGGCGCTACCAGACCGGCAAGGACCCGCTCTCTCCGCTGTTCGATCCGGTACACCTGGCATCCGGGTGGGGGTGGGGGCTGTTCTCCACAACCGGAGACCTCGTGCTGACTGCGCTTGCCGCCCTCGTTGCGGCGGTGCTGATTCTGCGCAATTCGGTGCGCTGTGCCCGGGTGGCTCGGTCACGGCCGGGGGCATTTCGTGCAGGCATTCAGTTTGGCGTGGGCGCCGCACTACTGTTTGCGGTTTTGGCCGGAACGGTGCGCGCCCTGGTCATGGACTCGACGCTGGACTATTTCGCCCGATCGGGTCTCCTGCCGGACCGGCTGGTTGCCGTTGTGTTTGGCGCACTCTTGTTGCTCACGCTGGCGGCGGCGCTGATCTCCATCGGGATCGGCTCCGTGTGGCTGCCGGTCGTCCGGGAGTTGGAGGGCCTGCGCCGTCGCGACACCCTGTTGGCGCTCGGGGGCGCTGGACTGGGCATGCTCGGCATGGGGGTCCTCCTTGGACTTGGGCCGGTGGCCATCAGCCCGGCCGAATGGACGGCCCTGCTACTGTTTACAGTGCTCTCCTTCCTGGCTGCCCTGACGCTGCCCTACAGCGTACGGTGGCCGGCAGCCGGGTTCTACCTGCGCAGCATCCTGCTGTTTGTGGTGCTGCTGGCCATGGTCCTCTATCCCCTGGTAGACCGTGGCGTCGATGCCAAGGAGAGACTGCGCATGCAAGACGCCGCAGTCTCGTTTGTGGAGGAGCGGGATCCCCGGGTTCTGCTGGCCATCTCCCAGGTGGTTACCGGCCTCGGGGCCATGGAAAACCTTGAGGCACCCGGCCGCCTGGAAGCCGGCCTTCGCGGGTCGTTGCTCGCCTCACTGGGCACCTATGAGGTCTCGGTAACCGTATTTGGTCCGGACGATGAGCTGGTTGCCCGGAGTTCGGCCGCGCGCACCCCAACCGCCGTCGCACGCGCGATCCAACAGGACCAGGAGGATCTGGACCTGTTACGCGGGATTCGCTCCGACAAGTCGGAATCCGGCGTCACCATCGAAAAGATCACCAGCGCGGTGGAGCTGGACCGCTTCGACTATATCGGAATCGGGCCGACCAGTGCTGGTGGATGGGCGCTGGTTCGGGCCTCCCAGCACGAGCACCTGCCCTCCGGCAACACCCCGTTTCCAAGGGTCCTGGTGCCTGCCGGGTACTACGGCAGCCTGTACCCGGATCTGTCGATTGCGGAGTTCCGGGAGGACGTGCTCGTTCGCAGCTTTGGTTCGGCCTTCGGGCGAAGTTTTCTGGACCAGGCCATCGCGGACCGCATGCAGGTGCGCGAGCAGTTCTGGGCCTCGGAAACCATCCGCGACCGGAGCTACCTGACGCTATATACCCGCGTGGGGAGGACAGCGGGAGTAACCTCCGGATCCGGCGTGTTCGACCGCTCCGTAATCGCCGTACGCCGTTCGGCGGTCAACCTGTTTGACCGGCTCTACTACCTGTTGCGCCTCACGGTCGCCGGACTGCTGCTGGGCATTCCGCTGTATCTGGCAGGGGCGCTGACACGTCTGCGGCGGGGTGAGCTGCCGGCAAGCAAGGTGCGTTTCCGCGACAAGGTGGTGAATGCATTCTTTGCGGTGGGCCTTGTCGTCGTTGTGGCGATGGGCTGGGTAGGCCTGCGTGTGGTCACGGGCGAAACCGACCGGGCCGTCGAAAGCTGGCTGCGGCAGCACCTGGACCGAGTCGAGAACACGTTGGCCCTGCGCGCTGGACCGAACGAGATGCCGTACCGGGTGCTGGAACGGCTGGACGTCGACTCCCTGGCGGCCCAGGTGGGCCTGGACCTGAACGTGTATCTCGGCGTCGAGCTGGAATCGACGAGTCGCCCACAGCTGGTCCGCGACCGGCTGATCTCTTCGCGCATCCCCATCGAGGCGTACGAGAACCTCTTTGTGTCCGGTTTCCGGTTCGCGTCGGTGGAAGAGCGGCTGGGCCGTTTTGTCTACACGGCCGGGTACCGCGCCCTGCCCGACGAGCAGGGCGTGCCCCGGTACGTCGTGTCTGTGCCGACCCTGCCCGAGCAGGAGCGCATCGAAGAGGAACGCGCGCGTACCGCGGCGTACCTCTTCGGTGCGCTCCTCCTGCTGATGATCGTGGTTATGGTCACCGCTTCGATTGTTGCGGACACGCTGGCCCGGCCTGTGGCCCGGCTCCAGCGTGGCCTGCAACGCGTGGCGGAGGGTCGGTTCGAGCGCATCGGCCCCCTGAAATCCCGCGACGAAATCGCAGATCTGGTGGGCACCTTCAATACGATGCAGGACCAGCTGGCGGACAGCCGGCGCCTGCTCGCGCACCAGGAGCGGCAGCTGGCGTGGCGCGAGATGGCACAGCAGGTCGCGCACGAGATCAAGAATCCGCTGACGCCGATGCGTCTGTCTGTGCAGCACCTGAGGCGGGCGTTCGATCGGGACGGAGGAGGCTCGGCGTTTCGGGACACTCTGGACCGCATCACCAAGACACTGATCGAGCAGATGGACAGCCTCGCGCGCATTGCAGACGAGTTCTCGAGCTTTGCGCGCATGCCGCTTCAGAAGCCGGAGCGGGAGGATCTGAACGACATCGTGCGCGAGGCCGTCACCCTGATGCAGGAGCATGCATCCGTGCAGATCGAACTGCGTCTGACGGAGGAGGCACTGCTCATCGAGGCGGATCACGAGGCCGTGCGGCGCCTGTACATCAACTTTATCAAGAACGCGCTGGAGGCACTCGACGGCGACCGGCCGGGTCACATCGAAGTCTGCACGCGGCGGGAATTCGACACGGACCTGCAACTCGAGGTCGCAGTGGGGGAGGTCTCGGACAACGGTTCGGGCGTGCCGGAGGAGCTGCGGGACCGGATCTTCAACCCGTCCTTTTCCACCAAGACAAGTGGAACCGGCCTGGGCCTGGCCATCGCCAAGAACACGGTGGAGGAGCTTCGAGGCCGCATCGGATTCGACACCAAAGAGGGAGAGGGGTCCGTGTTCTGGGCGCGATTCCCACTGCTTTCCCATACCGGGCAGAGCGACTAGCCGTATTTTGCGGACCGACTCAGGTCCCCATCTCCATCCCCATGCGCGCAATTGTCGTCGGTGCCGGCGAAGTAGGATTCGACGTAGCCCGGCTGCTGGCGATGGAGGAGCACGACGTGGTGGTCATCGACAAGGACGATGACGCCCTGGCGGTCGTTCGCGAGAAGCTGGACGTGATGACCGTGACCGGAAATGGCACGTCTGCGGACATTCTCAAGAGGGCTGGTGCGCCGTCGGCGGAGCTGCTGATTGCAGTCACCACGATCGACGAGGTGAACATTGTCGCCTGCATGCTGGCAAGTCGGCTGGGCACGCGCTCGACCATCGCCCGCGTGCGGTCAGGAGAGTTGTCTCACCAGGAGTCGGTGCTGAGCAACGAGGACTTCGGCATCGACACGGTCATCCACCCTGAGGAGGCCGCCGCAGCCGAAGTGGAGCGCCTGATTCGCCGGGCGGGGGCTTCCGATGTGGTGACGCTCGCCGAAGGCAAGCTGCATCTGGTCGGGCTGCGGCTCGATGAGGACTCTCCGGTGCTGGGCTACACGCTCGAGCAGCTCCAGCAGGAGCATCCGTCACCACACATCGGCGTGATGGCCATCACCCGCGGCATTCGCACCATTCTGCCGGGTCCGGCAGACACGCTGCGCAAGAACGACGTGGTCTTTGTGGCGGCGCAGCCGAAGCACGTACCGCATGTGCTCGAGGTGATGGGCAAGAAGGACCACCGGATCGAACACATCATGATTATCGGTGGCTCGCAGGTGGCTGCGCGCGTTGCCCAGCGATTGTCGGCAGGGCGATATCGGCAGATCAAACTGGTGGAGGAGGACCGAAAGCGGGCACAAAACCTCTCCGAGCTGCTGGGAGGGGTACTGGTGATCCATGGCGCCCCCACGGACATCGACCTGCTTGTCATGGAGGGCATGCCGGACATGGACGCCGTCGTGGCACTTACGGACGATGAGGAATCCAACCTGGTGTCGTGTCTGCTGGCCAAACACCTGGGCGTGCGCAAGACGGTCGCGCTCCTGTCGAAGCCGGCCTACATCCCCATCAGCCAGTCGATTGGTCTTGATTCAGCCGTCAATATGAAGCTGACGGTATCCCGCGAGGTCATCAGCAGCCTGCGAGGACAGCATGTCATGAGCGTGGCGTCGGTGCCTGGGCTGGATGCCGAGATCCTGGAGATCGAAGCCCAGCCCCGGTCAGCCGTGACGCGCGCCCCTCTGGAGGAGTTGACGCTGCCGAAAGACATGTTGGTAGCGGGTGTGCATCACGGCAAGTCGGTAGAAATCGCCACGGGCTCGACCCGCATTGCGGCGGGTGACCGTGCCTTCGTGTTTGCGCGTCAATCGGCGCTTGCAGAAGTCGAGTCCTTCTTCTCGCGGCCCTGATGGTACTCAACCTGCGCGCTGTGCTGGGCACGCTGGCTGCCCTGGTCGGGTTTGCCGGAGTTGCGATGCTGGCGCCCGTCGGCGTTGCGGCCTTTTACGGGGAGGAGGCCTGGTGGCCGTTCCTCGTGACGGCGCTCGGAGCCATGGGAGTAGGCGGTGGCGTGTGGTTGCGATGGGGCCGCGGCGAAGGGGACGCGATTCGCATTCGGGAGGGCTTCGCCATTGTCGCGCTTGCCTGGATTGTGATCTCGCTGGCCGGTGCCGTTCCGCTCCTGCTGGGAGGGGTGACCGCTTCGTTTACGGATGCCTTTTTCGAGACCGTCTCCGGGTTTACGACCACAGGCGCGACGATTCTGGGCGGGGGCGGAAATCCGGATATCGAATCGCTTCCCAACGCCTTTCTGTTCTGGCGCAGCCTGACCCACTGGCTGGGAGGTATGGGCATCATTGTGCTGACGCTGGCCATTTTGCCGATCCTGGGCGTGGGTAGCATGCAGCTCTTCAAGGCTGAAGTGCCCGGACCGACGGCCGACAAGCTCACTCCGCGAGTGCGCGAGACGGCCCGGCGATTGTGGCTGATTTATGTGGGCATCACGGCGGTTCAGGTGGCGGTTCTCGCCCCCGCGCTGGGATTGTTCGAGGCCGTGAACCATGCTTTCGCGACCATGGCGACTGGCGGCTTCTCTACCCGAAACGCTTCTGTGGGCCACTTTTCATCAGCCTACGTGGACTGGGTGATCACGCTGTTCATGTATGTGGCGGGCGTCAACTTTGCCCTGCACTTTCGGCTGCTGCGCGGGCAGGCCATCACGGTGTTCCGTGACACGGAATTCCGCGTCTACACGCTAATCGTGCTGGTCGCTTCGGTTGTGACTGCTCTGGCGCTTTGGGACCCTGTTCGCCTGGCGATGCCGGGGGGCGGAGTCAGCCAGGGATATGCCGACTTCACGGAAGCCCTGCGGTTTGGTGCGTTCCAGTCCACCGCCATCGTCACGACGACCGGCTTCGCCACGGCGGACTACGAACTGTGGCCCCCGGTGGCTATCGGCGTGCTGTTCGTGCTGTTTTTCGTCGGGGGCATGGCCGGCTCGACCGGAGGCGGAGTGAAGGTGGTGCGGCATGTACTGCTGTTCAAGAACTCCTTCAAGGAAGTGAAGCAGCTCGTGCACCCGCAGGCAGTTCTCAATGTGCGGCTGAATGACCGTGTGGTGCCGCAGGAAGTGATGCGCAATGTCCTGAGCTTCATTGTGCTCTACTTTGCGCTTATCGGCCTTGGCACGCTCGCGATGACGGTCGTCGGCGCGGATATCCTGACTGCATTCGGAGGCGCCCTGTCCAGCGTGGGCAATGTCGGGCCGGCGTTTGGAACGCTCGGGCCTGCAGAGAACTACGCGCACATACCCGCCGCAGGGAAGTGGGTGCTTTCCTTCCTGATGGTGGCTGGTCGTCTGGAGATTTTCACCATGCTGATCATCTTCGCACCCTCGTTCTGGAGGCGGTGACCGGCAGATTTTGCCGGGTCGGTCAGGGCTTCAGGGCCCCTGGGCGTGCGTTTGGGGCTGTTTTGCGGCGGCACACGGCTTGTAAGGCCTGCAGTCATCACTCACCCCCCTCTGTCATGACTGCGAAGGATCACATGGAGCGCTTTGCCCGCCGCGTGCCGGGAGGAGGCATCGCCTGGGAAAACTCCATTTTCAACGCTTCCCAGGATCACGATTCCAGCCGACTGCTCGACGCTGCGGTAGATATCGCCTGGGAGCGTCTGATTCAGGGTGCCTCCGTGGCTACCAGGAATCTTGCGATCAACAACGAAGGGCGCTTGCTCGTCTTTCGGCTGGGCGGGCGCGCCTGAGCTTCGGGCCGAAGCCCGAACTGCCGACCGCGCCTGAACGCTTTGCGCCGCGAGCGGTCAGCCCGCGCCCCCTTGGCGGTCGCCGGCCGTCAGGCCGCCGCATGAGCTGCGGGCACCCCCGGTCAGACCTTCGCCGGCACGTCCGAGAAGTCCCGCCACCCGAAGTAGTGCAGGGCGAAGCGCATCTTGTAGGCCTTCATCTTGCCAAATCCTGGCAGTTTTTCCAGGAGTTTTGCGACCTCATCGGCCGAACGATCCTCGGCCCAGATGTTGCCGGCATCGCCGTCATATTGGTCGACCAGGACCTGCGCTACCTGCTGCGTGTAGGCGGCCATCTTGTTCGTGAAACGATGGACCGCAGGCGTCTGGGCAAAGAGCGTGCGGAACTCGTCCGGATCATGCTGTGCGATCTTTCCCGGGTCGAGGTGGCCAAGCCGCTCGTGCAAACGCCGGGCGCCCATGAAGGCCTGCTCCGCGAGCATGCGCTGGTCGTAGAGCATGCCGAACAGCACGGCGTTGGCATTCGACCTGAGATACAGGTCTTCCTCGGGCTCTCCAGTCAGGGTGCCCTCCGCCCAAAAGCGGTTCATCATGCGAACCAGGCCCCCGTCCAGGGTGCCGTAGTCCATGGGTTGCGTTGGAGGGGCGTTGCTCACAGGTCCTGACGGCGTTTCCAGCGGGGTCCTTCGGGAGTGTCCATGATTTCGATGCCTTCGGCGGCAAGTTCATCGCGGATGGCGTCGGCGCGGGCAAAGTCGCGGTCGGCTCGTGCCTGCTGCCGCTCCGCGAGCAGACCGTCGATGCGGGCTACATGCGGATCGTCCGCGTCCGAGGCCGGTTCGTCCGTGTCGGGTTCGATGACGCCTAACAGTGCGTTTACCCGGTCAAACCAGGCCAGACCGGACCGGGCGCTTTCGGCGTTCAGGCCGCGGGACATCCCGTGGATCAACTTGACACCCTCGATGAGTGCGGCGATGGCCTCCGGGGTGTTCAGGTCGTCGCAAAGGGCCGCCAGCATGCGGTCATACAGGGCGTCCAGTCGCTCACCGATGCGATCAGGCCCGTCGCCGTCGGCTGTGCGCAACAGTTCGATTGCACTGGCGATGCGCTCGCGATGCTTGCCCGATGCCTTCAGCGTGGCCTTTGTGAAGTTGAACGGCTTGCGATAGTGCCCGGACATCAAGGCCAGGCGGAGCGCCAGGGGATCGACACCCCAGCCGTCGTCGTCGCGAGGGGCCGTGAGCCGTCGCACCGTCAGGAAGTTGCCCTTGCTCTTGGACATCTTCTCGCCCTCGACCTGGAGAAAGCGAGTGTGCACCCAGTGCCTGGCGAAAGGCTCACCGGAAAGGGCCTCCGCCTGGGCGATCTCGCACTCATGGTGTGGGAAAATGAGATCCTCACCCCCGGCGTGCAGGTCGATGGTTTCTCCCAGGTATGCGGAGGCCATCACGGAACACTCAATGTGCCAGCCGGGAAACCCCCACCCCCACGGGCTATGCCATTGCATCAGGTGCTTTTCGTCCTTTTTCCAGAGTGCAAAGTCGCGGGGGTCCCGTTTTCCGGGATCGGAGACCACCTCGCGCACTTCCTGGTCGAGGGCGTCGGCGTTGAGGTTGCCCGACAGCTTGCCGTACTCAGGGAAGGAGGCCACCGAGAAATAGATGCCTTGCTCCGTTTCGTAGGCGTGTCCGCGCTCGAGCAGCACGCTCACTGCGGTGATCTGCTCCCGCATGTGCTCGGTTGCGCGGGGCCGCACGGTGGGCTCGAGCAGATTCAGTCGGCGCCAGTCGCCGAGCAGCGATTCCGTGTAATAGCGCGCAAGGTCCCAGACGTTGGCGAATCGTTCGCCTTCCTTGGACTTGAGCGCCTTGGCCATGCGGTCTTCTCCGCCCGCATCGGCCGCATCGTCCTCCGTCAGGTGCCCAACATCGGTGACGTTGGTGACGTACGTCACGTCCAGACCGACGGCCTGCCCCAGCCGGAAAATCAGGTCAGCTGTCAAGAACGACCGGAAATTCCCAATGTGCGCATAGGAGTACACCGTGGGGCCGCAGGAATAGAAACGCAGATGTCCGGGCTCGATCAGCTGCAGTTCCTCGGGGGAATTCGTGAGCGTGTTGTAGAGCCGGATGGAGGGGTGGGGCATGGGCAAAAGGCTTGGCCCGCCCACAACGCGTTGATGCGGCGGCCGGTTCGCCATACGGGCGCATCCGGCGGTCCCGGCGGCTGGTCACGGAACTGTCACGCTTCTGCTCCAACTCTATAGCGTGCGAAACGGCCCACCCGGCCTCGCGTACGGGGCCCCAAACGCATAGAGCGTTCCCTAGAGAACAACCCCGTCAGGTGGGGTACCCCATGAAAAAAATTGTTGCCATCGGCGTCGTTGTCGTGCTCTCGGGAGCCGCGATCTGGCGCTTCACCAGCGGACAGGGTGAGCCCACCACCAGCTACCGGTTCGTGACCATGGAGCGCGGAGATCTGGAGGCCGTCGTGACCTCCACCGGTAATCTGGATGCGGTTACCACCGTGCAGGTGGGCACGCAGGTCTCCGGTCGTATCGATCGGCTATTTGTGGACTTCAACGACACGGTGCGTCGCGGACAGCTTATGGCGCTGATCGACACCACATTGCTGGTCTCGGCTGTGCAGGATGCCCGCGCCACGCTGCGTCGCAACACAGCTCAACGCAACTTTGCAGCCACCGAACTGGCTCGCATCCAGCGACTGGCCGATCAGCAGTTCGCAACCGAAGTGGAGCTCAACCAGGCCAAGTATGATCTGGAGCTTGCCGAGGCGAACCTTGAATCTGCCGAGATCGCGCAGGAACGAGCCGAGCGCAACCTCGGATACTCCCGCATCTACGCGCCCATGAGCGGCGTGGTCATCGAGCGGAGTGTGGAGCAGGGCCAGACCGTGGCAGCCAGTATGTCGACGCCACAACTTTTTCTGCTGGCCAACGATCTTTCCGAGTTGGAAATCCTGGCTTCCGTCGACGAATCCGACATTGGCCAGATTCAGGAAGGACAGCAGGTGCGGTTCACCGTCCAGGCCTACGACGACGAGACCTTTGAGGGACGCGTGCGACAGGTACGGTTGCAGTCCGCCACGCAAGACAACGTGGTGACGTACACGGCCGTGGTCGACGTCGACAATACCGACGGTCGTCTGCTTCCAGGCATGACGGCCACCGTGGAGTTCCTGGTGGAGACGGTCTCCGACGTGTACAAGGTGCCGAACGCGGCGCTTCGCTTCCGCCCGACGGAAGAGATGATGACGGAGTTCAGAGAGCGCATGATGGCGGCCCGGGAAGCACAGGGCGCGCCGTCGGACTCCACTCGTCGTGGCGGAGCAGCCGGACAGGGAGGCGGCCAGGCCGCCGGGGCCGCGGCACGCGGCGGATTTGGTGGCGGCGGCTTCGGTGCCGCGAACCGGGGCATGCTCTGGTACCTTGACGAGCAAGGACAGCTTTCGGCGGCGTTTGTACGCACCGGGCTTTCCGACGGCACGATGACGGAAGTGCAGGGTCGCAACATCGAGGCCGGCATGGAGATCATCGCAGGGGTGACGATCACCGAGGGCGGCTCCACGGCCAATCCGTTCCAGCAGAACAACCAGAGTGGCGGGCGCTTCCGCGGAGGCGGGTTCTAGCATGGCGCAAGACGCTGTCATTCAGGTCCGCGACCTGCGCAAGACCTACGAAATGGGCACCAACAAGGTGCACGCCCTTGCCGGCGTGGATCTGGATGTGTACCCCGGAGAAATGATTGCCATCATGGGCGCGTCGGGATCCGGCAAGTCCACCATGATGAACATCATTGGCTGCCTGGACTACCCGACGGGAGGCTCCTATCAGCTTGATGGTGTGCGCGTAGAGACCCTCGGCAAGAACAAGCTGGCCGACATCCGCAACCAGAAGATTGGATTCGTCTTCCAGGGCTTCAATCTGCTGGCGCGCACCACGGCGGTTGAAAACGTCGAGCTGCCGCTGCTCTACGACCGTACGCCCGGCAAGAAAGACACCAAGGCGCTGGCCCGCGAGGCACTGGAGATGGTCGGACTTGGAGAACGCTTGGACCATGTGCCCAGCGAGCTGTCGGGCGGTCAGCAACAGCGCGTGGCCATCGCCCGCGCTCTGGTGACCAAACCTGCCATCCTGCTGGCGGACGAGCCCACAGGCAACCTTGATTCTCGCACATCCGTCGAGGTGATGGACCTCTTCCAGCAGTTGAACGATCAGGGGATCACGATTCTGCTGGTAACCCACGAACACGACGTCGCCGAGTACGCCAAGCGCGTAGTGGAACTGCGCGACGGTCGCATCATCCGGGACGAGACCCAGACGCCGCGCCGCGCCGCGCACGTCATGGAGTCCCTGCCCACTGAAAGCGTGCTGGCCTGACCATGAGAGCTTCCAACCTTATCAAGGTAGCCGGGAAGAGCATCATCAAGAACAAGATGCGCACCCTGCTCACCATGCTCGGCATCATCATCGGCGTGGGTGCCGTAATCGTGATGGTTGCCGTCGGCGACGGTGCCAAGAGCCAGATCGAGCGGCAGATCCAGAACTTGGGCACCAACATGCTTGTCATCACCCCGGGGGCAAGCTCCAGTGGAGGCGTCAGCCGGGGCGCAGGCAGTTTCAACCGGTTGCAGTTGGACGATGCCGAGAAACTGCGCAACGAAAGCATGTTTCTGTCGGCCATCTCCCCGGTCGTAACCACATTTACGCAGGCGGTCGGCCCACGCGGCAACTGGCGCACACGCATCAACGGCGTGGACGTCGATTATCCGCTCATCCGCGACTGGCCCGTCTCGAGCGGCTCGTTCTTCACGGCTGCCGATGTACGGCAGGGCAAGAAGGTCGCCCTGATCGGTGCAACCGTTGCAGAGCAGCTCTTTGGCAGCGATGACCCCATCGGCCAGACCATTCGTGTACGCAATGTGCCCATTCAGGTCATCGGCGTGCTTGCCCCGAAAGGACAGACGGCCGAGGGCAACGACCAGGATGACGTCATGCTGGCGCCGTACACGACGGTAGGCACCCGCCTCAGTCGATGGAATTTCGTGTCGCAGATCCTGGCCTCCACTTCATCCCCGAATGACATCCCGGCGGCCCAGGATGAGATCAAGGCGATCATGCGCGAAGCGCACGGCCTCGCCTCCTGGGAGGCAGACGATTTTGAGGTGCGCAACCAGGCTGAGCTGACCGAGGCGGCGGCCGGGACCACCGAGGTCATGACCCTGCTGCTGGCGGCGATCGCGGGGATTTCGCTGCTCGTGGGCGGGATCGGCATCATGAACATCATGCTCGTATCTGTGACCGAACGCACGCGGGAAATCGGAATCCGCATGGCCATTGGTGCCCGTGGTCGTGATGTGCTTACCCAGTTTCTGATCGAGAGCATTGTGATGAGCATCCTGGGCGGCGCCATCGGTGTCGGACTCGGGTTTGCGGGCGCTCAGGTGCTGGGCGATGTGATGGGGTGGCAGACGCTGGTGAACAGCGATACCGTGCTCGTTGCCATCGTCTTCAGCGGTGCCGTGGGCATCTTCTTCGGGTTCTACCCGGCGCGCAAGGCTGCGGCGCTGAATCCGATCGAGGCGCTGCGCTACGAGTAGACCGGGGCGGCTACCCGTCCAGCAGGCTCGCCAGATGCCGAATTTCCGGCAGTATCAGTTTTTCCATGGCCAGCGTGACGGCTGCCGAACTGCCCGGCGTCGCGAATACCGCGGTGGCGCCGCGCGTGCCCGCAACGGCGCGTGACAGCATCGCGGCCGCCCCGATTTCCTGATACGAGAGCGTGCGGAACAGCTCGCCGAATCCGGGCAGATCCCGCTCAACAAAGGCGCGGACCACATCGACCGTATTGTCGCGTGGAGATACGCCGGTGCCGCCGTTCAGCAGCACAATGCGGGCCCTGGCGGCGGCCCGCTCGAGCGCGCTCCGGATCAACGCCGGGTCCTCGCGCACAACCTCATAGCTGACGATCTCGTGGCCGGCGAGTTCGAGCAGGGACTTCATGATCGGCCCGCTGCGGTCGTCCACCTCGGACCGGGTGTCGCTGCAGGTGATGATCGCGCAGGGCAGCCCGGCGGCGCCCGCCGCCTGCCGGTGGGCGTCAGGAACCGTGCTCATGGAGTTCCTTGCGTTCGGAGTACCAGATGGGTGGATCGTAGCCGTGACCGCCCCAGGGGTGGCAGCGCAGGATGCGATGCGCGGCCAGAACGGAACCCTTCACCGCGCCGTACTTCTCCAGCGCCTGGATGGCGTATCCCGAGCAGGTGGGGGTGAAGTTGCAGGATGTGGCCAGGTGCGGGGAAAGGATCAGCTGGTAGCCACGTACCAGCAGAATCAGCGCGCGCTTGGGCAAGGCGATCAGATGCTGCACCATGCGCGGTTGAAGCGGGGGGATGCGGTGCGGTTCCTGGGGGCGTGGTGGGTGCGCGGGGTGCGGGGCTGGCGCGTGGGTGGCGCGCGGTTCGGGCTGGCGCGCTCGGTCGAGGGCGCGCCGAGTGGAAAACGGCCCCCAGATTCCACTCATCGCTGGTCTGGAACGGACCTCGAGTGGAGTAGACGCTCGGATTCCACATGTGACAACGCCAGAGTTGGCTCCATGCGGAAAACAGGTGCCAGATTCCGCTCCCTGGGCTGTCCGGAGCCAGCGTAACCCAGGTCGCGAATTGTGCCGGGTTTGCAAGCAGCCTGGCGCAAAGTTGCCTTCGCCGGTGGCCCGAGGCCGGTAAAGTAGTCTGGACCCACTCGGGACTCAGCGCTCCGGCTTCACCCGCCGGGACGCTCCGGCCTCACCCGCCGGTGCCGCGCTTGGGCCGACTCGGCCGCTGGACCCTGCCGCTGAAGCGGCGCACACGGGTGCTCCGCCGCAACGTTTTGGCGCGATCCGCTGCACGCTGCTGCTGCTCGATGCGCTGCTCGTCAATCTTCTCGGACGCGCTTTTCTGCTGGTCGATGCGCTCCTCGACACTCGCGCCCTCGGCAAAGGTGGTCGGATTCACGGTGGCCGCGACCATGTCCTGAGACTTGTCGATGCCGGAAAAAAACCGAAAACGGTCCGGGTCCACACCAAGCGAGACGGAAGAGATCGGCACGCCAGCCTTGGCCCACACGGGCTCCGACCGACCGACCATGGAGACGGGACTGTAGAAGTGGCGAGTATCGATGGCGAAGGGCCGCTCGGTGGGGCTGGCCTGGAAGACCTTCATCGACACCTCGAGGGCACGCATCCAGCTGGGCACGACATCCGTTTGGTCGAGACCCAGGATGTAGGTGCGCCGTTTCGATGGCTCGTTGAAGGCGCTGAACTGCTTGCGTTCAAGCACCACCTGGCGATAGCTGTCGCCGCGAAAGCCGGTTTCCACACGGTTGCGAATCACCCACGCGACGAGTTCCTGTTCATTGGCCCGATCGCTCTCCGAGTAAACCCCGCGCGCCATCCAGAGGAGTTCGTCCATCTCAAGCGGGTCCAGTGCCTGCACCTCATCGAGGATGGTGCCGTCATCCTGCGCTGAGGCAGGAATTGCCGTGATCAAAACTGCAACTAGGGGAAGGAGCTTCCGCATCGGGCCGGGGATTGGTTCGTCCCGGACCAGCCGCAAAGGGCGTTCCGTCAGAAGGACCAGGCGAGCGATGCGCTGGTGGGCGACACGCGAACGCGCGGACGGGAGCCACCGGTGCTGCGTCCCTGATGCCGTCTGGTCAGGTACCGCGCCGTCAGAATGCCGAGTGTGCCGCCCGCCAGGATGTCGCTGACCCAGTGCTTGTCGCGATCCATTCGGGCCAGCGCTGTGCCAATGGGCAGCACCAGCAGGGCGCGCGCCGCGGGGGTGTCGTAGTAGAGCACCCATGGAGTGATGAAGGCGAACGCAGTCGTGGTGTGGCCCGAAGGAAACGAGGAGTGGCCGGAGAACGGCTGAAAATGATCTGCGGCATAGCCTTCGCCGGGGCGGCCACGGCCGAAGGCGTACTTGAGCGCGTAGGACAGCCCACCTGCGTAAAGGATGGACTCCAGCGCCGTAAAGGCGGCGTCCTGCGAGCGTTCGTCACCCAGCAGCAGCGTTCCGGCGAAGATCGCCGCAGCATGACGCGTCATCGAAGGGCCACCGAGCGGGTTCGTGCGCTCCAGAAACCCATCGACCGGGCCGGATGCCCAGGTCTGGATGGTCTGGTTGAACGCGGGATCCAGGTTGCGGGTGGCCAGCAGGTAGGTGGCGGCCGTGCCGCCGGCAGCCGGGGCGTATCGGAAGGCGGTGACGCCCAAAGCCCGGGCGTCATCAACGGCCCACTCGACAAAGCGGGACTGCCCGTCCGCGGTGAGACAGGTCAGACTGAGGATCAGAAAACAGGAAGCGCGCATGACACTCGTATCGCGCGGAAAACCTAAGACCTAAGCCTTGTCACCCTCAACTTGAACTGCATCCCGCCCGACGATTCGTGCCAGACCCTTCATAAACTCGCCGTTCGGCTCGATTACGCAGGTGCGGCTCAGGATGCGCTGGGGCTCCGCCATGCCGGGCAAAGCGACCGCGAAGTAGAGTTTGGCGTGGCCGCGGTGGGCATCTGCGAGCTTGTGCAGCTCCTCTACCGAGTCTTCGTCAAGGTCATAGGGGTTCACGTGCAGCACCACGGACTTCACCATCGAATCCCGGACTTTCCAGATCGGGGTGGCATCCTGCACGACCATCTTCACGGCGCCGCCACGCATTTCGACCTCGCCCCGAGCGAACACGATCTGGTCGGGCTCGAGGTAGCGCTGCACCCGGTCGTAGGAGTTTGAGAAGGCCACCAGTTCTGCCTGTCCGGTGAAGTCCTCAATCGTGGCGGTGAGCATTGGCTTGCCGGTCTTTGTGCGACGGTGATTGACGTCCGTCACGATGCCGCACAGCGTGTGCGTCGGACCGCGCGTGTATCCGCGCTCGTCTTCCCGAGGCGGCGCGTCAGCCAACAAGCCCGGGATGTCGGCCACGCGCGTGGACGCGAACGCCCGGATCTCCGGCAAGACGGCCTCAAGGGGATGCCCGGAGACGTAGAAGCCGATCACCTCACGCTCTTCTTTCAGCGTGCGGCCCTTGGGCCACGGATCGATGACCGGCAATTGAGGCGGCATCAGGACCGAGCCGTCCCCGCCGGCTGGGCCGAAGAGCGAGTTCTGACCAGCCGCCTTGTCTGCCTGCACCTTGTGGGCATGCTGGATGGCGCCGTCAAGCGCCTCGATCAGCTGGGCGCGGTGGCCTTCAAGTTCGTCCAGCGCACCGGCCCGGATGAGCGACTCCAGCGCCTTCTTGTTGACCGTACGGGGATCAACCGACTCCGACAGGTGGAAGAGCGAGGTGAAGGCCTCCTCTTCCTCCCGCGCCTCGATGATGCATTCGATCGCCCCCAGACCGGCGCCCTTGATGGCGCCGAGTCCAAAGCGCACGGCCCCGTTCTCCACCGTGAACTGAGCCAGGCTCTTGTTGATGGACGGCGGCAGGATCTCGATTTCGAGATGCCTCGCCTCATCCAGCACCACCGACAACTTCTTGGTGTCGGACATCTCGTTCGTGAGCGCCGCCGCCATGAACTCAGCCGGGTAGTTGGCCTTGAGGTACGCCGTCTGATAGGCGACCACGGAGTAGGCGGCACTGTGGCTGTTGTGCACAATCAGCCCGTCCGCCACAAAGTTGTGGTCCTGCTCGACAGTCAGGTCATAGGTGTCCTGCTCGCCGAGGGGAGTGATGGAGACCACCTCGTCCCAGTAAATGTCGGAGCGTGCCGCGTCGAGGAGGCGCTGGCTGCCCAGGGCCCAGGCGAACCGTTCGACAGTCGACCGACGGAATCCGCGCTTTCCAGACGACCCCGACCCATAAAACTCCCGCACCGATGCTCCTGCGCGGCGACCCAGTTCCTTCCACGTCCAGCCGGCCGTCTCGCGCTCTGCCGCCACCCAGTCTCGCACCTCGCGAGGCAGCGTATCGGACGCTGTGGAGTCGCGGTCCGTTGAGGCGACATAGTCTTCAAGCGCCGCCACCTGGGCGTCCCGACAGACGATGTGGGGTGCGACTCTGTCGAGGAACCGTCGCAGGGTACCCGTGCCCAGCAGGTGTACCGTGTAGCCGGTGCGTTTTCCTCCCCGGTACTTGAACCGCTTCACCGACACCCGGGAGAGCATGCCCAGCCTCAGCAGTAGGTGCTGCACGTCTTCAGCCAGCTGGCGGCTGGACGTGGCGTAGTAGGGCGTTGCCGAGCTCTTGCCGTAGATATAGCCGTCTCCCGCCCACATGCGGCCCAGCAGCAGGGCGATGTTGTCATCGCATAGCCGGAATACACCATCCGGAACGCGCTTGTCCCGGGCGGTGGCACCAATCAGGCCGAGACCCTCAGCCCACAGGAAAGCGCCGGATCTCACGCGCTTGCGAACGGCTACTCCATGCTTGTTCCAGGGCACCTGGCCCGCGTGAAAGCGGCCACCCTTGCCGGTGTTGACGGCGACCTCATGTCGCCCATCACCCCTGTGGTATATGCGAGCTATCGAGTTCGGGAATTGCTCAGCAGATTGAGCAAAGTCCTCGCACGCCGCGAGATCATTGTTGTAGAAGTATAGTGTTGTGGGATGGCACGTATTCCCCTCCGAGAGCAGCCCACCCAGCGCAATCAGTTCGTGGTCCGACCACGACTCCTCGGCACCAAACGAGAGCCGCCTCGGCGCGGCGATGCGCGTGCCGGGCTCGAGGTCTTCCAGATTGGTCCAGCCGCCGAAAGTTTTGAACGGGTGGTTTCCGGTCGCAACAATGCGATTTCCGAGGCGCGTGCGAAGCTCAAACACGGGCTTGACCCCGTTCCACACCACGTCCTCGACGCGTCGGGGACGAAGCTTGCCGTCTTCACCAAGCGCATGGATGCGCATGGGCCGCTTCTGCGCAAAGAGCTGCGCGACAGTGGTGCGTCGCCCGGTGTCTGCGTCATGGATCTCCGTGGACCCCACGACGCACTTGTTAAAGCCATAGGAGGCGAACTTCGCCATCATGTCGAAGACGTCGTTCGCCGTCTTCTCGTCCACCCCACGATCCAGCGCGCCGGTCACGAAGATGCCGCGCTGCTTGTCCATTTCGGACTGCTTCTTCTTCCCCATCGCCCGCCGGAGCAGGTCGGCGCCGCCGAGCGAGTACCCGCCCATGACCTGCGCCATCTTCATCACCTGCTCCTGGTAGACCGGAATCCCGTAGGTGGGCTCCAGCACCTCCTTGAGCATCTCATGGGGGAAATCGACGTCCTCCTGCCCGTGCTTTCGGGCGATGTAGTTCGGAATCAGATCCATCGGCCCCGGTCGGTACAGGGCGTTCATCGCGATCAGATCGTCGATCGATGTGGGCTTCAGCTTGCGAAGCCACTCGCGCATCCCGGAGGATTCAAACTGGAAGATGGCCACCGTGTCCGCCCGCTGGAACAGCTCGAACGTGGCCGGATCATCCAGCGGAATGGCGTCCAGGTCGATCTCCACTCCGTGGTTGCGCTTGATCTCCGCAAGCGCATCGTCCAGCACGGTAAGGGTCTTCAGCCCCAGGAAGTCCATCTTCAGCAGACCGAAGGACTCCACCCAGTTGCCGTCATACTGGGTCGTGACCACATCGTCCGCGCCTGACTTGCCCTTGGCCACCGCCACCGGCACGTACTCACTGACCTCGCCGGGGGCAATGATCACCCCGGCAGCATGCACACCGGTGTGCCGGGCCGACCCCTCCAGCACCTGCGAGTAGTGCATGAGGTTGCGGATCTGCTCGTTCTGATCGGTGAGCAGCCGCCGGAATTCGGGCACATCCTTGATGGCGCTCGCCAGCGACTGTCCAGGTCCCTCCGGAATCATCTTGGCGATGCGGTCCGCCTCGGGGAGGGGCACGCCAAGCACGCGGGAAACGTCCCGGATCACGCTGCGTGCGCCCATTGTGCCGAACGTGATGATCTGACAGACATTTTGCCTGCCGTACTTCTGCACCACGTAGTCGATCACCTTCGACCGTCCCCGATCGTCAAAGTCGATGTCGATATCCGGCATCGATACGCGCTCCGGATTCAGAAAGCGCTCGAACAGGAGATCGTACTCCAGCGGGTCGATGTTGGTGATGCCCAGACAGTAGGCCACGGCGCTGCCGGCCGCCGAGCCTCGACCGGGACCGACCGACACACCCAGATCCCGGGCCGCCGTCGTGAAGTCCTGCACGATCAGGAAATACCCGGCATAGCCCATGTCGCGAATGATGCCGAGCTCCAGGTCCAACCGTTCGGTCACCGCCTGGGTCAATTCACCGTAGCGGGAACGTGCCCGCTCGTACACCAGGTGGCGCAGGTAGCCGTCCATGTCCCCGCCGAACTGCTCCGGCAGGGGGTAGTGCGGCATGAGCAGTTTGCCCATCTCCAGCTCCAGGTCGCATCGATCCGCGACCTCCAGCGTGGTCACCAGGCTCTGCGTGCGCTGGTCCGGTTCCAGCGAACCCAGCGCGGCCTCCATCTGAGCGCTGGTCTTGAGAAAGAACTGGTCGTTCTCAAAACGCATCCGGTTCGGATCGTAGAGATCCTTGCCGGTCTGCAGGCAGAGCAGCACGTCCTGGGCCGCATGGTCCTCGCGCTCGACGTAGTGCACGTCATTCGTCGCGACGACCTTGACGTCGTACTCCCTGGCCCACTTCAGCAGGACAGCGTTTGCCCGGTGCTGATCCTCGATGCCGTGGTCCTGGATTTCTATCAGGTAGTCCTTGCCGAAGATCTCCAGATAGGTCTCAAAGACCGGTCGTGCCGCCGCTTCGCCCTGCTTGAGAATCATCTGTGGCACGTGCCCCTGCAGGCAGCAGGTCGTCGCCACGAGACCGCCCGAGTGCGCCCGAATGGCCTCCAGGTCCAGGCGCGGCTTGTAGTAGTAGCCGTCCGTGTATGACAGGCTGGAGAGCCTGATCAGGTTGCGATATCCCTCCTCATTACGCGCAAGCAACACCTGGTGATACCGCGTGCGGTCGGAGCGGTCATCCATGCCACTCGGCGTGACGTAGAACTCACAGCCGATGATGGGCTTGACGCCCGCGCGACGGGCCTTGGTATAGAACTCCGGGACCCCGAACAGATTGCCGTGGTCGGTGATGGCAAGGGCCGGCATCTCCATTTCAGCGGCACTCGCGACAAGCCGTTCGATGCGGGCTGCGCCGTCAAGGAGCGAGTACTGGGTATGGCAATGGAGGTGGCAGAAATCCGCCATGCGGCAGGGGGCTCGGGGAGTGGGTTGGAACGCAAATACCAACGGTCAAGATCGGCCGCGAGTTCGGTCCGGAGGGGCCTTGTGGATATCTTGCTGATCGATTGAACGACACCACATGCGACCCCTTCGCGTACTCGTGATAGGCTCCCGACTGACCGGCGATCTCATGATCTGGGACCGGTTGGGTCGGGCACTGACCGCATCGCCCGAAAACCCGACCATTCTGCTTCATGGTGCCGGAGAGGTTACCGAGCGCATTCTCGAGGGCGATGGACTCTCGGCCGATCTTGCGGGCCGGGATGCGGTCACCGACCGGGCCATCATCGCCGCTCTGCGTCAGGAAAACCGCAAGGCGGTGCAGGGTCTGACGGACAACGGACTGCCGGCGGTTGGATTCCTTGGGGTCGACCGCGAACTGCTGACGCCGGGCACTGCGCGCGTGAGATTGCTCCGGCAGAGCGCCGATATGGGGGCCGTACCGGTGCTCGGAGTCGCGATGGGAGAGCCCGGCAAGCTGTCGATCCCCGCGTTGGCCGACGCCTGCGAGGCGCTCGCGGCGTCCGATTCCGGTCATTTCCGGTTGATTTGGGTCACAAACAGCCGCGTTGCCGGAAAAATATCGGCCGCACAAGTCAGGGAACTCAGTGGCGAAATTTCGCTTCCGAAAGCGAGCTCATTCCCGAACCTAAGTCTGCGCGTTTTAGGAGTTTCCGAGGTGGGTTCCGTGGACCCGGACAGAGGCGCGGAACTCGTATTCGCAGAGGCTTAATCTGCGATTTTAAGGGCGTTTGGGCCGATTTTTTCTTGACTACCCGGAATCGAGCACCGTAAGTTGGGCGTCTCCCAGGGCAACAAGGCCCATCTTTTACCTTCCGAGCAAACCCAATCACGGAGGATTCGTGGTATGAGCAAGTTCAGTGAGCTGAAGAGCTTTGTAGACGGCCTCGAAGAGGACTTCAACAAGTTCTTCGACAAAGGCAACAAAGCTGCAGGCACGCGTGTCCGCAAAGCCATGCAGGACCTGAAGGCCATGGCCCAGGACATTCGCGTCCAGGTCCAGGAGATGAAGAACAACTAGTCTCCGGCTTTCCACGAGCTTGGAAAGGCCGCGCCCTGGGGTGTGGCCTTTCTTCTTTTTGGGCCATATTGCCGAACGGATTCACCCCTGATGTACGATGAGAGCTACCCTGATTTTGCTCGCCGCTTTCCTGACTGCGCCCGTGACGCTGGCTCAGGACGCGGATACGACGGAAACGCCGACGTGGACTCGCTCGCTGATCGGACGTGTGTCTGGCGCGCAGGCGGGCTTCAGCAACTGGGCTGAAGGCGGCGTGAACACCCTGGCCGCGACAGTCGGGGCAGAAGGCTCGGCGGAGAAAGTTGTGGGCACCTGGCATCAAAAGCATACGATGCGGCTCACGTTTGGGGTCGTGCGTCAGGACACGCTGGAAGTCCGAAAAGCCGAAGATCTGATCCGTTTCCGGTCCAACTTCCAGTACGCAGGCGGGGTCGGCTTCCTGGGCACGTTTCAACCCACGGTCGCGGCGGGCTTTCGCAGTCAGTTCGCCCCGGGCAAGAACTTTGAGAAGGACCCGTTCGAGGAGGGCAGAACGCCTCCGGTCAAGGTATCTGACTTCTTCTCGCCGGCCACGTTTACGCAGACTGTTGGCCTGACGTACGTCCCGTCATCCTGGTTCACCCAGCGATTTGGCCTGGCGGCCAAGGAGACGGTGGTCATGATTGAACGCCTGCGGCCGCTCTATGGAGTCGACCCCGACAAGAGCATGAGAACGGAGATCGGTCTCGAGGCGTTTTCGGAGATAGATCGCAAGCTTGCCGAGAATGTGCACTACACGTCGACCCTCGGCCTGTTTGCAGCCTTTGGGAGCGAGGATGCTCCAGACCTGATCTGGGAGAATGCTGTCGCGATGAAGGTCAACGATTTCCTTAACGTCAACGTGGAATGGACGCTGCTCTACGACCGGGACGTGACGGACGATCTGCAGGCGAAGGAAGTCATTTCGGTAGGCCTGTCGTACATCTTCCTGTAGACGAGCGCCCATGAACGGGCGAGTCGCTTCGCGTCAGGGAAGCACGCCTGGGCGGGCAGAGTTGCTGGCCTATGGGGTGATTTCCCTGGCGATGTGGCCTGTGCCGCTGCTCAACCGGCTGCACGTGGAGTCGGCGGCCGTGCTGGCCGCGGCCACTTTTTTCATTGCTGGGATTGCGGCCCTGTCACGCCTGCGCCGGGGAAAGCCGACCGAAGTGCTGCAGGGGCGACTCCTGGCTTTGGTGCTGCCCCTTGCGCTGATGCTTCTGCCCATGCTGTGGGCGCCGAACTGCGGCTGGCTGACGGGCCTCGGCTTCTTTGTGCTCTTTCCGGTGGTGACCTGTGTGCTCGCGGTCGGGGTGGCGGCGGCGCTTACACGTCTGGGCCTGGGTGGCCGGACCCTTGTGGGGGTTGGCGTGTGCGTCATCGTCGCAGGAGTGGTGTACGACCTTGGCCTGCATCCCCAGTTCTACACCTACAATCACGTATTCGGTGGCGTGCTGGGACCCGTGTATGACGAGGAACTGGCGATCAGGCCGGGTCTGTTCTGGTTTCGGGGCATGACGCTGGTCTGGGCCCTGTGGGGGTTCGCCCTGGCAGGCAGGAGGCCGGCGGCGTTGGTGGTACTGACCTTTGTGCTGGGTGGCTTGTACGCATTTTCCGGCCGGCTGGGCATCAACACCACTTATGACGCCCTCGAGCATCGACTGCCGGGTCTGGTCCAGACACCGCACTTCGACATCCGCTTCGATCCGGAATATCTGGAGCCCGATGCGCTCGATCGCGCGGTTATTCTGCACGAACACGAGTTTGAGCGCATCGCAGGGATCCTTGGGGTGGTGCCCGCAACCAGGGTAACGTCCTACATCTACCCCCACCCCTGGGCGCGTCAGGACATGACCGGGGCGCGGGTCACCAGCGTCGCTCCGGTCTGGCTCGCGCGCCCTCAGATCCACGTGGAGCAGGGCAGCCTGGAGCAGATCATGCCGCACGAGTTGGTGCACGCCTTCTCACGCGAGTTCGGCATGCCGGTCCTGCGCGCCTCACCAGCTGTCGGACTCGTGGAAGGCCTGGCCGTGGCCCTGGAGCCTCCGGGCCCTCGACCATCTGAGGAGGACTTGTCTGCTGCTGCTCTGGCTGCAACGGGGCTGGATGTCGAAAAGGCGCTACCCGCGGCACTCTCCCCGTGGGGCTTCTGGACAGGCAGGGGCGGCGTGTCCTATACCATCACGGGCGCATTCACCCGGTATCTCATCAGGGTGGCAGGGACCGACGTGCTGCAGGAAGCCTACCGCACGGGGCGTCTGGCAGGTAACTACGGCGCTCCGGTGGCCGACCTGACGGCCGGGTGGCGGGCCAGCCTGGTCGAGCGGACCTGGGTGGATGCGGACGCGCGCATCCGGTCGGCTCGACGGCTGGGAAGTCCATCCTTGTTTGAGCGAGACTGCCCGCATTATCTGCCGCCCCCACTTCAGAATCTGTCTGAGGCATCCCGGGCCTGGGCGGAGCGCGATTCCTCGCGCGCCCTTGCCGGGGCAGAACGGGCCCTGGAACTAGCGCCTGAAGCGCCGGAGATCCTGGCTGTCTGGAGTCGCATGCGTCTGGCGATTGGCGATACGGCCCTGGTGCAGGCACGGCTTGCCGAATTCGCGGCAGACAGCCTGACCATCGAGCTCGCCTGGTTGCGCGCACGCCTGCTCCCGGGACCGGAGGCCGTAGAGGAGCTCAGGAAAGTCGCCGACCGCCTTCCGCGATGGGCCCGGCCGGAGCGTACACGCGCCCGCCTGGCCGCAGGCGGCGACCTGCCCGTATGGCTGGAGCTGCGAAAGCCTGCCTATGACGCACGGGAGGCAGCGCACGAAGCATTCGTGGCCGGTGCCTATCAGGCGGCCGCAGATTCCGCACTGCGAGCGGTCGCAGCCTATAGACGAATCGGGGACCTGACCATGGCACGGCACGTTCGGTACCTCGCTGATCGCTACCGCTTCGCCGCCGTCCGCCACACCGAACTCCTCCCATGACGCGTAGTCTGGTTCTGGTCGTCCTCTTGCTCTCCGGCTGCGCCTCCGCGGAGGAGGCAGGCAGGGCCGGTGAGGAAAGGAGATCGCCTCCTCGGGTGGACGCTCCCGGCCTGCAGCTTGCTCCGGAAGCGTCTTCGGTGCGCACCGTGCAGTTGTATCGCACGGGCGACGAGTCCGGATTGCCCATCCTGCCCATGGGGAGGGGGCAGTCGCTGACCCTGGCCTTCGACGTGATGGGCAATGACCCCCGTCCGTTATCGGTCTACTTCTACCACGCGGACCGCACCTGGCGGCGCGATCTGGTACCGGCGGAGTATCTGACGTCGTTTCAGCGAGACCAGTTGTTCGACTACCAGTCTTCGCGGGCTACCCACGTGCCCTATGTGCACTACCGCTACGTCTTCCCGAACGAGACCATCGACTTCCGCCTCAGCGGCAACTACGTCATTCGGGTCACGGAGCAGGGGATGGAAGAGCAGCCACTGTTTGAGCGGCCGTTCCACGTGACCGAACAAAGCACGCCGCTGGACTTCGTGCTGGATGAGGTCCGCGTGATCGGGGAGCCGTTTCCAGCGGTACAGCCCGCCGTTCGCTTTACGCCGCCGAATGCCGCGGCCACCTCCGCCTTCGACTACTCGGTGTGTTTCCTGAGGAACGGTCAGATTCCCGGAGCGCGCTGCACGGATGATCCCGCTCTGGACTACCAGCCCGCCCTGCGCTACTACCTGGAGCCGCGAGAGTCCTTTCTTGCCGATGCTTCGGACTATTTCGTGGATGTCTCGGACTTGCGGCCCGGCGGTCGGATCGAGCGCGTGGACCTGCTGGACGTGCCCTATCACGTTCTCCTGGAACCCGACTATTTCCGCTTTCCCGGCACGGCCACCGCACCCCTGCAGAATGGCCAGATCGTGGTGGACCAGGCGAGTCGCAATCTGCCGGAGGCGGGCACCGGGGCGGAATACGTCGAAGTCACCTTTTCGCTGGTGCCGGAGAACGAACTGCCGGTATCGGGCAGCGTGACGGTGATCGGCGGCTTCTCCGCCTGGCAGGCCCGGGACGAAAACCGCATGACCTGGGTACCCGAACGAGGCCGGTATGAAGCGACTCTGCTGCTGAAGCAGGGGAGCTACGAGTACCGCTACGCCTTTTCCGACCCGGCCACCGCGCGGGCCTCCCGCGGCGCATCCCCACGCTTTGACAATACCATTACGGCCTTCGTCTACTTCGACGACATCCGAGTGGGCAGCGACCGCCTGATTTCAGCCGTTTCCGTTGTAGCTCGTTGAGGGCTATTCTAGTACGCTAACTCCCATCCAGATCCCAAACGAACCAGACATGACGCGATTGACAGCAGTCTGCCTGACCATCTTTCTCATGGCAGGCTGTAGCACGTTTCAGAAGTCAGCCACGCCGGATACGGCGGCCGCTGAGCAGACGACGCCCCAGCGCCCGACCCGCGGTGGTGACAACGGCGACGGTCCCAAGGCTTTCAAGGACGTCATCAAGGACGACTTCGACTCTGACGAAGGCCTCTTCAACGTGTACCGGGATGACCAGACCCTGTACTACGAGATTCCTGACGACCTGCTGGGGCGCGAACTGCTGCTCGTAACCCGAATCGCCAAGACCGCGGACAACATTGGGTACGGTGGCGAAAAGGCAAACACCCAGGTCGTTCGCTGGGAGCGCGTGGACGACAATGTGCTGCTGCGCACGGTGGCCTACCAGAACGTGGCGAGCGAGGATGAGCCCATCTACCAGGCGGTGCTGAACTCGAATTTCGAGCCCATCATCATGTCGTTCGACATCAAGGCCTACAATGAGGATACCACCGGCGTTGTGATCGACGTGTCGAACCTGTTCACGTCCGATGTGCCCTCGCTCGGATTGCAGCGGGGACGGCGCTCCAACTACCAGGTGCGACGGGTAGACGGCAGTCGCACGTACCTGGTGTCGGCCAAGTCGTACCCGCAGAACATCGAAGTGCGGCATGTGCTGACCTACGAGGCCAGCCAGCCTCCCAGCCAGTCCTCGACAGGTGCCATCTCCCTGGAGATGAACCAGTCGATGATCGAGTTGCCGGAGGACCCCATGACTCCGCGTCTGTGCGATGCGCGCGTTGGGTTCTTCAGCGTGCAGCTGACCGACTACGGCCGCGATGCCCAGAAAGCCGAGCAGCGTTGCTACATCACGCGCTGGCGCCTCGAGCCCTCCGATCCTGAGGCTTACGCTCGCGGCGAACTGGTAGACCCGGTAAAGCCGATTGTCTACTACATCGATCCGGCCACCCCCGAGAAGTGGCGCCCTTACCTCAAGCAGGGCGTGGATGACTGGCAGCGTGCCTTCGAGGCCGCCGGCTTCTCGAACGCCATCATGGGCATGGACCCACCGACGGAAGAGGAAGACCCCGAATTCAGCCCGGAAGATGTGCGCTATTCGGTGATCCGGTACTTCGCATCGGACGTGCAGAATGCCTACGGCCCTCACGTGCACGATCCCCGCACGGGCGAAATCCTGGAGTCCGACATCGGCTGGTTCCACAACGTCATGAACCTGCTGCGGAATTGGTTCTTTGTGCAAACCGCAGCCGTCAATCCTGATGCCCGCAGCGTGGAGTTTGACGATGAGGTGATGGGCGAGCTCATCCGTTTCGTGTCGGCGCACGAAGTCGGACACACGCTGGGCTTCCCACACAACTGGGGCGTCAGCTACGGCTACCCGGTGGACTCCCTGCGTTCCCCGACCTTTACGGCGACGCACGGCACCGCCCCGTCCATCATGGACTATGCCCGGTTCAACTACATCGCTCAGCCGGGGGACGGCGTGACCAATTTTTACGCCAAGCTCGGCGAGTACGATGACTGGAATGCCAAGTGGGGGTACTCATGGACCGGCATGGACGACCCGGACGAGGAACGCAAGTTTCTCAACGACTGGGTGGTGGAGCGCGCAGACGATCCGCGCTACTTCTATGGCGCTCAGGGACCGCGCATTGATCCACGCAATCAGAACGAAGACCTCGGCGACGATGCGGTCTATGCGTCCGACCTCGGCGTGGAGAACCTCAAGCGCATTCTCGACAACCTCGTGGAATGGACCGAGGAAGAGGCGAAGGACTACGGAGACCTGAACGAACTGTACGGCAATGTGGCGGGCCAGTGGAACCGCTACGTGGGGCACGTAGGTGCCTGGGTCGGCGGCATGCTGACCACGCCCAAGACGTACGATCAGGAGGGTCCCGTGCACGAGATGGCCGCGGAGGACAAGCAGCGTGCCGCCATGGATTGGCTGGATCGCCAGGTGTTCACCACTCCGGACTGGATGCTGAACCAGGACGTGCTGCGCCGCGTCGAGGGCGTGGGTGCGGTCGACCGGATCCGTCGTTTTCAGGTCGGCGCGGTCAATCGTCTACTCGATCCGCAGCGGCTCGGTCGCATGATCGAGGCTGAGGTGATGATGGACGACACCTACACCGTCGGCGAGATGTTCGGCGACCTCCGGACTTCCATCTGGCGTGAGCTGGACGGAGGCGAGCCGATCTCGACGTTCCGTCGCAACCTGCAGCGGGGCCATTTGGCGCGTCTCGAGTACCTGATGGAGAATGAGGCTCCGCCGGTGCCGAGCTTCTTCGCGTCCTTCGGGTTTGCACCCATTTCCGTCAGCCAGAGCGACATCCGGGCCTACGTGCGCGGCGAGCTCGAGGAGATCAATCGGGACGTGGGCCGGGCATTGACCCGGACGCGCGATCGCACGACGAGGCTCCATCTCCGGGACGTGGAAGCCCGTATCGAGGCGATCCTCGATACGGACGACTGATCAGGCCTGTTGCCGAGTTTGCGGGGTCGCCGAACTGTTCGGCGACCCCGCTTTCGTTTGCCCCTGCTGCCAGATGTCTGGGAAAACTCCACAACTCATGTTGCTTGCCGGCGCCGAACTGCTGGCGATGGGCGTGTGGTTCTCCGCGTCCGCGCTCGTTCCCCAGTTGGAGGTCGAGTGGAACCTGAACGCGTCCGGAGCAGCCTGGATGACCATGAGTGTGCAGCTGGGGTTCGTGGTGGGCGCGGTGCTCTCGGCGTTCGGAAACCTGCCGGATCGCTGGCCGGCTCCCCGAGTCATTGCCGTGGGTGCGCTTGGTGCGGCGGTGAGCAATGGCCTCATACCCCTGGTCGCAAGCGCGGCCGGGGGTGCCATAGGCCTCCGATTTCTGACGGGAGCGTTTCTGGCGCTTGTCTATCCGCCCGGAATGAAAATCGTCGCGTCGTGGACGAGACTTGACCGGGGATTGTGGATCGGAGTGCTGGTCGGCGCGCTCGCGGTCGGCTCGGCCGCCCCTCATCTTCTCAATGCCGTCGGAGGGGGGCTGCCGCCGTGGCGCTCCGTGATGTGGGCGACCTCCGCATGCTCGGTGGTCGCAGCGATCCTGTGCTTCGGTTTTGTGCGCATGGGGCCGCACGTCGCGCGATCGGCCCCCTTCGACTGGACGCAGGCGCTTGCCGGACTCACCCATCGCCCAACACGACTGGCGAACTTTGGTTACTTCGGCCACATGTGGGAGCTGTACGCGGTTTGGGCCTGGGTCCCGGTCCTGCTGCTGGAGAGCTACGCGGCAGCCGGATGGTCGCCGGGCGCGGCGCGGCTGGCCGCCTTCTTCATGATGGCGTCCGGTGGCATTTCATGTGCGTTGGCCGGGCGATGGGCTGATCGATGGGGACGCACGCGCGTGACGTCGGCGGCCATGGTGCTGTCTGGCGCCTGTGCACTGGTGGCTGGATTCCTCTTCGCCGCGCCCGGCTTGCTGACGGCGGTCGCCATGGTTTGGGGTTTCGCCGTGATAGCCGATTCAGCCCAGTTTTCCGCCGCGGTCAGCGAGTTGGCGGACCGGCGTTACGTCGGTACCGCGCTGACGGTACAGACCAGCATCGGATTTCTGCTGACCCTGGTGACCCTGCGTCTGACTCCGGTACTTGCCGAGGGGCCGGGATGGGGTATCGCTCTGGCGGTCCTGGCATTGGGTCCCCTGTTCGGTACGGCCAGCATGCTCAGACTGCGCCGTCTGCCCGCTGCCGCGCGCATGGCCGGCGGAAACCGGTAGCCTCAGCCCCGCACCAGCGGCCGAGTGAGGCAGGTGGGGCCACCCAATCCTTTTCGAGCGATTTCATCCCCCTGAAAAGTCAGCACCTCACACCCGGCCGATTCCAGAACGGCTCTCGTGTCTGGATTACCGTGCACCATCAGGCAGCGCCGCGGTGCGAGCGCGAGCACATTACAGCCCAGTGAGTCGTATTCGTGAGGCGGGAGGTCTACGGTGCGGATTCCTCGTGCCTGAAGCTCCTGAAGAAACGGGACCGGCAGCAACGGGCGATGGACCAGCGCCAGGTCTTCGGCCAGAGGCGATATCAGAGACATGAGGTGAAGCACATCGCCGGGTCCCTGAAACCACGGCAAGGGCACGCGGATCACCTTCAGTCCGGTCAGTTCCTCGAGTTGTCGCGCCCCGGATTCGTTGGACCGGAATCCGATGCCAAGTGCAACGGTCTTGTGGTCGAGCCAGATCAGATCACCTCCTTCCAACAGTCCTGGAGCTTCAACGGCGCCCAGTACATCGACCCCTGCTTCCCGTGCCCAGGTGAGCAGTGCAGCCGGCTCGTGACGCCGGTTGGGCTTTCCCATGCTTCCCAGTACCAGGCCGTGACCTATGGTCGTTCCGGGGTCGTGCGTGTACAGGCTGTCCGCATCTGTGGAGTCATTGCCCTGCAGAAGGCTGACCCGCACGCCTTCCGCCTCGAGGAGCGCCACAAGCGCGTCAAACTCCCGGCCGGCGGCCTGTAGGTCCGGCTCCGATACGAAACCCAGCGTTTGCCAGTCCCGGTGGACCTGGGTCCATGCCGCGTCCGGATGTTTCATCAGTGCCTCGCGGAGCGGGGCGGTGTTCGAGCGGCAGGAGATCGTAAGTTGATCGGTCAGCATCAACCAGTATACGAGCCCCATCGTGGCCCGAAAAAAGCAGCCTGAAGCCACCGTAATCGCGGGCAGAAACCCGGTGCGGGAAGCCCTCGAGCGTGGTCAGCAGTTGGAGAAGCTCTACCTCCAGAACGGCATGGACGGGAGGGTGGCTGCCCAGCTGCGCACGTTGGCGAAGCAGTCGGGCACCCCCGTGCAGTCGGTCCCCGGACAGCGTCTTGAGCGGCTGGCTCCCGGTGTCAACCATCAAGGCTGTGCCGCCGTGGTCGCCGAAGTCGCGTACCGCGACGTCGACGAGATGCTGCGGGAGATTGCGCCGGATCATGATGCGGTGAAGTCCAGCAAGCCGCTGGTCCTCATCCTGGACGGGGTCCAGGATTCGCATAACCTCGGAGCCATTCTGCGCTCTGCCGTCGCCGCAGGCGTCAGCGGTGTCATCCTGCCGACCCGTGGATCGGCCGGAGTGAACACGGCGGTGATCAAAACAAGTGCCGGCACGGCACGCCGCATCCCCATCGCCCGGGTGGACAACGTGACGGATGTGATCCAGCAGCTGAAGGAGCGAGGCTACTGGGTCGCCGGCGCGGACGGAGGAGGAGAGGAAACGGTCTGGACTATGGATTGGGACCGTCCCACAGCGCTGGTCATGGGCAGCGAGGGGGAAGGCATGCGCGCAGGTGTCGCAAAGGCATGCGATTATCGGGTGTCAATCCCCATGCGCGGTCCAGCCGAGTCGCTCAATGTGTCGGTTGCGGCCGGGATTCTCCTGTTCGCCGCGGTGCGTGGCCGCGACAAGCCTTGAAAGTCGAGAGCGTCCCAAGGGAGGGAAGTGCGTCGTCCGAGAGAGGGCCCTTTGACAGGGCGGTGGGACGCCGTCGACCGGGCTTCTAGTGGCGTTTGCCGTTCAGTTTGTAGACGATCTTCCGGATCGTATCGAACTGCAGGTAGGGGTAGGATTCTCGCAGATTCTCGATGGCGTCGTAGGCGGTGACGTTTTGGTCACGCATCCTTCGGAAACGCTGCCGGATCTGGAAATCACGCACGCCCTTTTCGCTAAGGAGATTGTGATCTTCGAGGACGCTGTAGACCTCGTCGCTTATCAGGCCGGAAAGCGGATTCTTGAGGTCCGTATCAGCCACGGCTTGCATATCGTTTCGCTGAAAATGGAACGTTTGGGACGGAAGCGCCCGTCGGGGGACTTCGCAAAAAGAGGGTAGGGCAGCCCCTGACCCCTGCAAAGTGAATTGACCTGAATGGTGCGGCCCATGGCGCGAGTTGCAGTCACGCCGGGGCGGTCCGAGCGGCAACAAACCAGTCTCAGAGCCCTGCCGCCAGATCCTCCAGACACCCGCGCACGCCTGCATGGGATTCCATTTCTGCCAGTCGTTCAACGGCAGGCCGATTGCCGGAAATCAACAGATGTCCCGCTTGTCGGCATGCGTTCCACCTGACAGTCCAGGCCCTGGCGCCGAGCAATTCGAGCACACGGATGCGAAGCGGCCTGGTCGTCTCTAGACCGTCGGCCAGCATCAGTCCATCGCGTACGAACTCGGCGGGCGATTCCGGCGCAGTATGTGTGAGGAAGTCGGCCGCTGTAGCGACCCCGAGGCGCACGAGTTGGGCCAGGCCTGCTGCCCTGACTACGCCCTCCTCGGACGGCGTGATCAGGGCAGCCCGGGCCAGGCCTTCCGCGCCCGGTCCGCGCATGGAGCTCACGGCGGCCGCCTGGACCGCGAAGGCTGTGTCGCGCTGCGCGACCGCCTCGATCAGGCCATCGGCATCCCCTTCCGGATACCGGGAAACGAGGGCGCCAATAGCCGCATGACGCACTGCAGGGTCGAAATCCTCGAGCAGCGTGGCCAGCAAGCTGGTGAGGGACGCCGAGGGCGGGAGAGAGGCCGCCGCTGCCGCCAGCCGCGCCCGGACCGATGCGCGTTCTTCCTGTTGGAGGGCCAGGCGGAGCGTAATGCCCGCCGCAGGATCCGCCGCAACACGGCTGAGGTCCGCGGCTGCGCGCAGTCGCACGCCCAACCCGCCGTAGCGCAGTCGCGCAGAAACGTCCGCAATATCTCCGGGCGGGGGGTGCACCTCGGCGATGAGCAGTCCGTCAGGGTCCAGCGTCACGTACCGAGGCGCGAAACCGGTGTTCAGGGCCACCGTGGCCTCGCGCTCGTCCAGCGTGGCGGCTGCGCGATCCGGCTCCCCAAAGGGAAGCCATTCGATCTCCGTTTGCAGCGGAAATCTGGAGGGTACCAGCGGGCCTTCCTGTGTCTGTGTGATTTCGACCACGGTGTGTTCGGCGTCCGCGTCCCACCGATAGGCGACCTGCAGCTCAGGGTGACCGGCCGCGAAGACCCAGGTGTCAAAAAGCGCAGCAACCGGTCCGGGCCCGTCCGGCTCGAGGACCTCGAGCAGGATGCCCGAGTCAATCGCTTCAAAGCCGTGCCGCGCCAGCAGACGTCTGACATCCGCCCAGAATGCGGACTCGCCCACGAACTCCAGTACCCGGTACATGACCAGAGGGGCCTTGGCCAGCGCATGCAGGTCCAGCAGGTCCTCCGGTTGCACGTAGCGGTCCCACACCAGGGGCCGGCGGAAGGAACGCGTTTCCTGGAGATACGCCGCCATCAGGGCGAATCGAGCCTCAACTGTCGCTGCCGGCCCCACGCTATCCGCCAGGTAGCTGAGGGCCATCGCACCCGCGAGCGCCTCGCCCACCCAGCGTTCAGCCCACCAGTCCGGTGCCAACGCAATGTGGGTCCACTGCCGTGCGGTGGCTGCCGCCAACTCCAGGTCCTGGTCTGTCAGTCCGGAGCGGGCGCTGCGCACACGTTGTTGGCTCAGAATCAGCAGGCCTGGCAAGACGCGTTCTGAAGACCCGGGGACCAGGGCCACGGCGAGACCCTGCCACGGCAGGCGAAATCCCGTACGGCGCTCAAAGAAGGCATGGGCCTGGGCGATGTCGTCTCGCAGGCGATCCGCATCCCCATCAGTCCCTGGCGCCAGATGCAGGACGACCGCGTCTTCTCCCTGCGCCTCGAAGGGGCCGGCCACAAAGCCGAGCTGCTGCAGGTGGACCGCACGGGCCGGTGTGATGCGATACACATTGCTGGTGTCCGCGAGCGCCTGCGCCGTGGGTACGGACCATCCATCCGGCACGGCGATATCCAGGGCAGGGACTCGGAACCGGTCTCCAGGGTCGTCCGGGATCGGCAGCCATCGACGTTCTGTGATCAGGCAGCAGTCGGGGTCGGGTGGGGCGAAACCGGCTCCAGGCAATACTCGATACCAAACGTCCAGGAAGGAGGTGCGCAGGTCATCCAGGCCTTCGGACAGACTGACGATGAGCGAGTCGCCGCGCACGACCGAGAGCGCCGTATCCCCCCCCGCTGGAGTGACGAATACAGAGTCAATCGTGAGGCCGTGTGTGGGCCAGGCAAACTGAAGCACGCCGCGCTCTGTCGCGGAGAAGGCCGCACGGAGGTGCGCCTGCAGCTCCGCTCCGCGAGCGTCGACGGAAAGCGTAACCGACTGGATGTCCACCACACGGTCGGGATAGCCCCGGACCGGCGGCTCTGTCTGCGCAGATGCCGCGGTAGCCGCGCCCAGAAGGGCAAGCAGGAGCCCGTTCCTCATCGCCCGTGAGTATCTCCCGGGCCCGCGACGTGGAAGCCCATGCCGAATACGAAGACGGCACCGGTCACGACGTAGATCAACAGTTGGCCCGTGTGAGTGAGGATGGCGTACGAGGCGGCGGCGTCTGACGGAAACGCATACAGGACCACCAGGGACTGGATGGTAATGTAGTGGTAGGAGCCGATGCCTCCGGGCGCCGGCACCAGCACGCCAATTGCTCCCAGCAGCATCAAACCCCAGGCGTCAACGAGGTCCACCCCAAAGGTCTCGTGGAAACCGAACATGACAAAGGGGATGAAGGCCATGAGCCCGTAGCCCAGCCACATCAGTACGGTACTTGTCAGCAGTTCGGCGCGACGCGGGGTGCGGGCCACCGTCATCAGTCCGTCCCGGAGGGCAGAAAGCATTCCTGCCAAACGGCCGTCCCGGGCGCGGCGCAGCCAGCTGATGGCCAGCACGCCACCGACGACCAGTACCAGCGATCCGAGCCCCACCAGCAGCGGTGAGACCTCCGGAATCCGGTCGGCCAGAGGTCGCCAAAGCAGTTCCTCGATCTCGCCCAGCCGACCTGCAAACACCAGGGGCAGCGTCGCAAAAGCCAGGGCCAGGGTAACCACATCCAGGGCGCGCTCGGTGATCACTGTGCCAAACACGGGCACGAAGTCCGTGCGGTATCGCCGGGACACGCTCGCGCTGCGGACCAACTCTCCAACGCGGGGGGCCACGTAGTTCGCCATGTAGCCCATCATGAGTGCACCAAACGCTCCCAGCACATCGACAGGCTTTCTGGAGTCCTCGGCAGGCAAGGCGTGAAGCAGGAACGTCCACCGCCACGCCCGGAGCCAGTGGGCGCCCAGGGTGACGGCCGTCAGCGGAAGGAGCCACCAGTAGTTGGCACTCCGCAGGTCCTCCATGACCCGAGAGAACTCCACGTTTCGCAGGGCCAGCCAAAGCAGTAGCCCCGCAAGCGCAAAGCTGCCCAGGCGGGTCAGAATCTCGCGCAGCCGCTTGTTCAAGCCGATCCGGTGGGCTGGTTACTGATCCGCGCGCAGATCCACGACATCGGCGCCTTCCGGGATGTCGAACCGGAAGGTGGACGCCGGCAGGTCCGGGTTCTCCGTGATCTCCGAAAGGCGGATGTGCAGATTGACCTCGTTGGCATCGTCGATGCGCATTTCCGTGATGATGGCGTCGCGGTCCCGCACGATGAGCTCCACGGAGCGGAAGTAGTCATCCGGGTCGAGCGGCGTCAGTGCTACCCGCCAAATGTCAGCATCGCGCACAGTGCCCGCCACCTCGAAACGTTCATCGAAGTCGTACAGAAACTGGTGAACGGAAAAACTGAACTCGTCCTCCAGGCGGTTGTCAATCAGCACCTGATTCTCGAGGGCATCATAGATCCAGGATGTGACGCCGTCGGTGACGACGGTGCGGCTGCCGGTCAACACCCTGTAGGCATCCCCGCGAAGGAATATGGAGCCGGTGATCGTTTCGGTCTCATCCTCGAACAGGGTCGAGGTCATGGTCTGGCGAAACCTGGCCTGCAGCGTTTCCAACTCCGCGTACCGTTCGAGTATGCGCGGCACAATGTCTGTGGACTGCGCGCTGGACGGCTGTCCGGTCAGGAGGACAATCAGCAGCAGGAAAGCAGTCGTAATCGGTCTTTTCACGTCTGAATCGGTCAATTCAAGTGGCTAGGGGACGTGATGCAAGGTGCGTGCCCCATATGAGCCGAAGGCTCGTCAGGCCGCCACGCCATGATGAACCCGGAGTCCCTCGATGAGTGCCGCGACGTCCTCCTGCGTGTTGTACACGTTTGGCGACACCCGGACCGCATCGCCCCTGAGAGAAACGGACACGTTCCTTCTCGCGAGGGTTTCCTTGAGGGCTGCCGCATCCGATCCGGCCGGAAGTCGCAGGCCAAACAGGTGGCCCGCGCGGCAGGCATCGTCTTCTACCTCACAACCGAGGTCGCGGGCGGCCCGAACGATGGGGTCTGAGAGCGCATCGCAGTACGCCTGGATCCGGTCAATGCGCCATTCGCCAAGCAGGCGCAGTGCCTCGAGCAGCATGGGGGCGAGGATGAAGTTGCTGCGCTCACCCACGTCGTAGCGTGTGGCCAACGGGCCGTATTCGTCGCGGTAGCGCACGAGACCGGCGAAGTCTTCGGAGTTCTTTCGGGAAATCCAGTTCTCCTCAAGCGGTACGCCGCCGTCGAATCGCGGGCCGAACCACGCAACACCCAGACTGTAGGGCCCGAGCAGCCACTTGTACCCGGCGCACACGAGGGCATCGGGGCGGATGCGCTGGACGTCGATGGGATACGCGCCGACCGATTGCGTTCCGTCTATGATGAGCGCGGCAGAGACCTCCCGGCAGCGTCTGGAAATGGTCTCCAGATCAAACACAGTGCCGTCGGCCCAGTGCACGTGGGGCAACGCCACCACCGACGTGTCGCGGCCGATGGCGTCCAGAAGCCGCTCGTTCCAACGGCGGCCGCGTCCGGGGCCTGGTCCGGGCTCCACGTGAATGAGCGTGGCGCCATTCTCGCGCGCCAGTCGTGACCACGTGTAGATATTGCTGGGAAACTGCTCTCGCAGCGTGAGAATCTCGCCGCCCCGGGCGACGCGCAGATTTCGAGCGGCTGTGGCCAGCCCGTAGGATGCCGCCGGAATCAGGGAAACGCGGTCGGGTTGCCCGGAGCCAATGAGCCGCGCGAATTCTCGGCGGATGGCCTCGCCCGTGCGAAAAAAGTCCTCCGGTGAAACGCCCGAAGGCACCCGCTTCATGCGGATGCCCTCGATTCCGGCCTGCTCCACACGGCGCGCCATGGGCGCCATGTAGGCACAATTCAGGTAGTGGTGCTCATCGGGCAGGAAAAATGCCTGCCGCTGGCATTCGAGCATGGCTCCGCGGGTTGGGTCGAAGCCAAGATAGGTGGCGGCGCTCCGGGCGCGCGCTACTGGTTGTCGTCCGGGCGGACTACGATGCGGTAGCGGTGGCGACCGGTCTCGTCCTGCGATTCGAGCACCTCGACATCCCCGTCGAACAGGGACTCCACGTGCAGGCGCGGGGCCTCGAAGTCCAGATCGCGTTCGATATTGCGCGCTGCGCGGCGGGCCTCCTCCAGCAACCGGTCGATATCCACCAGTTCGGCCTCATCGACCTCGATGCGGGTGACGTCGCCGTCCTCGAATCGCCATGCGAAGCGGCCCCGCTGATGGCGGGCGTGGTTCTGGAGCTTCTCGACCAGAAAATGCTCGTGGTAGCGCTTGCGATCGTCGTCGCAATTGTCCTCGCTCCAGTAGTTCCCATCGCCCTCATGCACGTGCACGTCCCAGCCTCCGCTCTGGCCCAGGCCCTGAACCTGGAAGGCGTGGTGCACGGTGTGCCGATCCTCGAAGAAGCGCTGCTTGACGAACGAGGCAATGTTGGCCATGAAAAGAATGAGCGCGCAGATGCTCAGTCCCATTACAATCTGATCGCGGCGGTTCGTCGGGAATTCCATGGCTGATTCGGGTCTTGTGAGATTCGCGCTTCGGGCGACTTCCGATGGGTCAGGGACGAGAGGGGCGTCTCATTATTGCGCAAGGGCGAGAAAATGGGTCATTGCGCCATGCGTTCGAGTCGGCGCAGCGGCAGATCGTCGATGACCTCGGAGAAGACGTCCTCATCGAATTGTCCGCGTGCGTCCATGGCTATGACAAAACGCTCCCGCACGACCAGAATGCCATCAAATTCGTCCGTGCCGTGATTTTCGCGGTGCGAAATGCGTGCAGGATAGCCTGCAATGCGCGTGGTGCGGGAGTGATGGTTGTCGCGATAGCGGGGAGAGATGGAGTCCAGCAGGCTCTCACTCTTAGAGAGAAAGCCTTTCAGGGTGCCCAGATCGATGATCTTGAGCTCAATGCGTTTGTGGCCGTCGGCGTACTTGGCTTCGGCCTGGGAGACATGCAGCCCCCATTTGCCCGATTGGTCCATGTTCGAATTGTAGCGCTCGAGGCCGAGCACCTCGTTCGGAAGCAGGTCGCGCAGCGCCTCTGCGTCGGCAACGACGGCAGTCTCCTCATCCTGAAGAGCGCGGCCGACATCCTCCATGACGCGTCCGATGGTTTCGGCGACGCCGAGTTCTTCGAGGGAGCGTTCCGCTTCGCGCTCATAGGAGTCCGACCACTCCCGCTCGAGGTCTTCGGAGGCGTCGCGCATTCGTTCGCGGGCACGATCCAGCTGCTCACGGGCCTCGGCGAGCTTTTCTTCCGCCTGGCGACGGGCATCGCGCAGGTCGTCTTCGGTGCGTTGCCGCACATCGCGGAGGGCCTCTTCCGCTTCCTTGCGGGCCTCGGCGAGTTCCTTTTCTGCGCGTTCGAGATCGCGTTCCTGGGAGTGGCTGTCCTGGGCGCAGCCGCTGAGGGCGACGGCAAGCATGAGTACGGGGACCAGGATGCGCATGGCGGTAGCGGTTGGTTGCGGGGAGACTCGGGCTACGACCCCCCGCTAAAAAAGTGACACCTCAAATCCGGGAAAGTTTACAGGCTGCGGGCCGCTACCCACAGAAAAAACAGCAACGTCACCGCCAGTCCCGACACGGCCAGGGGCCCGTTTCGGGATTCGCCGACCAACGCGCCGCGTCCATTCAGGAGCAGGAGCGCCACCGCCAGCAGGGGCAGAAACGCTGCGCCGACGACCGCATACAGCAGTTGGGCCTGGCGAAAGGGCGTCAGGAGACCGAACGCGGGCACGGTAGCGAGGCCCCAGAGATACCACCGATAGGCACGCGTGGTGCGCAGGTCGCTGTACTGAATGCGGCGCATGCGCGTCCAGAGATCAGCGGCGAGATACGGCACGGCCTGCCAGACCCCCAGCAGGCTCGAGAACACGGCGGCCAGCGCGCCAATAAGGAAGACCACACGGGCGATGGGCCCCAGGCGCAACTCCAGCGAATCGGCAAGTCGCACCAGGAGATCGGCACCACCTCCTTCCGTGGTGATTGTGCTGCCGATAATCACCATCGCGATGCCGAACAGGATTGTCGCGCCATAGCCCACGGCGAGATCCAGTCGACACGTGCGCAGGAATGACAGCCCTCGGCGACCCTTCTCAGCGATCCAGTATCCGTAGCAGAGGATGGTCACGGTGCCGCCCACCCCGCCAATCAGCCCGACCGTCCACGCCAGACCCTCGCCCTGCGCCTCCGGAATCCGGGGGACAAACAGACCTGAAAGCACGGCCGGCCACCCTGGCCACAGGGCCGCGGCAGTCAGGAGCACGGTGACGAACATCACGGCGATCAGCGTGCCCATGGTGCGTTCAAACAATTGGAAGCTGCCCCGACGCGCAAGAAGCAGACCTGCAGCGCTGGCCGCCAGCCCGAAGACGACCTTGGCGGTGGGTGCCTCCATGACAGGCATGAGGGCGTGCAGGGCAACGCCGCACGCTCCCATCAGCGCGGCACCCACGAAGTAGCTCCAGAGGATCAGGTACGGGATGAAGACCCAGGCGACGGCCGGACCCAGGTGCGTGACAGCCCCGGCGAGAAAGGTGGTACCTGTGGCCAGTTGCCAGCGTGCCAGTCCCTCGTTGAGTACGAACTTGAACACGCCCCCGACCACAACGGCCCACAGCACAGCGGTCCCGAGCTGACTGCCAGAGAACGAGGCGGTCGCCAGGTCGCCCGCCCCGACGCCGGTCGCAGCGACCAGCAGCCCCGGGGCAAGCACGGTGAGAAGGCGGGAGACACGGCTGGACATATCGTAAGGTCGCCGGTGCGGACTTCGGCGCGCAAGCATGCGCTGTGCTAGATTCGCGGCGCCTACCAGCACCCGCCATGGTCGTCTCCAACGTTGACCTGATTCGCGCGGAACTCCCGTTCCACGCCCCATTTCGGATCTCGCTGACCGAGTCCGCAGGAACGGTCAATCTGTTCGTTCGCCTGACCAGCGACACGGGCATGGTCGGCCTGGGCGAAGCCAGCCCATCGCCCGCCATCACGGGAGACACGGTGGAGTCCATGACTGCGGCAGCCCGCACATTGGCGCCTGTGATCCTGGGTCGGCCTGCGCATGACGTGCGCGGGGCCGATGCGGCCATGACGGAGGCCGTGCCCGGACAGACCACCCTGCGCAGCGCCTTCGATATGGCGATGCACGACCTGGCCGCTCAACAGGCAGGCATGCCGCTGTATGCCTGGTTCGGTGGCCGGCGGGAGTCGTTTCCCACCGACAACACCGTAAGCCTGGACAGTCCCGGGGTCATGGCGGATACCGCACGGCGTTTCCTCGAGCAGGGATTCCGGGCCATCAAGATCAAGGTCGGCACTGCCGTCGATGAGGATGTCGCGCGCATCCGAGCCGTGCGAGAGGCCATCGGACCGGACGTGCCCCTGCGGGTGGACGCCAACCAGGCCTGGAGCGCACCGCAAGCGCTGGAGGTGTTGACGGCTACGCTAGAGTGTGACGTCGAGTACTTCGAGCAGCCCGTGCCGCGCCATGATGTGCCCGGCCTAGCCACATTGAAGAAACACAATCTCGTGCCCATCATGGCGGACGAGTCGGTGTTCGACCATCGGGATGCGCTGGCACTGGTGAAGGCGGATGCTGCCGACCTCTTGAACATTAAGCTTTCCAAGTCCGGAGGACTCGTTACTGCGGGGCGTATCGCCGCCGTGGCACACGCGGCAGGACTTCCGTGCATGCTGGGCTGCATGTCCGAGACCCGCCTGGGTCTGACCGCGGCAGCACACTTCATTTCCGCGCACCGCATCGTTCGGTTCGCCGACCTGGACAGCCACGTGGATCACATTACCGACCCGGTGGTCGGCGGCATGCGCATTGAGGACGGACTGGTTCAGCTGCCGGATTCACCAGGCATCGGGGCCACGCTGGACCCGGATTTTGTCGCCTCGTGCCCGACCGAGACGCTCGCCTCATGATGGATCTTCCCCCAATCCCCGCCGCGGCTGCCGTATTCACCAACGGCTTGCTGGACCGGGATTTTGCCAAAACGTGCCACGGTCTACTGAGAGGAAGTGCACGGTTTCGTCCGCTGGTGGTGCTGGACCGGAAGTTTGCCGGTCGGGACGCGGGGGAGGTCATGGACGGACGTCCCCGCGGTGTACCGGTATATGCTACTCTGGAAGAATGGCTGGGCGAAGGCAATCCGAATCCGTCCTATTTCGTAGTCGGCGTGGCGTTTTCCGGTGGCCGCCTTCCGGCCTCCTGTAGGCCCGACATCCTGGATGCGCTGGCCCGGGGCATGACCGTGGTCTGCGGCCTGCACCAGCTGTTGGGCGATGATCCCGAGCTTGCTGCGGCCGCTCGCGCAGGCGGTGGGCGCCTGGTCGATATCCGCCGTCCGAAACCCGTTGCCCATCTGCGCTTCTGGACCGGGTCCATCTACGGCATCGGCGCGCAGGTAGTCGGCGTGCTCGGTACCGACTGCGCGGTTGGCAAACGCACCACATGCCGGTTCCTTTGGGAAGCCTGCAATCAGGCCGGTATACGCGCGGAGATGATCTATACCGGACAAACCGGGTGGATGCAGGGATACCCCTTCGGCTTCATTTTCGATGCCACGCTCAATGACTTCGTGGGCGGCGAACTCGAGGGTGCGATCGTAGCATGCGACCAGGCCACCTCTCCAGAGCTCATCCTGGTCGAAGGGCAGGGCGCGCTTCGCAATCCGAGCGGTCCATGCGGCTCAGAAATCATGCTGTCCGGCAATGCCCGCCACATCGTATTGCAGCATGCGCCCGGCCGCTCGACATTTGTCGACCAGGAGGCGCTGGGCACCCGGTTGCCTACCGTCGAGCAGGAAATGGCGCTTATTGCTGCCTACGGCTCCCGCGTAGTTGCCGTCACGCTCAACGGCGAAGGCATGGACTCCTCCCAGCTTGATGCGTATCACAACGACCTGCAGTCCCGACTGGACGTTCCTGTCGTACAGCCATTGCGAGACGGCGTCGCCAGGCTGGTAGACGTGCTTCGCACCGAGGTGTTGTCGTGAGCTTCTACCGAACGTACCTGCTTCCCGGTCTGGTATTTCAGAGCCTGGTGATCGGCGGAGGCTACGGCACCGGTCGGGAACTGGTGGAGTTCTTCATGCAGGAGGGACCGGTAGTCGGGCTGTGGGGAATGGGCATCGCCACGCTGATTTGGGGCGTAGTGATTGCGCTGACCTTCGAGCTGTGCCGATTGGGCGGACATCGCGACTACCGTTCGTTCCTGCGAGGCCTCCTGGGACGCTGGTGGCCTTCCTACGAGGTGGTGTATCTGATCGGCCTCGTCCTGGTGGTATCGGTTCTCGGGTCCGCAGCCGGACGCATTGCGGCTGAAATGACCGGGGCGCCGGACCTGGTCGGCAACGCGTTGGTCATCGCGCTGGTGGGCGTGCTCGCCTTCTACGGCACAGGCCTCATCGAGCGTGTACTCAGCGTGTGGTCCGTCGCTCTGTACGCGGTGTTTGCGGCGGTCGTTTTGGTGGCCCTTTCCGAATTGGGCGATGGCGTGCGCGCCGCCCTCACCGAGGCGCCGAATGAAGGCTCCTCGCTTCGTGCGGGTGCCCGGTACGCGGCCTACAACGTTGGGCTTGTGCCGGCGATTCTATTCGTCACACGGCACCTGCCCTCACGACGCGCTGCCCTGATTTCAGGTGGCCTCGCGGGCGTGCTGGCGATGCTGCCCGGCGTGCTGATCTACCTGGCCATGCTTGGGGTGTATCCGGCCGTGTTGACTGAGCCCGTTCCTTCCGACTTCGTACTGGCAACGTTGGATCTGCCGCTGCCTCGGCTCGTGTTCCAGGTAATCCTCTTCGGCACATTTGTCGAGACCGGGATCAGCCTGGTGCACGGTTTCAATCTCCGGCTGGACGGCATGCTCACCGAGCGGGGACGAAGCCTGAAGCGATCGGAGCGCATGGCGGTGGCGGCCGGCATGCTGGTCGTGGCACTATTCGTCGCGGACGCGGTCGGTCTGATCGCCCTGATTGCCAGCGGCTATGGTGCACTGACCTGGGCATACTGGTTGGTGTTCGTGCTGCCGGTGCTGGTGGTGGGTCTGCGGCGTCTGCTCAAACCGGCCGTCGGCTAGCCCGCGGGCGGTCGGCGAACCAACAGGTACCTTCGGTGGACGTGTCGGGGGCCGCGGCCGCATTCAGCTAGGTTGGCTGGAACTCTACCAAGCAGCCATGAAACACCTGCTACTGGCCGCCCTGATCGGGGCGTCTCTTGCACCCGCGAACGCCCAGGTGGCCCGGGTGGTCACGCTTGCGGACTCACTTGTCGGAGGAGTGGGAGGAATCGCCGTCGACCGCCTTGGCAACGTGTACTCCGCCGACTTCATGGACACCGTCTGGCGCATCCGCCCCGACGGTCGCACGGACCGCTTTGCAACGGGTTTGTACGGGCCCTCGGGGAATTTCTTCGACCCGCAAGGCAATCTGCTGCAGTCCAACTTCTTCGGGAACTACATCAGCAAAATCGCGCGAGACGGAAGCCATGAGGTGTGGGTGGAGAACGGTCTCAATGGGCCCGTAGGCCTTACGCTCGCGGCCGACGGCACGACCTATGTCTGCAACTGCTCCAGCAATTCTATCGCACGGGTCACGGAGGACCGCGTAGCCAAGGAATTTGCCGCCGGGGACCTGTTCCGATGCCCAAACGGGATTACTACCACGCCGGACGGCGACATCTGGGTAGTCAATTTCAGCGACGGCAACGTCATAAGGATCTCCGAAGACGGCGAGGCTCGCGTTCATGCCACGGTTCCGGGGTCTGGCAACGGGCACATCACCTTTGCCCGCGGTGCGCTGTACGTGACCGCATTCCAGAGTCACCGCATTTACCGCGTGAGTTTGGAAGGAGAGGTGGATCTCGTAGCCGGCAGCGCCAACCCGGGAGAGGTGGACGGCCCGCCCGAGCAGGCAAGGTTCATATTCCCGAACGGGATCGCGGTCGCGCCGTCAGGGGATCGCATGTTCGTCAACGACTACATCAACCGTTCGCCGCCGACGCTGGACATCCCTCCCGTGCCGCTCGCGAATGTGCGGCTCATCAAGCTCGCCAACCTCGCCGAGACGATGGCAAAGGCCTTGCAGGAGGGAGGTGTCGAGGACATGAAGGCCACCCACGCTGCCTGGCGGGCGAATCCTGCCACGGCCGGCGCATTCACGCAGATCCAGCTCAACGTGCTGGGCTATCAGCTCATGCAGGCTGGCAATCTTGAGGCGGCCGTTACCGTTTTCGAACTCAACGTGCAGGATTATCCGCAGGCCTTCAATCCGTGGGACAGTCTTGGGGAGGGTCTGATGAATGCCGGGCGTACGCAGGAGGCCATCGAGGCCTATGAAAGGTCGCTCGCGCTGAACCCCGACAATCAGAACGCCCGGGACATGATTGCCCGTATGCAGGGCGATCAGTAGTCGCAGTAGCGCGACAGCCCCTGGCCCCGGTGGATGCCGACCTGCGGCAGTCCAGGCCGCCAAGGACCATGGCTGTTGGTTCGACGCCGACTGCGGCGCGAGATTCCGACATGCAGCAGGCTGAACGATCACACCGCGTCGGGCGCCAACTGGGCGCCGTGCTCCTCGGCTGGCTCGTCTTTTTCGTGCTGTGGAGCCTGTTCATTCTGGGCTACACGGAAGGCAACGCGGAGGCCGCCGTCACGGCCGGTGCGGAGGCTACGTTTCTCTCAGCCGCAGGGGGTTGGGCCGTTTGGCACCTTACCGGACGGTTTCCGTGGCCCTCCGGCCGACTTGCAGGTTTTCTGGGCCTGCACGGGCTCTTCGCGGTGCTGTTTTCCCTGCTGTGGACGGCGCTGGGGCCGCTGACCTGGGCCGTCCTGCATGGGGAGCCCATCGCCCAGATAGACTGGGCCATCCCCGTGAACAGCTGGCGCTTGCTCATGGGTTTCTGGCTGTACGTGATCCTTGCAGGACTGTCCTATGCCGTGCGGAATCAGCGTCGTTTGCGCGACCAGGAGCAGCGTGCGGCGAAGGCTGCCCGGGAAGCGGCAGAGGCTCGGCTGGATGCCCTGCGAGGTCAGTTGCAGCCCCATTTTCTGTTCAATGCCCTGCACGCCGTCACCGCGCTGGTGCATGCGAACGCCGATGCCGCGGAGGAGGCGCTGGAACGGCTGGGCCAGCTGCTGCGGTATGCCATCCGAGACCGCGGCGACGAATTTGTGCGCCTCGAGGAGGAATGGTCTTTCACCCTCGACTACCTCGCCCTGCAGAGAGTGCGTTTCGGTGAAGGCCTGGTGGTCGATGCCAGCTGTGCCGATGAGGCCGCCGCTCGTCGCGTGCCGGCGTTCGTGCTGCAGCCGCTGGTGGAGAACGCGGTGCGCCACGGAGTTGAGGCGCGTGGCGGTCGGGGACACATCACCATGGCGGCGTTGCTGGACGAGGACCGTGCGTTGCTTCTGGAGGTGCGTGACGATGGGCCTGGATTCGGCGACGAATCCTCCGGTGGGTCCGGTCTGGCGACGCTGGCGGAGCGGCTGCGAGCCCTGTATGGCGCCGGCGCCGCTGTCAAGTGGCACTCCGATGCCGGCGGGGCGGTAGTCCGGGTCCGAATTGCGGAGCAGACATGATCCGGGTGCTCATCGCCGATGACGAGCCGCTGGCGCGACAGCTATTGCGAACCGTGATAACGGCTGAGTCCGACATGGAAGTCGTCGGGGAAGCGACGGACGGCGCACAGGCCTGTGAGTTGGCTGTATCACTGCGCCCGGACGTCGCCATTCTCGACATTCAGATGCCCGGGCCGTCCGGCCTCGAGGTGGCCCGTCGCATGGAAACGGTGCCGGTGGTTGTCTTTGCGACTGCGTATGACGCCCATGCTGTTGCTGCCTTCGAACTCCAGGCTCTCGATTATCTGCTGAAGCCTTTCAGCCGCAAGCGATTTCGGCAGACGGCCGACCGCATCCGACAAGCGTTGACAGAACGGCAGGACCCGATGCGTCGGGAGCAGGCCGTCCGGGATCACCCCGAGCGCCTGGTCGTGAGGCATCGCGGACGACTGGTACCGGTGGATGTGCAGGGCATCTCGCGGGTCCGGGCGTGTGATGACTACGCCGAGTTGCACACCGACTCTGGCGTCTATCTGGCCGGCGTGCGCATGAAGCATCTTGAAGAGCGACTTGCCGGCTTCGTGCGGATCCATCGGTCGCACCTAGTCAATCTGGAGCACATGGCTGCCCTGCGGCCGCTGGAAGGGGGGCGTGCGGAGCTTCAGATGCGCGATGGGGTGGTGCTTCCTGTCAGCAGGAGGGGGCGATCACTGCTTCGGCGACTGCTTGGCAGGTGATCTAGTGGCGTCTGGCTGCCTCCTCGCCAGGGGTATCCGGCTCCAGGTGGCGCCACCGGAACAGGTCGAGCCATGGATTCGCGACGCCCTCGACGCAGTCGGCGATTAACGGACCGAGCACAGGGGCGAACTTCATGCCGTGGCCACTGCCTCCCGCCGCGACCGTCAGGCCCGGCTGCTCGGGATGCCGGTCTATCCACAGGTGTTCGTCCAGCGTATCGCAGTAGAGGCAGCGCCGGGTGTAGACGACTTCCGCATCCAGGAGATCGGGGAACGCCAGGGCCAGGAACGTGCGCAGGTTTTCGTGATCGGACTCGTAAACCACGCGTTCGCCATGCTCCGGATCTACGAGCTTGCCGACACCGTGGTTGGCCACCTTGATCACCCCTTCGCGCGGGTTGTAGGGGAACCCGTACCAGCCTGTGCGAGACACGTCCGCCATGAACGTGCGGAAGTGCGGCACCGAGAATGGGCCGGGGTCGTCGGTGCGGAGATGAAACACAGGGTGTCCGGTGGAACGCATATAGGGCGCGAGCTCGGGCACAAGCCGGTGCGTCCACGTACCAGCGCAAACGACCACGTGGTCACTTTGGAGCTGCCGGCCGGACGCGAGCGACACGGATCCGCCGGCGACTCGCGTAGCCCGGTCCTCAAGCAGGACGACGCCCGATTCCCGCGCCTTCGCCACAAGCGCTGCGATAAGGCGCCCGCTTTCGACATACCCACCGATGTCGTGACTGAATCCATCCACATAGTTCTCGGACCACGCCGGAAACCGATCCTGGATGGCCCTGCCCTGCAGGCGCTCCGCGTGGTGTCCCCGTCGCGCGAGCATGCGCAGGCTCTCGAATTCGTACCCTCCCGGCTGCATGGGATGCAGCGTGAACATGGTCACGCCGTCTCCGTGGTACAGCACTTCTCCGAGTTCGTCGTTCCAGCGCTCGAAACCCGGGATGGCCTGCTCGACCATGGCCATGTACTGCTCCTGCGGCCCGTATTCCATGCGCACGACCTTGCTGATGTCTGTCGACGCAGCCAGGGGATGGGGCAGGGGCCCCGGATCGATGAGCGTCACCGCGTGCCCCCGACTGCGGAGTTCCAGGGCGCTGGTCACGCCAAACACGCCGGCGCCGACAACGATGCAATGGGAGCTCCTGCTCATCGCAACAGGATGTCCGGGCAGTCAGAGACCGCCGTGCAGCCGCAGAGCGCCATGGTGCGCTCTATTTCGGAACGGAACAGGTCGAGCACATCGGTCACGCCCGCTCGCCCGTCGGCCGCCAGGCCCCACAGATATGGCCGTCCGATGAGGGCTGCTGCGGCGCCCATCGCCAACGCCTTGACCACGTCGGCACCGCGACGGATGCCGCCGTCGACCAGGACAGGAATGCGCCCATCGACCGCCTGAACCACCTCAGGCAGCATGGCGGCTGTGCCCGGAGCGCCGTCCAGCTGTCGGCCGCCATGATTCGAGACGACCACGCCATCCATGCCGTGAGCTGCGGCAGCTGCCGCATCGCGTGGATCCATGACGCCTTTGACCACAAGCGGAATGCGCACTTCGGACCTGAGCCAGTCGATCGTGGACCATGAAAGATTCTGCTCCCAGCGGTCGTGGATGTAGCGGGTCAGCGCAGATCCCTGGTAGTCGGCGCCCATGAGATGATCCAGGTTGGCCCAACGAATGGAATCCGGCAGGTGGAAACTGTTGTGGATGTCCCGCTCGCGGTTGCCGGCGACGGGCACGTCGACGGTCAGGCAAATGGCGCGGTACCCGGCCTCTTCGGCGCGACGCACCAAGTCGAGCGTCAGGCCCCGGTCCTTGTAGCAGTAGAGCTGAAACCAGCGGTGGCCCCCCGGGCGGTGCCGGGCCACATCCTCCAGGGAGGTGGTCGAAGCCGTAGAGAGGATCTGGCCGATACCGGCATCACAGACCGCATCGCACACGGCGATCTCCCCGTCCGGGTGGGCGAGACGATTGAACGAGCAGGGCGCCGTCAGCAGGGGGAACGCGAGATCGTGCCCGAAGAGCGTGGTGGAGGTGTCGATCCGGGAGACATCCCGAAAGGCCCTCGGCACCAGGTACCGGTTCGTCCAGGCAATCCTGTTCAGGTCCAGCGTGAGCTCATCGTCCGCGCCACCGTCATAGTAGTCGAAGACCATCGGCTCCAGCCGATCCCGGGCGGCGCGTCGGAACGCCTCGATGTTGGTTCTGGGCATGACGAAAGGTAGTTGCTTGCGACGAACGGCGGGAGAGAGGTACCATCATGAATCACCCAACCTCCCCCATCATGGAATCCCCGAACTACCTCGCAGTCCTCGTGGCTGGCCTCGTCCCGATGTTTATCGGGTTTCTCTGGTATGGCCCTCTCTTCGGCAAGAAGTGGATGGCCTACCGCGGAAAAACGGAAGAGGAACTCCAGGAGGAAATCAACCCGCCGAAGACCTACGGCGTGACCGTCTTGATGTCCATAATTACCGCCTACGTGCTCTCGCATGTCGTCTGGGCCTTCGGTGCCGCAACCGGAGAATCGGGCCTGATGCTGGGGCTGCAGGCGGGGTTCTGGTCATGGCTCGGTTTCGTGGTGACCACCCACTGGAATGCGGTCGCCTTTGAGGCCAAGGAACTGGGTCACATGATTCTCGACACTGCTGCCGCACTGGTCGGCTTGCTGATCATGGGCAGCATCCTGGCACTCTGGACCTGATAGCCAGACAGATGTGCCCGGCACCGTGCGGCCCCGGTTTCCCCAGGAAGCCGGGGCCGCGGCATGTTGGCTGGCCGGGTGCTGCGCCCTGAAGCCGGGGCCGCGGCATGTGTGACGCCCGGGTGCTGCGTCCTAGAAGCCGGGGGGGGCGCGGCATGTGCGCTGCCCGGGTGCTGCGCCCTAGAAGCGCAGCCTGAAGACCGTGCGTTCTCCGGGGCGCGACGACGCGCTGATGGAGCCGCCGTGCTGGCGCATGATCTCTCGCGAAAGGCTGAGACCGATACCCGAGCCCTCTTTCTTCGTGGTGAAAAAGGGCACGAAGATCTTGTCGAGGGCCTCTTCGACGATACCGTGCCCGTTGTCGGTTACCCGAATCACGGCGTGCGCCCTCGAGTCGATAAAAGCCTCGATCCCGATTTCGGGATGGTCAATCCCCTGGACCGCCTCCATGGCATTCTTGACGAGGTTGATCAGCACCTGCTCGATCATGTTCCGGTCAGCGGTGAGCTCCAGCGTCGGCGGCTCGATCGAAACCTGCAGGTGTACGCTGCGCTCATCCAGGTCGGCCTGCAGCAGGCCCTGCACATGTTCGATGAGTTCGGTAGCCGGGAAGATCTGGAAGTCCGGTGCCGGCACGCGCGTCAGACGCCGATAGTCCTGCACAAACGATAGCAGCGACTCGCTCCTGCGCGCGATGGTCTGAACGGCCCCATGCACGTCTTCCAAGTCCTCGCCGTCCGCCTCCACGTGATCGAGCATGCCCGCTGCCGTGGACGCGAGGGAAGAGATCGGTGCCACGGAGTTCATGATCTCGTGAGTCAGCACGCGCGTCAGCTTGCGCCAGGCCTGGACCTCCATCTCATCCAGTTCGCCCTGGATATCCTGCAGGGAAACCAGTTTGAAGAGCTCCTCCCGCACCTTGAATCCGGTGGCATAGATCGAAAGCTGGAGGATGTCGTCCCCGTCCACCACCTTGACGAGCGCCTTTTCGCCATAACGCAGACTCTGCAGCGTATCCACGAGTTGCGGGCTGAGCTCAGCGAGATCGTTGATGTTCTTCAGCAACGGCCGGCGGAGCAGGCGTTTGGCGGCCGTGTTGATCAGGTCCACCGTGCCGTCCTGGCGAAACGAGATCAGGCCGATGCCCACATGCTGCATGACCGTCTCCAGATATCGGTAGCCCTCCTCTTTCTCGGCGCGAGCAGCACGGAAGTCCTCCATCACGGATTTGAACGCTCCCCCCAGGTCCTGGAACGCGCCACCCCGCAGGGCACCACCGAAGTTCTGGGTGAAGTCCGAGTACCGGATGGACATGAGGAGCCGGGCAAGGTCCCTGGCCGTGACCTCCATGTAGCGCACCAGGGCGATGCACTGCCAGACGACTACCAGGCCGAGCAGCCCGGCTCCGGCATACGAGGCGTACGTCAATGCCAGATAGAGTGCGACCGTCAGCGTGCCGGCGATAGCCGCGACGCGAAGAACGACCTGAACCCGGAAGCGGCGGAAAATCACAGTCCGTACTTCTCCAGCCTTCGATACAGGGAAGCCCGGGTAAGGCCGAGCTCATCCGCCGCCTGGCTGATGTTACCACCATGTTTCTCGAGGGCGCGCCGGATCACCGTCTTTTCTACCTCCGCCAGATCATAGGAGTCGAACACAAAACCGTCAAAGGACGGGTCGAGACTGTGTTCGCCGGCAAAGAAGAAGTCCTCCGGTTGAAGGAGCGGGCTCTCGGTCATGATCACAGCCCGTTCGATCATGTGCTGGAGTTCGCGCACGTTGCCGGGCCAGCGGTACTTCTCGAGCTTGGCCAGAGCGCCGGGAGTAGTTCCGCGCACCGGTTTTTGGTACTTCTGGCGGTACTGCTCCAGGAAGAAGTCCACCAGCAACGGAATGTCCGCGACGCGATCACGAAGCGGCGGCAAGCGGATTTCCACGGTGTTGATTCGGTAGAGAAGATCCTGGCGAAAGGACTTCTCACGCACCATCTCGTAGATGGGCATGTTGGTGGCGCAGATGAGCCGCACGTCAAATGGAATCGGCTTGTTGGACCCGACACGAATCACCTCGCGCCGCTGCAGGGCGGTGAGCAGCTTGGCCTGCAGGGGTGCCGACAGGTTGCCGATTTCGTCCAGGAAGAGGGTGCCCCCGGAAGCGACCTCAAAACGCCCCGCGCGATCCTCCCTGGCGTCCGTGAAGGAGCCCTTCCGGTGTCCGAAAAGCTCGCTCTCGAAGAGGGACTCGGCGATCGCCGCCATGTCGACCGTGACAAAGACCTCCTCGTTCCGTTTGCTGGCTCGGTGCAGCGCGCGCGCCACCAGTTCCTTGCCGGTGCCGTTTTCACCCAGGACCAGCACATTGGCATCGGTACCGGCCACTTTGTCGATCGTCTCGAACACCCGCTGCATACTGGGTGCCGCGCCTCCGACGAACTCCTGATACGGATGATCGAGATCTCTCGCCAACTGGCGCCCTCGGTGACGCAGGCGTCCCACCTCACGACGCGATTCCCGAAGGCGGCTTGCTGACGTCAGCGTCGCCAGCAGCCGTTCATTCTGCCAGGGCTTGACCACGAAGTCGGTGGCGCCCTCCTTGATGGCACGCACCGCGGTATCCACGTCCCCGTACGCAGTGATCATGACCACCACTGACCCGGGATCATATTCCAGTATCTGACCCAGCCAGTGAAAGCCCTCGCGGCCACTGGTGACGTCCTGTTTGAAGTTCATGTCCAACAGGATCAGATCGTAGTCCTCGTTCCGGACCAGGCTGGGAATGCGCTCCGGGTTCTTCTCGGTGTGCACACGCCGAGCGTGCTGCTTGAGCAGGAGCCTTAGAGCGTGAAGTACGTCCTCGTCGTCGTCGACGATGAGCAGGGATCCGAGTGTTTTGGACATGATCAGGGCAGTGTTCAGGCCCGCGCTGCTGAAGGCACGCGAGGATGTTCGGGCAGCGCACTACCCCAAGACCGTGCCATGCACAGGCACATTCCGCTGGATCGCGCTCAGTGTACGAAAACGGACACTCTGGGGCGAAAGACGAATCGGTGGCCGGCATCTCAAGTGTCCGGCAGCGGACACCTCATGTATCGCTGCCGATCACCGAGAATCCGGCCGGCATCCTCTTCGCCGACGAACAGGTCTGTCCGAATTCGGACACCGGCTGTACAGCGCCGATCACCAGCGACAGCCAAACCCCCTCTGAACGGCCTACAGGCCACATGGCACACGCCTTGCAAACGGGACAGGGACCCGTGCTGTCTCATCACCACTTAGCCCCTCGTTCATGGAGCCCAACACCTCATCTGCCTCGATCCTGACCCGCAAGGTGGGGTCCGGTCCGGTCAACCCAGGGCCTGGACGTCCTTCCGGTGACCGGGGGACGGGCGAAGGGTCAGACCGCCGTGTTGCCCGCAAGCGGTTCACACCGGCGCGGATCGCGGGCGCCGTGGTGGCACTCCTGGTCATTCTGTTGCTCGTGTACGCGGTGCAGTCGTCCATGGGAGGGCGCAAGCTTCGCGTTCCTGCAGAGCGGCTGACGATCTCGACCGTCGAAATCGGGCCCTTCCAGGAATACGCTCAGGTCACCGGCAACGTCGAGCCCAGTCGCACGGTCTACCTGGACGCCGTGGAAGGGGGCCGCGTCGAGGAGATCTACGTTCTGGAGGGCACCCAGGTGACTGTCGGTCAGCCGCTCCTGGCCCTCTCCAACAACGACCTGCAGCTGCGGCTGATCAACGCAGACGCCCAGCGCATGGAGCAGATCAACCGGGTGCAGGACACTCAATTCCGCATGGAGCAGAATGCACTCAACCTGCGGCAGCAAATCGCTGAGATGGACTACCAGATCCAGAGGTTGCAGAAGCTCTATGCGCGCAATCAGGAGCTCTTCGAGAAGCAGCTGATCTCGCAGCAGGAGTTCGATACGGTTGCGGACGAGTACAACTACTACCTGCGCACCAAGCAGCTGACGCTGGACGGCTACCGGGCCGATTCGCTGCGCATGGCGAGTCAACTGGGGCAGATGCAGGCCTCGGTGCAACGCATGGACGCCAACTATGACGTCATTCAGCGCATTCTGGACAACCTGATCGTGCGCGCGCCCATCGGGGGCCAGTTGACGTCCCTGAACGTTGAGTTCGGGGAGATCCATACACCCGGATCGAGGCTGGGCCAGATCGACGAACTCACGAGCTTCCGCGTCCGTGCAGGGGTGGATGAGTTCTACATCGCACGCGTGCAAGCTGGACAATCCGCGACCACCCTGCCCGTGGCTGGAGTGGAGTACGACATGCGGGTCACACGTGTGTACCCCGAAGTCGCCAACGGTGAGTTTGAGGTTGATCTCGAATTCTCGGGTCCGGCGCCGCCCGACATTCGCCGTGGCCAGACCATTCGTCTCCGCCTGGAGATGAGTGACTCGGCAGACGCCATGCTGCTTCCGCGCGGCGGCTTCGCCCAGCAGACCGGGGGGAGCTGGGTCTACGTCCTGACTTCCGATGGGGAGGCCGTTCGGCGGGACGTCACCGTAGGTCGCCAGAACCCGCTGTTCCTGGAGGTCATGGACGGCCTCGAGCCAGGGGACCGGGTCATCACATCCAGCTATGCCTCATTCGGAGACGCAGACCGACTGATTCTGGAATAACGCCCAGAGGGGCATCAACCCTATACACCCATGATCAAGACTTCGAATCTGTCGAAGACCTACCGCACTGATGAGGTGGAAACGACGGCCCTGAACGGCGTCTCCATCGACATCGCTCCGGGCGAATTCGTCTCCATTATGGGGCCGTCCGGATGCGGCAAGTCTACCCTGCTCAACATTCTCGGACTGCTCGACAGCCCGTCGAAGGGCAGCTACGATTTTAACGGCACCGAAGTGGCCACCCTGTCCGAGCGCCAGCGCGCTCAGCTGAGAAAAGGCAACATCGGCTTCGTCTTCCAGTCGTTCAATCTGATCGATGAGCTCACGGTCTACGAAAACGTGGAGCTTCCACTGCTGTACCTCGGCGTGTCGGCCCAGGAGCGTCGCGAGCGGGTTTCGGCAGCGCTGGAGCGCACGCAGATCATGCACAGGAAAGACCACTTTCCGCAGCAGCTGTCCGGCGGTCAGCAGCAGCGTGTCGCCGTTGCCCGCGCAGTCGTGGCCAACCCGGCGCTGATCCTTGCTGACGAGCCCACCGGAAATCTGGATTCGACCAACGGCGAGGAGGTGATGAAGCTGCTCACCGAACTGAATGAGGCGGGCACGACGATCGTGATGGTCACCCACTCGCCGGCGGACGCCGAATACAGTCATCGCACCATCCACCTCTTCGACGGGCACGTGGTGACCGAGAACTTCATGTCCAAGACCTACGCGGTCTGATGATTCGGCACTATGTGGTACAGGCGTTGCGCGTCGTGCGCAAGCAGCGCCTGTATGCGGCGATCAACGTGCTCGGATTGTCCGTGGCGCTTGCCGTCACGACGCTCATCGTGCTCTTTGTGGCCGACGAGTTCTCCTATGACGGTTGGCATGAGCATCTCGACCGTATCGTGCGGGTCGACGATGTGGATTTCGAGCCCGACGGGTCCATCGCGGAGCAGCAGCCGCAACATCCGTATCCATTTGCGGAGGCGTTCGCCCGCGAGCATGCGGATGTTGAGGCTACGGTACGGTTCAGCGACTCCCAGGTCGTGGTCCGAGTTGAGGGCGTCATGCACCAACAGCCCGTGCTGTGGGCAGATGACACGTTTTTCGACGTGTTTACCTACCAGGCGGCTTCCGGGGTGCTGCCTTCGGCCCTGAAAGACCTTGGTTCGGTGGTGCTGACCACCGAGGCTGCGGACCGCTTCTTTGGCAGGACCGATGTCGTCGGGGAGACCCTGGAGATTCGGTTCCAGGAATCGTACGAGACGGCCACTGTCTCGGCGGTCGTGTACCCGGCTCCGGCCGGCACGCATCTGCCGTTTGAGGTACTCCTCCCGTTTGAACGGACCCCACTGGTGTACGACTGGATCGCCTCACGGGTGGATAACTGGCGCTCTTCGTCGTTTCCGGTCTACGCTCTGCTCAAGGAGGGCACCGATCTGCAGGCTGCGCAGACCCGGGCCGCTGGCCTGTGGACCACATTCTATCCGGACCGCGCCCAGCGCGGCCGTGAGGTGGGATGGTGGACGGGGGAGGGCGATCCGTCGGGGATTGCCCTGACACCCCTGAAGGAGCTGCACCTGCGCAGTGACGTGCGCGCCGCATTCGTGCCTACATCGGATCCGCGGTACTCCTGGATTCTTTTGGGCATCGCCGGCCTCGTGTTGCTTCTCGCGTGCATCAACTTCACGCTGATTGCCATCGGCCAGAGCGCGACCCGCGCATCGGAGATCGGCGTGCGCAAGGCGCTTGGGGCCCGTCGCGCGGAAATCGCCGCGCAGTTCGGCGGAGAGGCCGTGTTCATGGCCGCCCTCGGCCTGGTTGGAGGCCTGGTGCTGGCGCAGGCGTTGGCTCCTGCCGCCAGCCAGTTGTCGGGCAAGGAGCTGCATCTGGATCTGTTGGCCAGACCCTGGCTGTTGGGTGCAATGGTGGGCGTGGCCGGGCTTACCGGTCTCGCGGCGGGCTTTTATCCGTCACTGGTAGTCTCCCGGCATCGCCCGGTGGAGGCCCTGCGGGGTCGGTTCAGGATCTCCGGAGGCAACACACTGTCACGCGGACTGCTTCTGGTACAGTTTGCGGCCTCGGTCGCTCTGGTATCCGGAGCACTCGTCATGCAGGCGCAGCTCCGATTCCTCCAGGACCGCGACCTCGGCTATGACGCCGAGCAGGTCTTTGTCCTGCCGACCTCCGGGCTGGATGAGTTCGCGCTTCGAGATCACCTCAGGAACACCCTGGAGACCCGGTCTGACGTGGAAGGCGTTGCCGGCATCTCGCTCAGTCTGAACCGCGGGTCCTCCTCGTCGAGTTGGATGGTCGATGGCGTCGAAAAACGGGCCTACGAATACGCCATCGATGCCTGGCTGACGGATCTGCTGCAGATGGAGCTGGTGGCCGGCCGAGGATTCGACGCAGCCCGGTCCGCCGACTCGTCTTCGGCGCTCATCAACGAGGCGTTCGCCGCGGATTGGGGGTGGACCGCCGAAGAAGCACTGGGCAAACGCATTGTTGGCCAGGAAGGAGACCCGGAGATCATCGGGGTGCTGAGAGACTCCAACTTCAGGTCGCTCCATTCCGATGTGGAGCCGACCATGTTCTTCATGGCCGGTGAGTGGATGGCCTATGTGCTTGTCCGTCCGGCCGCGGGCCGCGTTCAGGACGCAATCGCTTCTGCAGAGGGGGCCTGGCAGGCGTTCGCCCCCGAAGTGCCGTTCACCTACACATTCCTGGACGAGGACGTGGCGCGCGCCTACGAGAATGACGAGCGCTGGTCTCAGATGGTGCAGGCCTCCGCTCTGATTGCACTCCTGGTGGCTTGTCTTGGGCTGTTCGGCATGGCTTCGCTGACCGTGACCCGACGCAGCAAGGAAATCGGAATCCGGAAGGTGCTTGGTGCCACCGTGCCGGGTCTGGCCGGTCTCGTCTCACGGGAGTTCGCAGTCCTGGTGGCCATCGCAACGCTGTTGGCGGCGCCGGCCGCATGGCTGGCCCTGAGCGGCTGGCTCGACGGATTCGCCTATCGGGTCAACCTCACACCCTGGCAGTTCGCCATCGCCGGATCCCTGGTGCTTCTCGTCGCTCTGTCGACGGTATCGTACCACGCCCTGCGCTCTGCCCTTGCCGACCCCGTCAAATCCCTGCGCTACGAATAGATGGCCGACCCCGTAATTCGCACTGAAAACCTGACCAAGTCCTACGACCACGGGCTCACCCAGAGCCACGTGCTGCGTCGTGTGAGCGTCGAGATCCGGCAGGGGGAGTTTGTGTCGATCATGGGGCCGTCCGGCTCCGGCAAATCCACGCTGCTGCACATCCTGGGCATGCTGGATGAGCCCACCAGCGGGGAGTATCACTTCTTCGATGAGCCTGTGCACCGCATGAGTGCGCGCAGGAAGACCCAACTGCACCGGGAGCACATCGGCTTCGTCTTCCAGGCCTACCACCTCATCGACGATCTGACCGTCTACGAGAACCTCGAGACGCCCCTGCTCTATCGCAAGATCAAGGGTGCCGAGCGCAAGAGCATCGTGGCCGACGCCCTGGACCGGTTCAACATGGTCGCCAAGAAGGATCTGTTCCCAAGCCAGCTTTCCGGTGGGCAGCAGCAGATGGTCGGCGTGGCCAGGGCCCTGGTCATCCAACCCAAACTCATTCTCGCGGATGAGCCGACCGGAAACCTGCATTCCACGCAGGGGGACGAAATCATGACGCTGCTCCGGCAGCTGAATCAGGAGGAGGGCGTCACCATAGTGCAGGTGACGCACAATGAGGACTACGCGGCCTACGGTGACCGGGTGGTGGAGCTGCTTGACGGTCGCGTGGAGCGCGAATACGAGGTAGACACGGCGATGGGGTAGTTCGCGCAGAGATACGTTCGGCCATTCGCCGGGTCCGAAAACACCCGGGGAACGCCGCCATTCACGTGCTCGGGCTTACGCTCGGCCTGACGTGCTGTGGCCTGATACTGCTGTTCGTCACGGATGAACTGGGGTGGGAGCGGGGTCACGAACACGCAGATCGAATCGTGCAGTTTGTGGAGGAATGGCCCTCCGCGGATGGACCGCTGCGCGTAGGCACCACCTACGGGCCGCTGGCGCTGGCGCTGAAGGAAGACTTCGCGCAGCTGGAGGACGCAGTCCGGGTCTTGCCTCAGGACATGCTGCTCCAGGCCGACGGCAGGGAAGCCGTGCAGGAAGAGGGCATGCTCTTCGTGGATTCCACGTTCTTCAGCGTGTTCACGTTCGGGTTCGAGCAGGGATCACCGCAGACCGCCCTTGAGCGGCCGTTCAGCGTGGTTCTGACCCAGTCGGCTGCCAGACGCTATTTCGGGGGGGAAGACGCACTGGGACAAACCCTACTTGGCACGGACGATGAGGGCACGCACGCCTTCGAGGTAACTGCCGTTATCCAGGACCCGCCGCGCCAAACGCTCCTCCAGTTCGGCGTGCTTGCCTCCTTCTCGAGCATGCGCACGCTCTATGGCACCTGGATCGAGGATCCCCGCAATTGGGACCATCCGCCGCTCTACACCTTCGGCCTGATGCGGGATTCGGGGGATGCAGGCGCCGTTCGCGCCGGCCTGCCGGCGTTCTCGGAGAGTCGCCTGGGACCGGTTCGAGCCTCTACCCGAACCATCGACCTCGTGCCCCTGGGTGACCTCAGGCTGCGGGCACCCATGCAGCAAACGCTTGGGCCCAGCAGCGACATCACGTACGTCTACCTGTTTTCGATCATCGCCGTGCTCATCCTGGCCGTGGCGTGCGCCAACTTCACCAACCTGGCGGCAGCACGGACGCTCGTTCGCGCCGGCGAGGTGGGCACGCGCAAGGCACTGGGAGCCGGCCGTTGGCAGCTATTGCGTCAGTTCTGGCTGGAGAGCGCCATTCAGTCGGCCGCGGCGGTGGTCCTCGCTCTGGTTCTCCTGGAAGCACTCCTGCCCGCATTCAACAGGCTGAGCGGCAAGGACATTGCGACGGGGCTGGCACTCCAGCCGTGGATGCCCCTGCTTGCGCTGGGCACGGTGATGATCGTCTCGACCGCGGCGGGTGCCTATCCGGCCTGGTTGCTGTCACGGCTCGCACCATCCAGGGCCGTGCGTGGCCTGGTTGGAGACAGTACACACTCGGCATCCGTGCTGCGGCGTGGTCTGGTGGTGGCCCAATTCGTGATTGCGATCGCACTGATCGTGACCACGGGTGTTGTGCAGCGCCAACTCGATTATGTGCGCAGCGAACGACTCGGGTTCGACAAGGAGCGCGTGGTGATCGTGCCGTTCCGGGAGTTGGAGAATCAGTACCAGAGTCAGTCTCTGCTGAATTCCTGGAGGGCGCTGTCGGCGGTCGAGTACGCGACCGCGTCGTCTGGAATGCCCGGGCTGGGGGACGGCATTCACGACTGGGTCGTGCGGCCCGTCCAGGCACCGCTGGACAGCGTGAACCTGATGGTCCTGACGGTTGACCAGGACTACGTGGAGACCTACGGCCTGCAGGTGGTTTCGGGCCGGGATTTTTCCTGGGAGTACCCGACCGACGCTTCTGCCGCATTCCTGCTCAACGAGTCTGCCGCAGCCCGCATCGGATGGAGCCCCGAGCAGGCCGTGGGTCAGCAGATCGATCTCGGTGTCTGGTTCAACGGCCACATCGACAAGCGAGGGGAAGTGGTCGGCGTTGTGCGTGACTTCCAGTACAACTCGCTTCACAGAAGCCTGGACCCCATTCTGTTCCACATCCTGCCCGAGTCGTACTACTACGACTGGGCGTCCGCCCGGCTTGCTCCAGGGCCGGTCCCGGAAGCCCTGGCGAGCCTGGAGGATGCGTGGAAGGCCTTCAATCCGGGTCGTCCTTTTGAATACCGCTTTCTGGACGAGCAGTTTGACGCTCTCTACCGCTCCGAAGACAGGCTGGCAACGCTGCTGGGACTCTTCTCCATCGTGGGCATGCTGATCGCCTGCCTCGGACTTTTCGGCCTGGCCGCGCTGGCCGCCGAGCGACGCACCAAGGAGATCGGTATTCGCAAGGTGCTGGGTGCCTCCGTGCCCGGCATGGTGGCCCTCCTGTCTCGTGACCTTCTGGTCCTGGTAGGCATCGCCTTTGTGGTCGCGACTCCCTTGACGTGGGCGGGCGTGCAATGGTGGATCGAAGGATTTGCCGCCTCGCCGGGCATGCCCTGGACCCGCTTTCTCCTTGCCCTCGCGATCACGCTGGGTGCTGCCTGGGCAGCGGTCGGCTACCAGGCGATTCGGGCGGCGACTGTCGATCCCGTACGCGCCCTTCGCTATGAATAAACCCCATCGACCATGAGCACGATCTGCATCCCAATCCCCGACCTGCACAAACACAAAACGGTCGACCTGGAGTTGACGGTGGACGGCGAGAAACGAGCCATGACCTATCGCATCGAATCCTTTCCGTGGCCGGCCGTGCTCGGAAGCGAGGACAAGGTCGACCTGCTCAAGAGTTATCTGGCCAACGAAACCGGAGACTGGGAGCTGGTGCAGATCGGGCCGCCGGATGGCGAAATGGTGCCGATCACCTTTCGGCGCGAGGTGCCGGTAGGCGAATCCAGGGCCCCCACGGCCTGAAATGCTAAAAAATTAGCACTAACGTTGTTTCTTCCATAGGTTGTATTCACCCCGTCCTCCCTGCGGGTCCAACCTCATATCTGGCAGGCGAGAATCATGCTCAAGAGTTACCTGAAAGTTGCCCTTCGTCGATTCCGACGCGGCGGCACGTACGCCATTCTGAACGTCGTTGGCCTTGCCGTGGGCATGGCCACCTGTTCATTGATCTTCTTGCTCGTGCACCACGAATGGAGTTTCGACCGCTTTCACGAGCAGAAGGACGACATCTACCGGGTCTACCTCGAGTACCAGACGCCCGGCGGGGACACCGAGGTGCAGGCGATGATGCCGCCTGACTTTACGCCCGAGTTGGATAACGCTTTTCCCGGGATCGAAGCCTCCACGCGGTTTGTAGCCAGTGGGCGAGTTTTTGAGGTAGGGGATCGCTCGTTCCGGTATGAGTTTGCCGAAATCGACCCCGACTTCTACGACATGTTCTCGTTTGAGGTGCTCGCGGGCGATGCGCGTGCGGCCATCGCAGACCCATCCTCCATGGTGATCACCCGCGAGGTGGCCGAGGCGGTTTTTGGCGCGGGAGACGGAGACTGGTCGCTCGCCCTGGGGCAGGTGATTTCGACCTCCACCGATGACGGCACCTACGATTTCAACGTGGCGGCCGTGGTGGAGGACTTTCCAGCCACGTCCAGTCTGAGCTTCGAGATCGCGGTCAGCTTCGAGAACTATGACAACATCTACGTCGGGGGCAACAACTGGGGCGGCCGTACCTCCACCTACGTGTTGCTGGGCGAAGGGGCCACGCCCGTTTCCCTGGAGGCGGCGTTCCCACCGTTCACGGACGTACAGTTTGCCTCCTACGTGGAAGGCATGCGGAATGCAGAGCGCATGGCCACGACGGACGGGTCGTACGCGCTCAGACTGCAGCCGCTGGTAGACGTTCACCGCAACGTGGATGTCTGGGTGCCCTATGAGGCCCAGCAGCACAATCCGGTCTATTCCTTTGTGCTCATGGGCATTGGTGCACTCATCCTGCTGATCGCCTGCATCAACTTCATGACCCTCTCGGTCGGCCAGTCGACGATTCGGGCCAGAGAGGTAGGCGTACGCAAGGTGCTCGGCGCCAATCGCTCCCAGATCATGCGTCAGCACTGGGGCGAGTCATTCGTGGCAGCAACGGTGTCGCTGGTGCTGGGGTTCTTCGTGGCCCTCGCCATGCTGCCGGCCTTCAACAATCTGACGGGAGTGGATGTAGCCGTTGGCAACGTGTCGCCCATCCTGATTCTGGCCGCCCTGGTGCTGCTGGTCATGGTCGTGGGAACGGTGGCAGGGGGGTATCCAGCGGCTGTTCTCTCCCGGTACATGCCCGCTTCGGTGCTGAAGGGTGCCGTCTCGTCGCCACGCAACAATCTGCTGACTCAGGGTCTGGTGGTGCTGCAGTTCACCATCGGCATCGGGTTGATTGCGTCCACCGTGATTATGACCGGACAGCTCCGCTACATGCTGGAGAAGGACCTTGGCTTCAACGAGGACTTTGTGATTGCCATCAACGCCAACGGGGTACCACGCTCGGCCGCCGAAGGTGTGCTGGCCGGCATGAAAGACCAGCTGCTTCCGTACGAGCAGGTGACGCATGTCGAACGCAGTGGCTACACGTTCACACGCGGTTCCGATCGTAATGGTTGGGCCGACGCCAGCGGAACGCCGCGTTCAGCCTACAATTTCGGAGTCGGATACGACTACCTCGACCTGCTGGACATGGAGATGGCCGAGGGGCGCTTCTTCTCGGAGGAGTTTCCAGGTGACCCAACCGGCTCCATTGTGGTCAATGAAGCGCTCGTGCGCGAGTTCGGCATCGAAGACCCCATTGGTCATGTGATGGACAACTGGTTGAGCTTCATCTACGAGGAGTCCCCGACGGTCATTGGGGTTGTGAAGGACTTTCATTTCCAGAGTCTGCGCAACGAGGTGCAGCCACTGGTGATGAACATGCACCCCAACTACTACAATTTCATGGGCGCATTGCTGGTGCGCATCCAGCCCGATGACGTGCAGGGCTCGTTGGCGCTGGTGGAAAACGCATGGCAGGCCCTGGTCCCTGACAGCCCCTTCGCGTACTCGTTTGTGGACGAAGACCTGGCGTCGCAGTACGCCACCGAACAGCGTTGGCAGCAGCTGGTGACGTATTCCTCGCTGCTGGCGATCATCATCGCCTGCATGGGTCTGTTCGGCCTGGCCATCCTGACGGTCGGCCGCAGAACCAAGGAGATCGGCATTCGCAAAGTGCTCGGGGCTTCGGTGGCCGGAGTGACCGGTCTGCTCTCCCGCGAATTCGCCGTACTGGTCGCGGTGGCCAGCGTGATTGCCGCCCCGCTCGCGTGGTACGCCATGAATCAGTGGCTGGAGGCCTTTGCCTTCCGGGCACCCATCAGCCCGCTGGTGTTTGTCGGTGCCGCCGCCATGGCGATGACCATCGCGCTGGGCACGGTGGCCGTCCACGCAGTGCGTGCCGCCCGGGCCAATCCCGTCAGGTCATTGCGCTACGAATAAGGCAATCTCCCGGGCGATGGGGTCACTGCAGACCCCATCGCCCGCAGGAGTTCCTATTCGTCCCGAAGGGAGTCAACCGGATTGGCGAGTCCGGCCCGGATGGCCTGGGAGCTCACCGCAGCGAGCATGATGCCGAGCGCCGCCGCAAGGGCGAGGGCGAAGGGGACCAGGCCGATGTCCGCCCTGTAGGCAAAGGACTCGGTCCAGCGCTCCATCCCCAGCCATGCCAGCGGCGCGGCGATCACAAAGGCGGCCAGGACAAGCGTGCTGAACTCCCTGGTGAAGAGGCCAACGATGCCGGCAACTGAGGCTCCGAGCACCTTGCGCAGGCCGATTTCTTTGGTGCGACGGGCTACCGATAGCGAGGCCAGTCCAAACAGGCCAAGGCCGGCGATCAGGATGGAGAGCAGGGCGCCAATCGTCACCATGCTGGAGAGGCGAGCCTCCTGGCGGTACTGCTGGTCCAGCGCTTCATCCACGAAACTGTAGGCAAACGGCATCTCCGGTGCGGCTTCCGACCACACGTCGGAGATGGCAGAGATCGTAGCCGGCAGATCGTTGGTTTCGAGGCGGATCGCGATGTCTGCGGCGAAGGATCCGCCGTAATCAAAATCGGACGCCCCTGAGAAAGCCACGTTGGGTCCGAGCACAAACAGCGCGGGCTGAATTTCCTGATGCAGGGAGGCATAGTGGAAATTCTCGGCGACGCCGATGATTTCGTGATCGATGAAGTCGCTGCCGGGAAGGCGTTCCAGGAGCGGTGTGTCCCAGCCGTAGGCCTGCGCAAACGCCTCGTTGATGATGACGGCGCGCTCCCCGTCTGCCGGCTGGCTGCGGTCAAAGTCCCGGCCGGCCACCAACCGAAGCCCCATCGTGCGCATGAAGTCGTGATCGACCACGTTGACGAAATGGCGTCGGTAGCTCCCGTCGTTCGCCGTGTAGCCCACCCGACCCCAGCCATTCTGATCAAAGAGAGCTGCCGCGGCGGTCAGCGACTTGACGTCCGACCGGCCTTCGAGTTGGAAACGAAGCCGTTCGGCGAGGGCCTTGCCGTCGACCGCTCCGACCAGCGTCGGTACCGTAAGCACGGACTCACGGTCGAAGCCGAGGTCTTTCTCCTGGAGGTAGTCCAACTGCCGGCCGATCACCAGCGTACAGGCAATCAGAAGGATGGACAGGGCAAACTGCGCGACCACGAGGCTGCGTCGCACAGCGCTCTTCTCGTTGCCCGAGACCTTGCCGCGGAACGCATCGATGGGCGAGAACCGGGAGAGCACCAGGGCGGGGTAGAGGCCCGCCAACAGACCCACGACCACGAAAATGCCCGCCAGCAGGGCGAATGTGCCCGGGGTCGCTGCCAATACGAGTTCGCGCTGGGCCAGACCATTGAATGCGGGCAGGAAGAGTCGGGCCAGCAGAACCCCGGCTGCAAGCGAGAGCCCCGTGATCGCAAGCGCCTCGCCCCAGTACTGAACCATCAGCTGACCCCGGTCTGCACCAATGACCTTGCGCACGCCGATCTCCTTGGCCCGAGCCAACGACCGCGAAACGGACAGCGTGACGAAGTTGATGGACGCGACCGCCAGAATCAGGAGGGCAAGGGCCAGCAGCACCCGCACGTACATCGGATTGATGACGGTGGAATAGCCCTGCGGAAACTCGGGGTTTGTGTGGATGTCGAGCAGCGGCTGCAGGCCGACCTGGTACTGACCCGGCTCCACCCGGTCTCCGAGCAACGAGTTCAGCATCGCCTGGATCTTGTCCTCCAGGTCGGCCGGCGTGGTACCGGGACTCAGGAGCACGTAGGTCTCGGGAGAGACCATCATGAACGCCGTCATCACCTCGTCCGGGTAGAACCAATCCGCGACCGGGTAGGGCACCAGGAATTCGAATTGCAGACTGGAGTTCTCCGGCACGTCCTCCAGCACGCCCGAGACCTGAAACTGTCTGGGATTCCCGCTGAAGTCCAGGGACAGCGTCTCGCCCAGTGGGTTGGCCTGTCCGAAGTAGCGGCTTGCGGCGCTCTCGGTAAGCACAATGTTTTCCGGGCCGTAGAGCATGGAGGAGCGCTCGCCCCTCACGACCGGGAAATCGAAGACCTGCAGGAACTGCTCATCGACCAGGAAGAGCGACTCGTTTTGACTGAACGCGCCCCGGCGCACCGTGTCGTTGAACCGGTCGAAGCGGACCGCGGCCTCCACCTCAGGAATGTGTGTGGCCAGATCGGTGGCCAGCCGGACCGGCGTGGTCGTATTGAAGTGCACCTGATCCTCCCCGTATTCCTCCAGCAGCCACGCCCGGTAGATCCGGTCTGCCTTGTCATGCGCCTGGTCGAAGGTGACCTCGTTCTGCACGAACAGCAGGAGCAGCAGGGCCGAAGCGATGCCGATCGAGAGTCCGGTCAGGTTGATGGCAGAAAAGCTGGCGTGCCGCGTCAGCACGCGCAGGGTCGTGCGCAAGTAGTGTCGGATCACAGTATTCCCCGGTCAGGTGAGTCCGGACAACGGTTGCAAGGCATGTGCCATTGCCGTGGCGTCGACAAAACACCCATTCTGACCAGCATAACGCACGGTTTCGGGCACCCGCTGTCCGCTGGCGGACAAGTCTACAGGGCGCGCTGAACCTCGCCGGCGCGATCCCGCACCTTCTCGAGTTCGGGAGCCTCCATGCGGTCCAGGTTCTTCAGCATCAGGCCCATCCGGTGGTTGTCTTCGAAGTCGTCCCTGTTTCGGGCGAGGAAATCCCAGTAGAGGGTGGTGAGCGGGCAGGCGTCGGGGCCAGTCCGTTTCCGGGGGTTGAAGCGGCATTCCGAGCAGTAGTTGCTCATGCGATTGACGTAACCGCCCCCGGCCGCGTAGGGCTTTGTCGCGACCACACCACCGTCCGCATACAGGGCCATGCCGACCACGTTGGGCGTCGTCACCCAATCCACGCCGTCGACAAACATGCCCAGGTACCAGTCTCGAACCGCGCCGGGGTGCACCCCCGCTGTCAGGGCCAGATTGCCGGTGATCATCAGTCGCTGGATGTGGTGCGAATAGCCCATCGTCAGAACCGGACGCACGGCCTCCTGCACACATCGCATAGAGGAGTCCGCCGTCCAGTAGGCCTCCGGCAACTCGCGGCGGGCGCGAAGCCGGTTGTGATCCCGGTAGTCTTTGCGCTGCGTCCAGTAGATGCCCCGCATGAACTCGCGCCAGCCGATGATCTGGCGCACGAAGCCTTCGACGGAATTCAGCGGTGCATCGCCGCGGTGGTAGGCATCAACGGCACGATCCACCACTTCTCGCGGCGTCAGCAGCTTCAGGTTCAGTGCCGGCGAGAGGTGGGAGTGCCAGAGGAGCGCATCGCCAGTCCACATCGCGTCCTGCCACTGTCCAAAATCCGGCAACGAGCCCTTGATGAAGCTATCGAGCTGGTACAGGGCCTGCTGGCGGGTTACGGGCCATCTCGGCAATTCAGCGGCACCTTCGAGCTCGAGCATCTCGCCCACCAGCTCGTGCACTTCAGTCGTGATCTCGTCGGCATCGGCGGTCCACGGCGCCGGCGGCTTGGGGGCCTGCTTGAACGCATTGCGGTTTTCCTTGTCGTAGTTCCAGTCGCCGCCTTCGGGCTTGCCGTCCCCGGAAACAAGGATGCCGTGTTGCTTGCGCATCTCGCGGTACCAGTACTCCATGGTCAGCGCCTTTCGACCGCTGGCCCAGTCCTCGAAGTCCTGCGGAGTGGAGAGGAAGTGCGGGTCCTCGTGCACGCTGAGGTCGTCAGCTGCATCACTGAGCATGTCCAGCACACGCCACGACCCGGGACGCACTACCTCTACGCTTGCCGGATCCAGCCGGTCGATGGCCCGCTCCAATTCGGAGCCGAATGAATGCGTATTGTCGTCGTCGTCCAGCGCCACGTACTCCACGCGTATGTCTTCGCGCTGCAGGTGCTGGCAGAAGTGGCGCATGGCCGAAAGGAAGACCACGGTGCGCTGATGGTGCGTGACCACGTGCTCCGACTCTTCCCGAACCTCCATCATCAGCACCGCATCGTGTTCACTCAGTCCGTGAATGAGTTCGGACTGGTAGTCCAGCTGGTCGCCGAGGACGACGAACAGACGCTCGACGGGTCCGGAAACGCGGGGGGCGTCAAAGGGCATGCAATCGGGAAGGCGGGTGGTGTACACTGGTCTTCTGAAGAAACAGACGACCGCCCCATGAAACAGGCCTTCGGACTATTGCTGTTGCTCTTTGTCGCAAACGGCGCCATGGCGCAAATGGACTTTCGGCAAGAGACCATCGCCTCCTTCGAAATAGCCCAGAACAAGGTCATCGGGCTTGCCGAAGTGCTCACCGACGACCAGTATGCCTGGCGGCCCGCGGAGGGTGTGCGGTCGGTCGAGGAGGTGATTCGCCACATTGCTGGCACCAACTACTGGATGCTCACGCAGATGGGTTGCCAGCCGCCCGCCGAGACCGGATTCACCGGCGACTACAGCTCCGTGGTGGCGTTTGAGACCGCCCACGGGAGGCCGGAGACCGAGACCGTGCTTGCCGCTTCCTTTGTGCACCTGAGGGCATGTACCGAGGCCATCTCGGACGAGCGCCTGGCTCAGGATATGGATCTGTTCGGCACTCCCGGCAGCGGTCAGGGCTACCTCATGTTGACGTCTACACACCTGCATGAGCACCTCGGACAGCTGGTGGCCTATGCGAGGATGAATGGCGTGGTGCCTCCCTGGTCCAATTGACATGATCTGCCTGCACGGCGGGCCGGGGATCGACGGCGGATACATGCGTCACTCCGTGCTTGCTCGCTTCGAGGTGCCCGACCTGCCCGGACACGGCGCTCGAGCCGGGGACGAGGTGAGCATGGACGCCTGGGTGCACGCCACGGTTGAGGCGCTGGCCACCGAGCCGGATCCGCCGGTCCTTCTCGGTCACTCGTTCGGCGGATTCATCGCCCTGGAGACTGCGCTGAGGCATCCGGATGCACTCAGCGCTCTGGTCCTGGTGTGCACCGGCCCCGGTCCGGTGAGCATGAAGCCGCCAACGTTGCCGGACGATCGCTCGGTCGGCGCTTTCTATCGCGAGCGGTGGCCTCGATTCTTCTCGGGCGATGCGGTCTGGGGCCCCTTGGACGCCTCGCAATTCTCCGCTCGCGCCTTCAACCAGGGGTTCCAGCACATCTTGCCCGGATGGCAGGTCGGCCATCGGCTCACTGAGGTGAAGTGCCCGGTGCTGCTCATCGCGGGGGAGTCGGACGGGTACCGGGGCGCGATGGAGGCCATGGCTTCCGCCGTGCCGCAGAGCCGCCTCGTGGTTCTAGAGGGCACGAAGCATCTGCCGTTTCTGGAGGCTCCGGAATCGTTTCTCCAGGCCCTGACCGGTTTGCCGGGAGTCGCCGAGGCCAGCACGCGAACGCACCGGTAGGTTGGTCCCGGCACCCATGTCGCCGGCCTACTCCTGCAGCAGTCCGTTCGCGTGGGCAAAATTGACCAGCCCCACAAGCGACCCCGCGCCGGTCTTTCGGAAGATGTTCTTCCGGTGTGTCTCCACGGTCTGCACCGATATGAAAAGCGTCTCGGCGATCTGGAGGTTGGACTGCTCTGCGACGACCAGCTTGAGCACCTGGCGCTCGCGGGGGCTCAGCAGCGCAGTCGGCGTGTCCGGGGGTTTCGCGGGAAACACCTCTCCGCCGCTGCTGACCGTGCGGATGGCGGACGCCAGCTCAGAAACCGGTGCTCGTTTCAGCACCAGACCGCGAGCTCCCGCCCGGCGTGCCTCCTCCTGCAGATAGCCATCCTCGTGCATGGTCAGAATCAGCACCGCCGTGTCGGGATACAGCCTGCGGACCTCCCGGGCCAGCGTCAGCCCATCGATCTCAGGCATGGACTGGTCGCTCACGAGTACGTCCACGTGCGTGCCGGCCAGCGCGTCGAGCGCTCCCTGGCCCGAGGACACAGAAGCCACGACCGACAGGTCGGTCTCTGCCCCCAGCCGTGCGGCGAGACCCTCACGGAGAACACCGTGGTCGTCTGCCAGCATCACACGAATCGCCGGCTCGGTCATGCAGCTTCGCGCGCCTCGACGAGTGTTGCCATGAGATGCAGGGTGGTGCCGGCCCTTCCAGGAGTACTCTCGACGCGCACCGTGCCTCCGATCGCGCGTGCGCGCGCCTGGATGTTCGGCCAGCCGTGACCGGAACCCGCCTCGAGGGTGGCCGGATCAAATCCGGGGGCCTGATCCTCGATCGTCACCTCAAGCGCCCCCTCGTCAGCGTGGATCTGTACGAAGACCTCCTTGGCTCCGCTGTGTTTCAGCGCATTGGAAAGCCACTCCTGTACGATGCGATAGACCGAGTGCCGTGTCTCCGGCCCGAGGTCAGGCAGGGTTCCTGCATGCACATGCACGGTACCACCTGCGGCCTGGACGCGGGCAGCCAGCTCCTGGAGGGCGGCATGGAGGTCGCCACGGACGAGTGCGGCCGGCATGAGATTGAATGCCACCCGGCGCATCTCGTCATACATCTCGTCAAAGACCGCGGGGGAGGCGGTTTCAGTACCGAGGGAGAGCCTGGCGGTTGTGATCAGCTGCCCGAGCCCATCGTGGAGATCTCCGGCGATGCGTTGCCGCTCCCGGTCTTCGGACGCAATGGTGGCGCGTGTCTGCGCGGCGCGGATCCGGGCCTCGGCACGGGCACGCTGGAGAGCGATGGTAGCGCCCAGTGCGAGGAGTGCGGCGAGGGCAAAACCCAGCAGCAGGTAGTTCCGCTGAAGGGCAGCCGACTGCTGCTCCAGTCGCGCCTCCTGGAGGACGATGGTCTGCTCTTTCTGCTCGGTCTCAAACTCCTCGCGCATCGCCAGAATCTGACGACTGCGCTCCTCGTTGAACAGGCTGTCGGCCAGCGTGCGTTCGAGTTTCTGGTGGGTGAGTGCCGCCTGCCAATCACCTTGCTCTTCAAATCCGCGGGCCATTTGTTCGAGGATGTGACGCTCGAAGTCGGCATACGCGAGCTCACGTGACACCGGCAGTACTTTTTCGTATTCGGTCAGCGCACGGCCCGTTTGGCCCCTTTCGAGAAACATGCCGGCCATATTGTTGAGGATGATGGCGTAGCCCAGCCGGTCGCCCAGCTGCTCCCGAAGCGCCGCACCTTCCCGGAAGTACTGCTCCGCCTGCGCGAACCGGCCCAGGCGCGACGACGTGATGCCCATGTTGTCCAGGTTGTATGTCAATCCGTTCACGTCGCCGATGGCGCGCTTCATATCCGCCGATTCCGAAAACAGCTGCATGGCCTGCTCGAAATCTCCCTGGTTGTCGTGCACGATGCCCATGTTGTTCATGGAGTTCGCGATCTGCACGCTGTCGGCGGCGGCGCGGGACACCTCCAGGCCCTGCACGAAGTACTCGAGGGCCTTGTCCAGATCGCCCTGCCGGCGATAGAGCGTGCCCATCTCGTTCATGGCGTGGGCCCGGATCCCTCCCGCGCCGGCAGCCTCTGCGGCGTCGAAGGCACGGAAGTACAGCCCCTGCGCCTGCTCAAACGCGCCTTCGAAGTAGCGCAGATTGCCGACATAAATCAACGCCTGGGCCACTCCGGCCGAATCGCCTGCCGCGACGGCCAGGCGGATCGCCTTCGCAAGCAGGGAGTCGGCCTGCGCGGGATCGGAGCCACGCAGGTCGCGACCCTGGTCGGTCAGCGATGTCACTTGTTCGGCCGTGGACTGAGCGGCCAGGTCGGAAGCGCAGAACAGGGCCACCGCCAGCAGGGCCCGGAAGACGTGACGCATAGAGGTAGATCAGGAAATTTGACTCGGGCAACAACATCCCCGAGAGCGCAAAATCACACCTGATCCGTGTCGGAGAAAGCCCCTCCGGCACCAAAACCGACCAACGGCCCTACATATTCCGCCGGTACTGACCGCCGACCTCAAACAGTGCCGAAGTGATCTGCCCCAGAGAGCACACTTTCACCGCGTCCATGAGCACGGCAAACACGTTTTCTCCGGCCCGCGCCGACTCCTGAAGGCGGCCCAGCGCCGCCGAGCTCTGTTCTGCGTTGCGTGCCTGGAAGCTGCGCAGAGACGCAATCTGGGCGTCTTTCTCCGCAGTGGAAGACCGCATCAGGGCGACGGGCGCATCGCCCGACTGATCTTCGTCCGCGCCCAGGAACGTGTTCACTCCGATGACCGGCAGCTCGCCCGAGAGCTTCTTGCGCTCGTAGTACATCGACTCCTCCTGGATGCGTCCGCGCTGGTACATGGTTTCCATGGCGCCCAGCACGCCGCCCCGGTCGTTGATGCGCTCAAACTCCACGAGCACAGCCTCTTCGACCAGGTCGGTCAGTTCGTCGATGATGAATGCGCCCTGGAGCGGATTCTCGTTCTTCGCCAGGCCCAACTCCCGGTTGATGATCAGCTGAATGGCCATCGCCCGGCGCACGCTCTCCTCGGTCGGCGTCGTGATGGCCTCGTCATAGGCGTTCGTGTGCAGACTGTTGCAGTTGTCGTAGATCGCCATCAGGGCCTGCAGGGTGGTCCGGATGTCGTTGAACTGGATCTCCTGGGCGTGCAGACTGCGTCCCGAGGTCTGAATGTGGTACTTGAGTTTCTGGCTGCGCTCGTTGGCCCCGTAGAGATCGCGCATCGCGACGCTCCATATCCGTCGTGCCACGCGGCCGATCACCGAGTACTCGGGATCCATGCCGTTCGAGAAGAAGAAGCTCAGGTTCGGCGCGAACGCGTTGACGTCCATGCCGCGACTGCGGTAGTACTCAACCAGCGTGAAACCGTTGGACAGCGTGAACGCCAACTGCGAGATCGGGTTGGCGCCCGCTTCGGCAATGTGGTACCCCGAAATCGATACCGAGTAGAAATTGCGCACCCGGTGGTCGATGAAGTACTGCTGCACATCGCCCATGAGCCGCATGGCGAACTCGGTGGAGAAGATGCACGTGTTCTGCGCCTGATCTTCCTTGAGAATGTCGGCCTGCACCGTTCCACGGACACGGCTGACGGCCTCGGCGGCAATGCGGTCAAGTTCCTCCTGGCTGAGCAGCCCCCAATCGACCAGTTCCTGGCCTGTAGTGCCCAGCAGCCCGAGTCCGGATCCGTCATGGGTTGGCGGCAGCTCCTTTTCGGGGCCGGTCGGTCCGGTGGGCCGGTATTTCGGGCGATGGGATCCGAGCCGCTCCTCGATCTCCCGCTCGACCTTTTCCCAGCGATCGGCCTCGCGCAGGTAGCGCTCCACCTGCTGGTCGATGGCCGTGTTCATGAACATGGCCAGCAGCATCGGAGCCGGGCCATTGATGGTCATGGAAACGGACGTCGCCGGGTCGCACAGGTCGAACCCGGAGTAGAGCCGCTTCATGTCGTCGAGCGTGCAAATGCTGACGCCCGCGTTGCCCACCTTGCCGTAGATGTCGGGCCGCTCGTCCGGATCGAAGCCGTACAGGGTCACCGAGTCGAAGGCCGTCGACAGGCGCTTGGCCGGTATGCCTTCACTGACCAGATGGAAGCGGCGGTTGGTTCGCTCCGGGTTGCCCTCTCCAGCGAACATGCGTGTTGGGTCCTCGCCTTCACGCTTGAACGGGAAGACGCCCGCCGTGAACGGGAAGTAGCCCGGCAGATTCTCCAGCAGCGCAAACCGGAGGCGCTCTCCGGGGTCCTCGGTGCGTGGCAGTACCACCCGAGGGATGCGCGTGCCGCTCAGCGACTCTCGGTACAGGGGCACTTCAAAATCGCGCCCCCTCACCGTGTAGGTGAACGTTTCCGCCGTGTATCGGGCGGCCACGTCATCCCACTGCTCGAGAATGCCCTTGCTGCGGGCGTCCAGGCGGTCCCACCAGTGCTTGACCATCTGGTCCAGCCGGGCCACCAGTGTGTCCCGGTCTTCAGGATCCCACTCGTTCAGTTGCTGCAGTGCGCCCGTTGCCTGACCCCATTTTCGGGCGATGGCCACCTGCTCCTCCGCATGATCGCGGTATGTCCGGCAACTTTCGGCGATCTCTCCGAGGTAGCGCTGCCGACGCGGCGGGATAACCGCGGTCTCTACGGCGGGTAGCTCCGGCAGGTCCGCGTCTTCGAAGAGCCGGGTTTCGCGGTCGAATGCGTAGTTCTCGTTCAGACGACTCAGAATCGCGAGGTAAAGCCGGCTCACGCCCGAGTCGTTGAACTTCGATGCCATGGTCGGAAAGACCGGCATGGTATCGGGGTCCTCGTGGAAGGCCGCCTGATTGCGCTGCATCTGTTTGCGGATGTCCCGCAGGGCGTCCGCGCTCCCGCGCTTCTCGAACTTGTTGAGCACCACGAGATCGGCCGCATCCAGCATGCCGATCTTCTCCAACTGCGTGGAGGCGCCGTAGTCCTGAGTCATGACGTAGATCGAGAGGTCCACGAGTTCGGTGACCTCGGTATCGGACTGGCCGATGCCCGCCGTTTCCAGAATGACCAGGTCGAACCCTGCGGCCTTGCACACTGCGATGGAGTCCGTCAGCGCCTTTGAGGTGGCGCGGTGGGCCTGGCGCGTCGCGAATGAGCGCATGTAGACGCGGTCTGCGTGCTCGCCGTAGATCGCGTTCATGCGGATGCGATCGCCGAGCAGCGCACCGCCGGTTCTCCGGCGCGTCGGGTCCACTGAGATGACGGCGATCTCCACATCGTCAAAATCGTTGAGGAAGCGGCGGATAACCTCGTCGGTGAGTGTGGACTTGCCCGCGCCTCCCGTGCCCGTGATTCCAAGCACCGGGACCGGCTTGAGCGTGATGCCCAGGGACATGCCTCCGTCGCCTTCGGGGCCTGCCGGCAACGCGGGTTCAGCGGCTGCCTCCGCTTCTACGGCAGTCAGCTGTCGGGCCATGACCTTCGCCGATCGCGTGCCGAGGCTCGAGCCGTCCCTCACGCCCGGGAGGGGGAAATCGCATTCTTCGAGCATGACGTTGATCATGCCTTGCAAGCCCATCGCCAGTCCATCCTCCGGGGAAAAGATGCGGGCGATGCCGTAGCTGTGGAGCTCCTGGATCTCCGACGGCACGATCACACCGCCGCCGCCGCCGTAGATGCGAATGTGGCCGCAGCCTGCTTCCTGCAGCAGGTCGTGCATGTATTTGAAGTACTCCATGTGGCCGCCCTGGTAGGAGCTGACGGCAATGCCCTGCACGTCCTCCTGGATGGCGGTGTCCACGACCTCCTGCACACTGCGGTTGTGGCCGAGGTGGATCACCTCGGCGCCCGATGCCTGAAGCACGCGGCGCATGATGTTGATGGCCGCGTCATGGCCGTCAAACAGGGAAGCGGCGGTGACGAATCGTACGGGGTGCTTGGTCTGGTACGTCTCTGGCTGCATCGTCAGGCGGGCGGTGGGCGGGAGCAGTCAGCTTGGACCGCCCGGTCCAGCGAAAGTTCGCTAGACGGCTGGGGCCTCACTCCACCCGGCACGCCCGTGCGTCAGACGCCGGACGACCCGCTCCCCGGGGCCGCGCGGCGGGTCGGTCGGGTTCACGTCCGCGGCCGCGGCCAGGCCGGCCAGAGAGCGGTTCACCCTGGAGGCCGCGGCGCGGGACACGGCGAGCAGGCGCCGCCGGCCGGGCAGAGGGAAGTTCATCCCTGGAGGCCGCGGCGCGGGACACGGCGAGCAGGCGCCGCCGGCCGGGGAACCGCCATTTCGGAGGCGCAAACGTGTAATCCGGGGGCCCGATTCCACTTGTGACCTGCGTCGGCCGGCACAGACATGTAATCCGAGGGCGTATTCCACTCGAGGTGCGCTGCGGGCGGCGCAAACGTGGAATTCGGGGGCCTCATTCCACACGGCGCGCCCAGTCGGCCCCCGCGGCGGTCGGGGGCGCCCCAGTGGCCGCGGCCGCGCCATGTGCGCCGCACCGGTTGTCTCGCCCCGCGCCGCGCCGCCCGGTAGGGTTCACGCGGCCTGGCCGGCCAGAGATCGGTTCGCCCTGGAGGCCGCGGCGCCGGCCACGCCGAGCCGGCTCGAATGGTCGGGGAGCGCCATTTCGGGGGCGCAATGTAATCCGGGCGCCCTATTCCACTCTGGCCGTGCCCGGGTCGGCGCAAACATGCAATCCGAGGGCGTATTCCACTCGGGGCGCGCTCTGGGCGGCCCAAACGTGGAATTCGGGGGTCTCATTCCACTCGGCGCGCCCAGCTGGCCCCCGCACCGGTCGGGGGCGCCCCAGTGGCCGCCGCCGCGCCCCCCCCAAGGCCGCGCCCTGCGTGCCGCACCGGTCGGGTGCGCCCCAAGGCCGCGCCCCGCCCCTGCGCCGAGGCCCGCGCCGCGCCCCCGAGCCCGCGCCGAGCCCGTGCCAAGCCCCCAAGGCTGCGCCCCGCCGGCCCCCCCCCAAGCGCCCTCAAGACCCCGCGCAGCCCACAGACGCCCAGGCGTCGTCCATGGCATCTGCGACGAGCACCTCCCAGTCTGCGGGGGGCAACGTCAGCTTGCACAGGTAGTCCACATACCGTTCCACCAGCTCCCTGATCTCCGGACTCGGGGAAACGAACGCAACTTGAAACCCCGGTCGCAGCCGCGTGAGGCGCGAGTCCTGGCTGGCCAGGAAAGCGAGATCCCTGTGCGAGACGTCGATACCTGTCACTGCCCGCAGGTCCACGATCGCGAATTCCGGCAGGGGTGAAAGCAGCGCGTCTCCGCTGTTCGCCAGAAGAAGTTCTTCACCGGTGACCAGTCCATCGCAAAGCCAGATGACTCCGCGCTCATGTCTGGTACTCGTGACGGGCATGCCCTGCTCCTAGGCTCCAGCTGCCTGCCGTACTCACCGCAGGCGCTCCATGCTGGGACGGATCAGCACCCTCGAGGTTCGCAAAGGCCGCGAAAGCGGCGGTCCCTAGCCGTCCTGAACGGAAAGCCGATCCAGCATTACGGCGGTCATCGCCCGCACGCCCACGCCGATCGCCGCGTCGTCCGCGACGTATCCCGCGCTGTGCGGCAAACCCTGACGGCCGACGCCAAGGAAATACATAACGCCCGGAGTGTGCCGCTGAAAGTGACCAAAGTCCTCGCTGAAGGCAGGTACGACAGACTCAATGCCATGCACGGTCACGTCCGGCGTCAGGCGTGCAAGGGACGCGTTGGACTGTTCCACAAGGGTCGCATCGTTCTGCACGCCGGGAATGGCTGCGGGGATCAGGCGGGCTTCGACTCGCACGTCAGCAGAACTCAGTGAGTCGCCCATGGCTGCGAACGTGCGTGCCAGTCTGTCCAGGATCACCGGACTCCCGGTCATGAGTTGCCCACGAATCGTGCGTGAGTCCCCGCTCCCTCGGGTCGGTGCCAGCTGAACCAGCACGGCATCCGGGGGCGATGGGAAGGACGCCGCCATCGGCGCTACCGTGCTCTCGGCCATCACACGGGATCGTGCAGCCGCTGCCGCACCATCCAGATCTCCCGAGCCCGTGATGTCGACATGCACCCACGACCGCGACACCATCATGCCTCCAGGCATGGTTGCAACGTGCCCAACGGAATATGGCGCGGTGTGCAGGGCGAACACGGCCTCGGGTAGGTGCTCCTCGAAAAGGCCATCCTCCAGCATGCGGGATGCCCCATCGGCGCGTTCTTCCGCAGGCTGGAAGATCAGCATCACAGCCCCCGGCAGCCGGTCGCGTGCTTCTGCAAGCACGGCGGCCAGACCAAGCCCGACGGCTGTGTGCACGTCATGACCGCAGATATGGCGGATTCCGGGTGTCAGGCTGGCATACGGTACGGGATCAGGTGCCGTGCTTTCCACCGCATCCATGTCCGCCCGGAATGCCACCAGGGGTCCTGGAAGCCCCCCATTCAGAACGCCCACGACTCCCGTTTCTGCGATCCCGCGACGGACCTCCCAGCCGTAGCGTTCGAGCCATTCAGCGACCTTCTCCGCGGTGCGGTACTCCTGCGCGGACAACTCCGGGTGCTGGTGAATGTCATGTCTCGCCTCCACCACCGCGGCCTCAAGGTCCGGCCAGGAGGCCATCACATCCGCAAACAGTTCGGTGGTCTGAGCAGAAGCCGGTCCGGCGACCCAGAGCGTCGCCAGGACAAGGAATAATCGAGACATGGACGTGCAGTTCGTGCCGGTCTTTGACCCGGAAATGCCCGGCGGGTTTGCAACAGTGCTGCTATTTGTCCTCCCTCTCGGCCGTCCACGGCTGAAGCAGGTCGCGATCCGGCGAATACGTTGAGCCGCGCAGCACGCCATCGTCACCCAGTCGTGCCATGGTCACGTACCGCTGCGCCGATCCGTCCGTGGTAACAAATGCGATCTGCACGTCGCCCCAGGAGGTATTCACCTGACTGAGTTGCACGGCCGAGCCGTAGAAGGTGCCGTTTATGACATCACCCTCCACCGCACGCACCACAAAGGGTTGATAGTACGGACCGGAGTCGGGGGTCGGCCGCAGGTCCACCTGCCACGTGCCCACCAGGTCCTGGGCATCCGGGGCCGGATTGGCAAGAGCAACGAGGGCGACAATCAGAAAAGCATGCATGGACGGGCGATGGGATGGTTGCCCGCAAATCTGCCCCCTGCGCCGACCTTGAAGCAACGCGAGTCGTCGCAGCGGACCTATGGCCTGAGCCAGGCGGTGATCGCTGCGGCAAAGCGAGCCGGGGCTTCCGGATGCATGCGCAGGTACATGGAAGGCTCAATCAGCTCGAGCTCCATCACGACATGCCTACCCTGGAATGGCACAAGATCAACGCGGGCATAGAGCAGCGGCCCATCGACCGCCTGAAGGGCTCGTCGGGCCGTCTCCAGTGCTTCCGCAGGCGGTGTGAACGGCTGAATCAGGCCGCCGTGTTCTTCCTGAACCCGAAAGTCGCCAGTCGCCGGGGTTTTGCGAATGGCGTGGCTGAACTCCCTGTCGAAAAAGAAAAGGGAGAGTTCGCCTTCGCCGAGGATTTCCGCCACAAAGGGCTGCACGAGACTCGGGCCCTCGGGCAACCGCGCATGGTCTTTCGGCGACCGGAGCACGCAGGCCCCCTCAGAATTGGCCGAGACTCGAGGTTTGACGACTGACGGATAGTCGAGGGGTCCCGGACGACGTCCGTCGCTCACGAGGCGGGTCGGCACGATGGGCACCCCGGAGTCACGCAGGTCGAGCAGGTAGCGCTTGTCGATATTCCAGCGCAGGGTGTCGAGCGGGTTCATCATGCGGGTCGGTACCGAGGCCAACACCTCCAGGAAGGCGTCCGGGTCGTTGTAATAGTCCCACGTCGATCGAACAACGACGCCGTCGACATGGGACCAATCTTCGCGGCCGACCTGCTGCCACGGCACCGAATGCACGGCGATGCCTCGCACGGACAACTCGGGTGCTACCAGGTCATCATCGATGACGTAGCCCTCGGGCTGCGCCATCGTCAGAAAAACGCACGTGGCGCGGCTCAACCCACAAGTGCCGACATGAGCGCCACGCCCACGGACTCGTTCTGCCCGGTGAGGATGCGCCGGAGGTAGCCGGCCTGCCCGACGTGAAGCGCGGTGTGGGCGCACATGTGAAGCAGAAAAAGGCTGTTGCTCATGGTCACGCCGTTGATCAGTACCTCCTCGGAGAGCTTCGCCTCCGATAGGGTGGGCAGCGTCGCCCGAATGTCCGCGATCGCCGCCTCAAGAGTGGCGATGACGGCATCGCCCGAGAGTCCGCGCGCCGCAAACTCATGCGGCCGGTCCCGCACATACCCCGTGGTGCCCATCCCGGCCCCGACGAAATGCCTGAGGCTGCCGGCCATGTGGAGACCAAGCGTGCCGATCGAGTTGGTGATGCCCGATGGACAGGTCCACAGCAGTTCGTCGTCGTTCAGGGCGCGGACCTCGGCAATCATGGTGGTCAGTTCCCGGACCATGAGCCGTTCGACATGTTGCACAAACATCATTCAACTGGATAGTGATCGGCATCGGGGAGAGTCGCCCGGGCAGTCAGGCTGCCCCACGCTACTGAGCAGCCGCCACCTCGTGCAAGTCCTGGCAGCCCCCCCCCGAGTGAGCGATCGGCGCCTACTGGGCGATGGGCTGTGAGGCCGCCGCCAGTTCTACATCGCTGCGCGCCATCCCGTCGCCCTGAACCGCTGGTCCGGGTGGTTCCTGCGCACGCTTGAACACCATGTGCCCGTCCCTAAGCCGCCCATACCGTATGGCGAGCATGTCCTGCACGTAGTTCTGATACGTGCGCCAGGGAGGCCGGCTGCCCTGCCGGGGCAGTTCATCCAGCGCCCGTTGCACGTACCCGGACGAAAATGTCAGCAGGGGAGCACGTTCCAGATCCGCCGGCGGGGTCGGCACGCAGAGGTCGTAGCCATGACGACGCATGTAGTTGAGCAGGCGACAGACCCGTTCCGCGGTGAGGTCCACCTTGAGCGTCCACGACGCGTTCGTGTAGCCGAACGCGACCGCAAAGTTGGGCACGTGTCCGAGCATCATGCCCCGATACGTGACAAGCTCCGACGCCCTCAACCTCTTCCCGTCGAGATACAGGGGAATGCCGCCGAACAGGAGCATCTCCAATCCGGTGGCTGTCACCACGACATCGGCCGGAATGTGCTCACCTGATTTCAGCTCAACTCCGTCGGCCGTAAATCGGGCGATGTGGTCTGTAGCAATACTGGCCTTGCCGTCTCGAATGGCGGCAAAGAAGTCCCCGTCCGGGGCGAGACAGAAGCGCTGATCCCACGGTTTGTAGCTCGGGGAGAAGTGAAAATCCACGTCTACGGTCGGGTCGTCAATAGCCGCACGCGCCGCCTCCATCACGTTCCGCTTGACACGTTCGGGGAGCCTTTGGGACAACTGGTAGAATCCGATGCCACCCAGGATATTCTTGCGGCGAATGAGGCGATGAGCCAGTCCGGCCGGCAGGAATCGGTGCAACCGGTCGGCCCACTTGTCGCGGGAGGGCCAGGCAGCGATGTAGGTGGGCGACCGCTGCAGCATCGTCACGTGCGCCGCCTCATCCGCGATGGCCGGCACGATGGTGACGGCCGTCGCTCCGGATCCGATGACCAGAACCCGTTTTCCGCGCAGGTTCAGGTCTTCCGGCCAATGCTGCGGGTGCACAAAGCGGCCCTTGAATGCGTGCTCGTTGGGGAACGCGGGCCGATGTCCCCGATCATAGCGATAGTAGCCGGCGCACATCAGGAGAAAGCGGCACCGGAAAACGCGTAATCCAGCATCAGTTTGTGCCCGCACGGTCCATCTGGCGGAGGCGGTGTCGAATCGGGCCTCGGTGACTGTGTGCCCAAACCGGATCCGGCGGTGTATGCCGTGCTCCGAGGCCGTATCAGCGACGTAGCGACGGATCGACGGACCGTCGGCGAACACCTTGCCCTCCGTCCACGGTCGGAATCGGTATCCGAACGTGTACATGTCGCTGTCTGACCGGATGCCCGGGTACCTGAACAAATCCCAGGTGCCGCCGATGCGGTCTCGCCCCTCCAGAATCAGGAAGGAGCGGTCCGGACAGCGCGTGGCCAGGTGCCAGGCGCTGCCGATTCCGGACACACCGGCACCGACGATAAGGACCTCGACTTCGGTGACGGCGACGCTCAGGGCACCATCCTCTCCCTGATCACGCTGAGATGCCCGTCTACTCGGCTCCATGTGGCGGCAGTGCCCTATTCCCAGATAGTGGTGTATGGCATGCGCGAACCTACAGCCAGGCCCCAGTCCTGATCAATTCCGCTCGTCTATCAACCCCTCCGCGCGCAGGGCATCAAACACGATGGCTCTGCGGGCGCTTCGGGCCTCGGCACTTTCTGCATCAGCGTTGAGCGCGAAGTAGACCACCCGTTCGCCGCGCTCGACCCAACCCACATACCAACCGATATCCGTGCCCGGGAGGGACGCCCAGCCGGTCTTGGCCCGGAGCACCCAATCGGCGGATTCCCGCTCGATCATCAGCCCGCGCACGGTTTCCAGCACGTCCGAATCGGCATCGAGATGGCCCTCGCGAAGACGTTCGAGAAACAGCACCTGCTCCACGGGGGAAATGCGCAGTTCCCCATCGAGCCAGAACCGGTCGATGCCTCCGCCGGTGTCTGCATTTCCATAGTCAAGCCTGCGCAGGGCGCGGCGCATGGCGGGGTCTCCGACCCGCCGGGCCAACTCCTGGTAGAACCATACCGTCGAATACCGGAACGCGGAGTGCATGGAGTGGTCCTGATTCCACGGACCAAAGAAGCGGACCTCTCCATCCCACGGAATGACGGTCGACGTGTCCGGCACGGCCCCGGACTCCAGTGCGACGATGGAGTTTGGGATCTTGAATGTCGATGCGGGAATGTACCGGCGGCAGGCGCGGTCCGGATCCGAGGCCCGCAGGAGGCCTGCTGCGGGCTCATAGAGAACGAGTGTGCCGTCCACATCGCTCTCTGCGAAGAGTGCCGCCAGCTCCGGAGAAGGAGCCAGCTGCCGGGACGGCAGAAACGCACACCGAGGGCCCAGAGAATCAGCGAGCCAGGAGGCCACCACACCGGCAAGCCGGGGGTGCTCCTGGAGGAGGTTCGCGGCGTGCGCACGCCCTGGCAGCAGCAGCACGTCAGCCAGCGAGCTCCGCTCCAGCACATCGGCCGTGATTTCCTGCAGGAATTGCTCCTCCCTGGAGGCGACGAACAGCCACGGCACCCCGGTCGAGTCCATCCCGGCAATGGAATCGTTGCTGAACGAGCCCGGAGACAACGCCACATAGGCCGCCGCAAACCCGTGTTTTCGCCCAGCATCCGCCATCTCCTCGCCGCTGTATGACGCACCGACCACGGCGATGCGTTCTGCGTCGACGGCACCATGCGCGCCGAGCCACGCGACCGCATCCTGCACAAAACGATCCGCCTGCCAGATCAGCGAGTCCCGACGGTTCGCCCCAGGCTGGAATGTGCCCAGGTTTGTGCTTTCGCCGTGACCTGGCAGATCGAGCCGGAGCGAAGCGATGCCTTCGAGCAGAAGCCCGTCTGCCAGTGTTCGGTAGGGGGCGCGATTGCCGGCGGCCTGGTTCAGCATGAGCACGGCCGGAGCGGGAGTATCGGCTGGCAGGACCAGGTCTCCTATCATCTGCCAGCCATGACTGGCGATAGCCACGCGCTCGGTGGTTTGCGCATCCGCCGAGAAGGGGAGGAAGCAAACCAGTACGGCCACCCATCTCATCATCAGTAGTCTCTGGTCTTGTTTCGGGAAACCTACGCCGTTCGACCAGTAGATTGGGTGCAAACCAGCGATACCTGCCATGAAGCGAATTCTACTCCTGGCGCTGGCCGTGGGACTCACGCTGCCGGCCTCCGGTCAGACGGATGTGCGCGACCGGATCATGGATCATTTCAACGGCTCAGTGGGCAAGATGGTGCGCCTGAGCGAAGCCATGCCTTCCGAACTGTACTCATGGGCACCGTCCGAAGGCACAATGACCGTCGCGGAGGTGTATGCCCACATCGCCCGATACAACTTCATGTATCTGGAAGAAAACCTTGGCATCCCCGCTCCGGAGGGAATTGACCTGGACACCATGGAGTCCGAGACCGACAAGGAGGTCGTCCGGGACCTGCTGCTCCAGTCTGTGGAGCATGTGCGCAAGCACGTGCCGGCCATGACCGAAGAGGCGCTGGCCGAGGAAACGACGCTGTACGGCCGTGCGGTTTCGAGCTGGGCCGTGCTCATGCAGTTGGTTGCCCACATGAACGAACACGTGGGCCAGGCGGTAGCCTACGCCCGTTTTAACGGGGTGGTGCCGCCCTGGTCAAGCTAGCCCCCCTCGCTCTCGTCCTGGTCTGCGCGTCAGCAGCTGTCGCGCAGCCCTATGTCAGTGCCGGACTTGGTCAGCTGACATTCGAATCGGATCGTGCCTCCTGGCGCGTGGCGCGGGCCGGTCTGGGCTATTCCGGCGGGCCTTTTTCCAGCAGGCTCGAAGCCTGGTTGTCCGAGCGCGCCGATTCGCGCGAAGTCCGTGTGCTGTCAGATTCATATCTCTCGGTGCCGTGGGGCTACTGGAATCTGCGCGCACTGTTCACCCCGGATGCCGCGGTCCATCCTCGCCGAGATCTCTCGCTGGGTGTTTGGCTTGATGCCGGAGGCGAGTGGGAGCCGTCCTTGAGCTTGAGGCAGATGGCGTTTGCGGGTGGCCATATTGCCATCTGGACACCGGGGATCGGTCGATATCTACCTCGCTGGTACCTGCGCGCCACCGTCCCGCTCGCAGCGGAAGAAGGCGGACCGGTCCAGGGGGCACTCGTCGTGTCCGCACGGCGCTATGTCGGTAGCCACTGGCTGCAGTGGCAGGTGTCCGGTGGCAGGGAAGCCGTGGAATTGCCGGTCCGGCTGCAGGTTGTTCGCACGTGGTCGGTCGGAGCATCCGCATCGATTGCCCGGGCGAGGGCAGTCGTCTCACCCAGAGCAGGCTTGCAGGGTGATTCGCTGCTCGGTACCCGGCTCGAGGTCGGAATCGGCCTTCAGCTGGGACTCGAGTGATGCCGGTCCTTGAGCTTCGGCTGGCCCTGGCGGCAGCCATCGCCACCAGCGCGATGGTCCTCTACCTCGTTGCGCTCATGGTCGCGGCCCGAATCTGGGGTCGCTTCTGGGCGATGCGGAGAGCGAATTTTGTGGATGCCTGGCAGGACTACCTGGCGTCGGACAAGGGGCCGGTCAGTTCACGCCTTCTGTCGCTCCATCCGGATGAGATGCATCACCTCGTCCGTGGGTGGAATCTTGCTGCCGAGGCGCAGCGCGGCCGACCCGAGCGCCTGGCGAGACTGCGGGAGATCGCCTATGCCTGCGATCTGGGACACGCTGCCGTCGCGCTGGCGTTTCGGGGACGCAGTCGGGATGAGCGCGTTTCCGGTCTTCAGGCGCTAGGTCATCTGGGCCGATCCGAGGTCTTCGACCGGCTGCGTGTCCTGGTGTCATCCCGCGATCCCCTTCTGTCTCTGGCAGCTTGGCAGGCATTGCTGCGGATCGACGAGGAACGGGCCCTCAGGGAGGTCGGTCAGGCCCTCTGCGCCCGGCCGGAGTGGCCTGAGCACTCGGTGGCGCAGTCCGTCGCCGCGCTGAGTGAGCAGGCAAAATCCGTTTTGATCGGCCAGGCAGCGGCCTTCGATTGCACACACAGGATTGTTGCCGCACTGGAGTCGTCCCATCATGCGGGGGCCACCCAACTCATCCGGCACGAACTCCAGACCGCAGGTGATTTTGACGACATCGCCCAGTTGCTGTACCGGGTGCAGCGGTCGGAACACATCGAGCTGATCGAGCGGGCGCTGGGCCAGGCGGATGCGGGAGCCAACCCGGGCCCCTGGGCGGCAGGCTACCGGCAACGGGCCCTTGTATGGAGGCCTCTGGACGAGGAGGCTCATGGCTGACGTCGCCCGCACGCTGGAATGGATCTTTCTGGGCTATTTCGGCCTGATGCAGGTTTCGTACTTCGCCCTCGTCATGGTGGCGTTCATCGAGATTCTGAGCCGGCTTCCTCGAAAGGGTCTCCGCCCGCTGCCGCCGGTGACCGCTCCCTACGCGCCCTCGGTATCGATCGTGATGCCGGCCTACAACGAGGAGGCCCTCATCATGCAAGCCCTGGGCACGATGCTGCAACAGGACTACCCGGCGCTCCAGATCGTGGTGGTCAACGACGGATCCACGGACCGGACCCTGGAAGTCCTGAAGGCAGAGTTGTCGCTGACGCCGGCCTTCCTGCCTCCGCGGTCGGCCGTGCCGAGTGCGCCCACAAGGGGCGTCTACCGCGCTGACGTCCCCTTCGACATCCTCGTCGTCGACAAGGAGAATGGCGGCAGCAAGGCGGACGCGGTGAACGCGGGGATCAACTACGCCCGCCACGACCTGGTCTGCATCATCGATGCCGACACCTTGTTTGAACGCGATACCGTGCAACGAGCTGTGCGCGAATTCCAGCGCAGACCGGGCACGCTCGCCGTAGGGGGGACCATCCTGCCCCTGAACGGCTGTGAACTCGGGCCCGACGGATACGTGCGGCAGGCGCGGGTGCCCCGGAACTTCTGGGCCCGGATCCAGACGCTGGAATACGTGCGCGCCTTCCTGTTCGGACGCATGGGTTGGGTCCCGTTCAACGCGCTGACCATCATCTCAGGGGCGTTTGGCCTGTTTGACCGCAAGGCAGTCGTAGCGGTAGGCGCCTACAGCCTGGACGCCATCGGAGAAGACATGGACCTGACCATGAAACTCCACCTGTGGGCCCGCGAGCACCAGCCCGAGTACCACATCGGCTTTGTGGCAACGCCGGTGGCCTGGACCGAGGTACCCGAATCGGTCGCCGTGCTCAGGCAGCAGCGGATTCGCTGGCACCGCGGCCTTTCCGAGGTTGTGACCAAGTTCCGCGGCACGACTTTTCGTCACGGGGCACTGGGGTGGCTGTCCTTTCCGTCACAGGTCGTTTTCGAATGGCTCAGTGCCATCCTGGAGACGCTGGGCTACGTCGTCACCCTGATGGCTTGGGCGATGGGCTGGATCTCGGACGAGGCCGTGGTTGCCTTCCTTATCCTGGCCGTGGGTCTGTCGATGCTCCTGTCGGTGGCATCGGTGCTACTGGAGGAGATAGCCCTGCGCATCTACCCGGGCAGGGATGTGGTGCGCCTGTGCCTGACTGCCGTCGTGGAGAATCTGGGCTACCGGCAGATGCATGCTGCGTGGCGCTCAATCGGGTTTTTTCAGTGGGCGTTTGGAGCGAAGCACTCCTGGTAGGCCTGGTCCGGTGACCAGCTCACCACAAGCACGCGCTCCTGATCCATTTCGAACCGACTGGTCCACTGCCGATCGCCGTGAATCACGGCCGCGCAGTCCTCGAGATCCACCTCCAGTCGGAGCGCCTTTGGGGACATTCTGAGCCCCGTGCGCTGTCCCTTCAGTACGGACTCTTTCAACGACCAGAAGAGCACGATCTGTTGCCAGGCGGGCAACTCCACGGCATCCCGCAGTGACGTTTCAGAGGGCCCGAGGATGAACCTGAACAGGCTTTCCGGCCGGCGTTTCATGGCCTCCAGATCGACGCCGACGGCACAGGGCGCGACGGTCGCGGCCGCCAGCGCACCGCTGTGCGAAATGGATACTCTGAGAGGCGAATCCACCACCTCCAGCGAGCCGTCCTCGCGCACGGAAAGCGGAACCTTCAGGGCCGGACACCCAAGCCGTTCAGCCAGGAGCGTTCGGGCCGCCATGCGACCGAGTGCAAACGATCGTCTCCGACCCTCATGTCGGAAACTCATCCGACGGGTGCGCTCCTCCGGTGTCAGGTAGCCGGCGGCCTCCTCATCCGAAACGGAATGTGCCGAGAGCTCCAGGAGCGAAATGTGATCTGGCAGCCGCATACAAAGAGGGGGCGACCGGAGTCCGGCCGCCCCCGCCAGGTTCGTACTCGAGACCTACTTCGCGGCGTCGAAATTCGACGAGACCGCCGTCCAATTCACGACGTTCCAGAAGGCCGACACATAGTCCGGACGGCGATTCTGGTAGTTGAGGTAGTAGGCGTGCTCCCAGACATCCAGCCCGAGGATGGGAGTATGGCCCTGCATGTAGGGACTGTCCTGATTGGCCGTCGAGTAGACGTCAAGGCCGCCGTCCCCCGTGACAACCAGCCAGGCCCAGCCGCTCCCAAAGCGCGTGCCTGCTGCCGCGGCGAACTTCTCCTTGAACGCGTCAAAGGATCCGAAAGCGCTGTCGATTGCCGAGGCCAGGGCGCCTTGCGGAGCGCCGCCACCGGACGGAGACATCACGCTCCAGAACAGCGAGTGGTTGGCGTGTCCGCCACCGTTGTTGCGCACACCGTCACGAATATCGGCCGGCACGCTGTCGATGCCGCGTAGCAGCTCCTCAATGGATTTGCCTGCCAGGGCATCGTGGCCCTCCAGCGCGGCGTTCAGTTTGTTGACATAGCCCTGATGGTGCTTTCCGTGGTGGATCTCCATGGTGCGGGCATCAACGTGCGGCTCCAGGGCATCGTGGGCGTACGGAAGGTCAGGAAGCGAATGGGACATGTCGATACTATTGATTTCTTGTGGGTGGTACCGGAGCAAACCGGTCTCCAGAGAACGGTCGGGCCGCCCTGAGGTTGCTTCCCCGTCGGTAGCCCGCGGTCTGGTGCTGCAAGTCGCACCTGGCAGAACCGGATGGCCGCTACGTGCGTCTGTTGCCCATGCTGCGACTGCTGTTACTCCTGGTCCTTTTCGCTGGCTGCTCCGGCCGCGAAACTCCGGCACACCTGCCTGCCCAGGCTGCCGTCCTCCAGACCGAGCCCACTCACGACACTGACGCGCAGTCCGGTGCCGCGGGGACACGATTTGCGGGGTCGCACGCGCACGCCCCGACCGACAGCACGGAGCAACGATTCCACGAGCTGATGGCGTGGGCCGTACAGCAGGGGCTGCCAGACAGGCCCATCGCCGAAATCATGGCCGCGCTGGGTCCGCGTTTTCTCGGAGCCCCCTACGTTGTCGGGCCACTGGACGGATTTGGGCACGAGGTCGTGGTGGCACGCCTGGACGCGTTCGACTGCTTTACGTTCGTGGAGGCACTCCTCTCCATGGCTCGGGGGCTGAGGTCAGGCGATCTCTCCTGGGAGGGCTACCTCAGACGCACGGAAGAACAGCGCTATCGGCACGGGAAGGCAGACGCGTATTGCGATCGCCTGCACTACTTCACCGAGTGGATCCAGGTCAATGAGGAGCGAGGACTCGTGGAGGACGTCAGTGCCGAGGTTGGAGGCATGCCCTTCCCGAAGGAGATCGGCTTCATGTCGGCCCACCGCTCGGCGTATCCGGCCCTGGAAGATGACCAAGTGTACGCCTGTGTGCAGGAGGCGGAGGCGTCCCTGCGCCAGACGCTCACCCTGCATTTCATACCTCAGGAAGAGATTCGACAGCACTACGATCGCATCCGCACGGGCGACATCGTATCCACCGCCGCCGGTCTGGAAGGACTCGACGTGACGCACACCGGCATCGCCCTGAAACAACCAGACGGGCGTGTAAGTCTACTTCACGCCTCCACGTCCGGGGGCGTGAAGATCTCAGAGGATCTCGCCGACTACGTGCAGGGCGTGCGAGTTCAGCAGGGCATCCTGGTGGCCCGCCCGGCCGATGGCTGAGCCGGCTCGCCGCCTGAGAGGCTGGATGGTTAGACTGCACCGCTGGCTGGGCCTGGCGTCGGGGTCTGTCATTCTTGTGGTGTGCGCCACCGCCATACCCATGGCCTTTGAGGACGAAATCAACCGGGTGCTGCATCCCGCCTGGTTCGCCGAGGCGCCGACTGCAGACCTGGATCCGGATGAGTGGATGGCTGCGCTGCCCCAGGGCTTTCGCTCGGGGTCCGTGACGATCTACCGCGACGGGTCTCGGTTGCCTTTGATAGCGGGGCGCTCGTCTGCCGGTGCTGCACACATAGCGTTCGACCCCGTCTCCCGGCAGCAATTTGTGTACGAGCGGGAGCATGGCTGGTACATGAGCCTGTTTCGTATCCATCGCGGCCTGGTCGCGGGCCAGATCGGCAGAACAGTGGTCGGTGCCGCCACGCTGATCTTCATCCTGGTAATGCTCACGGGCGCATTCGTCTGGTGGCCACGCAAGCGACAGCGATTTCGCGACGTCGCCACCATGCGTTACCGGGGACGCCGCCTCAGCCGATTGCTTGCGGACTTTCACAAGGTCTGGGGCTCGTACGCCGTGCTTGTGCTGCTTGTACTGGCTGTTACCGGGCTCCCTTTTGCCTACTCCTGGGCCAGCGAAGCCGCCATCGCCGCAGGTGGTGGGGAGCGGCAGCAGCCCGGTCCTTCGGTTCCGGAGGCTTTGCGGGAGGAAACGCGGAGCTACACGGAGCTGCTCGAACGAGCCGAGTACCTCTTCCCGGATTCGGAGCGCTTTGTCCTTTCCATCCCGGCAGCTTCGTCGCGGCCGGCGTCCATCCGCGCCTTTCTGCCACAGAGGTTGCATGATGATGCGGCAGATGTCGCGTTCCTGAGTTCGGGCGATGGCGAGCTGCTCCGACTGGACCGGTTTGACGACATGGCCGGGGGCACCAGGGTGAGATCGCTGATGCTCCCCATCCACACAGGAAGCATACTGGGGCTCGGTGGCCGCATCCTGGCGGCCCTGGCCTGTCTGGTGGCCGTGCTGCTTCCTGTCACAGGAGTGGTCATGTGGTACCCCGCATGGCGCCTTCGGCGCAAGCGTCGGGAATCCGGACCGCGCCGAAGCTAGCTTCCGGGGCTGTCAGTTACACGCCTGCCGAGGCCGTCAGCTACGGGCCTGCCAGGCCGCCAGCAACTCCGCCTCCCGTGCCATCAGCGAGCGTTCTCCCGACAGGGAGTCGCGCCGCTGTTGAGATACCGCCGGCGATTGCCACCACGCCCAGGTGTCCGCAACGGTTTGGGCCAGGGGGCGATGGGTCAGCCCGGAAGCATGCGCTTTCGCCGGGTCGATGCGGGCGGAGCCGTAATTGTCACCGACCGGCAGAATCCAGGGCACGTAGGCTTCGATGCCGTGCTCCTGGAAGAAAGCATGATCGTGCACATAGACCCATTCGACGGCACTGGAGAACGCGGCGTGCGCGCCGTGCAGGAAAGCGCGCATGCCCATCGCGAATCCGGGACCGGCCAGATTCCAGGTGCCGGCGAACCGGGCCTCCATGGCATCCAGCATCCAGCGGGTCAGATCCCGCACGTCGATGAACTGCACAGGGTCGTCAGGTAGACCTGGCGCCAGGACCCGGCGTCCACGAGCCAATCGGGCAGGCCAGTACGGGAACCGATTGGAGCGGTCCCCGGGCCCGACAATGTAGGTTGGGCGAAAGATCAGGCTGCGATCGTGCCCGAACACCTCCCGGGCTACCTGCTCGGAAGCCGCCTTCATGACCCCATATCGCATCGCCCCGTCCTCCTGACGATCCTCCGGCAAGGCCAGCGCTACCGGGGTCGCTTCCGTCATGCCGGAGCCGAGATAGGGATAGAATACACCGGTCGAAGACGTGTAGGCGTACAGCTCCGCTGAATTCCGCAGCAGTTCGGCGGAGGCACGCGTCCAGTCTTCGCTCCGTCCGGAGTTGTCCAGCACCACATCCCAGTTCCGGCCCTCCAGGGCAGAAAGGTCGCCGTCCCGGTCGCCCGTCAGCATCTCCGCCTCCGCGAACCATTCGCCGTGCAGGGCCGGAGCGGTGAGGCCGCGGGTGAAGGTCGTCACCGTATGCCCGCGCTCGATCGCCAATCGGACAAGATGTGGTCCTGTGAATGAGGTACCGCCGAGAATGAGCAGGCGCATCGAGCGCCGCGGCATGCGGGGCAGGGCAAGCGCTGCGGTCCCCAGGGCGGCCTGTTTGAGAAACTGTCGACGAGAGTGCATGGAGCCTCTGAGTTGGGCCCGCAAAGATAACCAGCCTCGCGCCTACGCTCGCTGGTCCAGTGCCTCCAGCATGCGGTACTTGTCTTCCCGCGTCAAATTGCCGGCCTTCTGCAGCCGATCAAGCGCGTCCTCGACCGCGTGCCGGTCTGTGGTCGGGTCCTGGCGACCTGGTGGTGCCGGGTCCGCCTGCTCCCGCCCGAAATCGACGTCCTTCAGCATGGCCTCTCCCAGGAAAGAGGCCACATGCTCTGCCGCCCCATCGCGCGCGGAGAAATCTATGACCACCTCCGTGGTGGCTCGGCCGCGGTTGACGTCCAGGTAGACCTTGGTGCCACGCAGGAGCTTTTTGCGGGCGTTGACCCGGACGATGTCGTCATAGCGGATTTCCTGCGGAGCCTGCAGGTCCGTGTTCTGGAATACCAGCCGCTCCTTGCAGAAGACTACGCCGTCCTTGGCGCTGCCCAGTAGGGTGCCGTCATAGAGCGCAAGGACTTCCGGAATCTGCACATCAGGCGCATAATCCTTGATGGCGTTGTCCAGCTTGTCCGTCGGGATGTGGGGCGCGACGTACAGCCCCAGCTTCGGGGCGTGCGGGATCAGCTCCTTGGCCAGCGAACGCACGGCTCAGGGCAGGGACGCAACGGCCGTCGACGCGAAGTAGGACTCTGTCAGTTCGAGCAACTGCGGGTACACGCCGAGCACGAGCAGGGCCGCGGCGCAGAAGATCAGCACGGCAGCTGCGCTACGCGGAACCGGAAACGCATTGTTTGCGACCGGGACGCGTACCTCATCCTCGGACCGCATGAAGAAGACGACCAGCACCCTCAGGTAGTAGTAGGCAGACACCGCCGATGTGAGCACACCCGCAATCGCCAACCACACCATGCCCGCTTCGACCGCAGGTGCAAACACAGCCACCTTGCCCATGAAGCCGCCCAGCGGCGGGAAACCGGACAGGCTGAACATGAAGAACACCATCGTCCATCCGAGCAGCGGCTTGCGCAGCCCGACCCCGGCCAGGGAGTCCAGCGTCTGTTCGCGGCCTTCCTTGTCGTCCCATTCCAGCAGGGCCATCACGCCGAACGCACCGATGTTCATCAGCGTGTAGATCAGCATGTAGTAGAGCGCGCCCGAATACCCCGCCTGCGAGCCTGCCGCGAGGCCCACGAGCACATACCCCGCATGGGCCACCGATGAGTAGGCCAGCATGCGCTTCACATTGTTTTGCGCCACCGCAAGCACGTTGCCCAGCACCATGGTGATCAGGGCGATGACGGCGAGGGGATAGGAGAGCTCATCGCCCGGAAAGGCCAGGAACAGGACCAGGATGAGCGATGCGAAGGCTGCCGTCTTGGAGGCCGTTGACATGAAGCCGGTGATCGTGGTCGGCGCGCCCTGGTACACGTCCGGGGTCCACATGTGGAACGGCACCGCGCTGACCTTGAACATGAAGCCCACCAGCAGGAGGCCGGTGCCGGCCCAGAACAGCATGGAGGCACCGTTGATGGCCACCGCGGCTGCGATTTCGGGCAGGTAGAAGGTGCCCGTTGCCCCGTAGATTAGGGCCATGCCGTAGAGCAGAAATCCCGTGGCGAAGGCGCCGAGCAGGAAGTACTTCAGTGCACTTTCGATGCCCCCTTCGTCATCCCGAACCAGCCCCGTCAGCACATACAGACAGATCGACATGGTCTCCAGGCCCACAAACACGGAGATGAGGTTGTTCGATGCACCGAGCACCATCATGCCCACCGTCGCGAACAGGATGATGGCATACACCTCGCCGTAGTTGTGTTTGATCCGCTTCAGGTAGGTGCCGCAAAGCTCTACAGAAAGGCCGGCTCCGAGCAGAATCACCACGTTGACGAACGAGGCAAAGCCGCCCGTGCGCAGCATGCCGTAGAACGCGGTACCCGCCGGATCATTCAGGCGTGTCAGTTCCCAGACCAGCGCCACGCCCAGGCCGACGCCGGCAATCCACGGAACGCTGCGATGGTCGTTACGAAAGCTGTCCACCACCACGGCAATCAGGCCGAGCACGGCCAGCAGCGTGATGGGGGCGGTAGCCATGAGGTCGCCCGCCAGGTCGGCGTATGCGTTGGTCAGATCCATCGGGAAGCGGGTTAGATCCAGGCGATCTGGTTGATGCGCCGGGCCAGCTCAAGGTCCATGGCAGACACCTTGTCGCCGGCATCGTGGGTGGTCAGTCCGATGCGCACCGTGCTGTAGACGTTGAAGAGCTCGGGGTGGTGGTTGAGCTCCTCTGCCTCAAACGCAATTCGGGTCAGGAAGCCCATGGCCTCCCGAAACGTGCCGAACTCGAGGGTGCGGTGCAGTTTGTCGTCCTCGTAGGACCAGCCATCCAGCCCGGAAAGGCCGGCCCGTACCTCCGAAGGAGACAGCGCCGATCTGGATGTGCTAGAACCAGCCACTGTAGAAGACGATGTAGATGATCAGGTAAATGGGCAGCAGGATCGGGATCGAGTACTTGACGATGTAGCCCATGAAGGAGGGCGTCTCGACACCGTTTGACTCGGCGATGGCTTTCACCATGAAGTTGGGAGCGTTGCCGATGTACGACATCGCACCGAAGAACACGGCGGCCACCGAGATGGCCTGCAGGTAGACGGCCGAGTCGACGCCCGTGGCGAACTCGACGACCGCTGAAGGCATGTTCACGTCAAGGCCGAACTTGCCCATGGCTGCTGCCAGGAAGTTCAGGTAGGTCGGCGCATTGTCCAGGATGCCCGAAAGAACGCCGGTACCCCAGTAGAAGGTGCCTACTCCGAGCGCGTCCGCGTTGGAGGCCGCGAAGTTGGAAATCAGCTGCAGGGCGGGCTGCATGGTGGCGAAGATGCCGAGGAACAGCCAACCCACCTCGCGGATGGGCTCAAAGTTGAACTCGTTCTTCTCCATCGCCGTCTTGTCGGCGGTGAAGAAGGCCGCGAAGGCCACCGCGAACATCAGCATCTCACGGATGCCGATGGGGATGTGATAGTCCGCGTACAGGTTGGGCACCCAGTCGAAGACGTTCGGGTCGACGAAGACCAGACCGATGATGATGGCCACCCAGATGAAGGACTTCTTGCCTTCAAGCTCGATGAGCGACTTGTTCGGATCCGGATCCGGTGCCTCCGCCTTGTTGCGGCTGTCGATCACGAAGAAGACGATGAGGATCAGAATCGTGGCGAAGAGCCAGATGTGCCACACGTTCACCATCGTCCAGAAGAACGGCACACCGCGCAGGAAGCCGAGGAACAGCGGCGGATCGCCGATGGGCGTCAGCGCGCCGCCGACGTTCGCCACCAGGAAGATGAAGAAGATGATGTGGTAGGGCTTCAGTCGGCCTGTGTTCAAGCGCATGTAGGCTCGAATGAAGAGCATGGCCGACCCGGTCGTGGCGATCAGGTTCGCGATTACGGACGCGAAGAACAGCAGGACGACGTTGGTGACCGGCTTGCCCTTGGCGTTCACGCTCACGTAGATGCCGGAAGCCGCAATGAAGAGACTCGCGACCAGCGCAATGAACGACGCGTACTCCTGAATCGCGTGGATGACCGGCGTCCAGGAGTGCAGCACAAATCCGTAGTACAGCGCCACGCTCAGGCCCAGCGCGACAGAATACTTCGGATAGTGGTGGTGCCAGTGGTGGGAGTAGAACAGCGGCCCGGTCGCAATCATGAGCAGGATGGCGGCAAACGGGATGACCAGCCAGACCGGCGGGAGCGGGCCGTGCCCGTCGTCGCCGTGGTCATCGGCGGCGTGCGTATCCGCTCCGGCGGCAGCGTCCAGCGCATTGTCGGCATCCTGGGCGTGGTCGGCGTCGGCATCCTGAATGGCGGCCGAGTCGGCAATCGCTTCCGTAGGGGATGCGGGCGATTCCTGGGCGATGGCCGGACTGCTGAAACCGGCAAGGCCGGCAAGGAGCAGCAGAATCGGCAGATAACGGAAGGTTCTCATACGGGCGGACATGAGCGGGCGAAGCTATCGGGTGGCGAGTTCGAGATCGCCGTCGGCCGGGACAAACCGCGTGCCGTCAAAGACCAGGCGCGGGTGTTCGGCCGGATTCCAGGCCTGTTTGGCCTCGATGGTATCCAGCAGGAACTCGGCGCTTGGTTCGCTGAGGTCCAGGAAGGGTTTGGGGCCGAAGCCCATCCAGACCATCAGCACAACCAGCGGAGCAAGCAGGGCCAGCTCGCGGGCGTTCAGGTCCTGCATAAAGCGGTTCTCGTCGCGCTCGAGGGATCCCCAGAACATGCGGTAGACCATCCAGAGCAGATAAACGGCTGCGAGGATGACGCCCGTCGTTGCGAACGCAATGAGCAGGGGCGACCCGATGACCGTGCTCTTGAAGGAGCCCATCAGAATCATGAACTCACCCACGAATCCGTTGAGTCCGGGCAGGCCGGCCGATGCCAGCACGGTCAGGATCATGACGAACGTCAGTACCGGAACACTCTTGGCGATGCCACCGAAGTCGGTCATGACGCGCGTATGGCGACGCTCGTAGAGCATGCCGACAAGGAGGAAGAGCGCGCCGGTGGAGATGCCGTGGTTGATCATCTGGATCACGGCGCCCTGCAGGGCTTCCGTGGTAAACGCGAAGATGCCCAGCACCACGAAACCAAGGTGGCTGACCGACGAGTAGGCCACCAATTTCTTGGCATCCGTCTGGGCCCTTGAGACCAGTGCTCCGTACACGATGCCGATGACCGCCAGAATGGCAAAGGTCATCGCGTATTCCTGTGCCGCCGCCGGGAAAAACGGCAGGCAGAACTTGACGAGGCCGTAGGTGCCCATTTTCAGCAGCACGCCGGCCAGAATGACCGATCCGCCGGTCGGCGCCTGCACGTGCGCATCCGGCAGCCAGGTGTGCAGCGGGAATAGCGGCACCTTGATCGCGAACGCAAGGGCAAACAGCAGGAACAACCAGCCCTGCATGTCCAGCGGCATGTTGAAGCTGACCAGCTTGTACCAGTCGGTGGTGAACACCCCGGCATTGACCGCATCGCCCGCCGCGTAGCCCAGGTAGAGCAGCGCCACAAGCATGAGCAGCGAGCCTACCAGCGTGTACAGCACAAACTTGACGGCGGCATACACCCGGTCTTCTCCGCCCCAGATGCCGATGATGAAGTACATCGGGATCAGGGTCAGCTCGAAGAAGATGTAGAACAGGAAAATGTCGAAGCTCGCGAACACGCCGGTCACACCCGTCTGAAGCACGAGCAGCAGCGTGTAGTAGGCCTTGTGGCTCTTGCCGATGTAGTTCCAGGACGACAGGACCACGATGGGGCCCAGTAGTGTCGTGAGCAGGATCAGCAGGATGTTCAGCCCGTCGATGCCCACGAAGTACTTGATGTCCAGCCGGTCACCGAACCAGCCGTCCAGCATGTCCGCCATCTGCGGGGCCGTGGCCGTGGAGACCGCGGGATCGAAGCCCATGAGCAGGCCCAGCGACACCACGAACGTGAGCAGCGTGACCCCAAGTGCCGACCACTTGATGGCGTCACCGCGAACGAGAAGCGTCACCAACGCTCCCAGAAGCGGGAGGAAGATGACGACAGAAGTGAGGTTCGGGATATTCATCAGGAAGCGATGCGGCTATCAGCCAAAGAGCAGAAGTCCGAGTACGAGGAGCACACCGAAAACCAGCGCCACGGCATAGGACTGCACGACGCCGGTCTGGAGGTAGCGGAGCAGATAGCTGAATCCGCGTGTGGTATAGCCGACCAGGTTGACCAGGCCGTCCACGAAATACTTGTCGAAGGGGGAGAAGGCCTTTTCGGCGCCGCCGATGACCGGGCGAACCACCGTGCGGTGGTAGGCCTCGTCCACGAAGTACTTGCCCTGCCAGAGGCGGTAGAGGCCACCGAACTGCGCGGCGAGTTTCTCGTCGCGGGCAAGGCCCTCGGTGGTGTACCAGCGCCAGGCGAGCAGCACGCCGCCAATGCCGATCAGGGAGCCGAGACCCAACAGCCCCCATTCGATGGCAGCCGGCACGTAACCGTCGTACTGGGCCTCCGCAACCGGTCCGCCGTAGTTGGCGCCCAGCCAGTGGTGGATCCAGCTTTCGAGACCGATGGCTTCAAACACGGCAGGGAAGCCTACCCAGCCGCCGCCGACGGAAAGCACGGCCAGCACATAGAGCGGCACGGTCATCTGCCACGGGCTCTCATGCGGGTGCAGGGTGTCGGCGTGCGGCCAGCGGGGCTCACCCTCGAAGGTCAGCACGTAGCAACGCGTCATGTAGATGGCCGTCAGGAGCGCGGTGATCACGCCGACCGCCCAGACCAGCCACGCAATCGGCGCGCCGTTGAAGCCGGCTTCGAACACCTTGAACAGGATCTCGTCCTTGGAGAAGAAGCCTGAAAGGAGCGGAATTCCGGCGATGGCCAGGGTGCTGACAAAGAACGTGCGGCGCGTGTGCGGCATGTACTTCTTCAGCCCGCCCATCGTACGCATGTCCTGCGGATCCAGATGGTGGCCGTGCCCGTCGTGCTCCAGCTCATGCTCCACATGGTGCATGCCGTGAATGACCGAACCCGAGCCCAGGAAGAGGCAGCCCTTGAAGAAGGCGTGGGTCATCACGTGGAAGATCGCCACGAAGAACGCGCCGACGCCGCTGGCCATGAACATGAAGCCCAGCTGCGACACCGTCGAGTAGGCCAGCACCTTCTTGATGTCGTTCTGCGTGATGGCGATGGTCGCGGCGACGATCGCCGTCAGCGCACCTACGACAGCGACGACCGCCATCATTCCCGGAGCCTCGAGCACCACCGGCGACATGCGCGCCAGCAGGTACAGCCCTGAGGTCACCATGGTCGCGGCGTGAATCAGTGCTGACACCGGAGTCGGGCCCGCCATGGCGTCCGGCAGCCAGGTGAAGAGCGGAATCTGCGCGCTCTTGCCGGTCGCTCCGATGAAGAGCAGTAATACGGCCCAGTTGATCATGGTCTGTTCCATGTTCGGGCCCTCGGCGAGCAGCGTCGCGAAGTCCAGTGCGCCGATTTCGCGCACAAAAATGAACATGGCCATCAGGAAGGCGAAATCGCCCACCCGGTTCATGATGAACGCCTTGTTGGCGGCGGCCGAATTCTTGAGGTCGGTGTACCAGAACCCGATGAGCAGGTAGGAGCAGAGCCCCACACCTTCCCAGCCCAGGAACAGCACCAGCAGGTTGTCGCCCAGAACCAGGTTCAGCATCGCGAAGATGAACAGGTTCAGATAGGCGAAAAACCGCCAGTAGCCGGGATCGTCATGCATGTACCCGGCCGAGTACAGGTGGATCAGACTGCCGACTCCGGTGACGATGAGCGTCATCAGAATGGACAGTTGATCGATTCGGTAGGCGAAGTCTACCGAGAAGTCGCCCGCGGCCAACCAGGTGAACAGCGTGGAGACGCCGGCCTCGGCGTGCCCGCCGAGCATGGGAATGAACAGCGTGAGCGCCACCACAAACGGGATGGCCACGGCGGCCGTGCCGATGACGGCGATCAGCGTCTCATTCTTCCGCAGGCTCGGGACGAACAGAGGGAGAAGCCCGTTGAGTACCGCGCCGACTAGCGGCAGCAGGACCATCAACCGGACTGCAAGATCCAGATCCATGGGGTCTAGTAGCGGAAGAGGTTGATCTGGGTCACGTCCACCGTCAGCTTGTTGCGGAAGATCGCGATGACGATGGCGAGTCCGATGGCGGCCTCGGCGGCGGCGACGGACATCACAAAGAAGACCAGAATCTGCCCGGCGGCGTCACCCATGGACTGGGCGAACGTGACCAGCGTCAGGTTGACGGCGTTGAGCATCAGCTCGATCGACATCAGAATGACGATGACGTTTCGCCGGAAGAGCACGCCCAGCACGCCGATGAGAAACAGCACGGCGCTGAGGGAGAGATACCAGTTGACGGCGAGTTCCATGAGCTCCTGCTTATTCGAAGCGTCGTTTGGCCAGCATCACGGCACCGATGGTGGCAACCAGCAGCAGTATGCCGATGACCTCCAATAGCAGCGCGTACTGGGTGAAAAGCACCTTGGCCAGGTTCAGCGCGGAGCCTGCGGCTGCCGCCGCTTCCACACTGGCTGGCTGGGGAAGGGCGTCGAGGCCGGCGGTGATGCCAAAAAGCAGCATGCCCGCAAGGCCGACACCCGCTATGAACCCGAGGGTCCGGCGCCAGTCGACATCACGCACGCGCGGCAGCTCGGCCAGGTTGAGCAGCATGATGACGAACAGGAAGAGCACCATGATGGCACCCGCGTAGACCAGCACCTGCACCACAGAAATGAACGTGGCGTTCAGGGTGAGGTACAGCCCGGCAATGCAGAAGAGCGTCAGAATCAGCCAGAGTGCGCTCGAAACCGGGTTTCGCGAGATGAGCATGCCCAGTGCGCCGACGATCGCCGTAATGGCGAACACGAAAAAGAGGATCGGCCCGATCATGAAATGATTGGAGGATGACAGGCAAGAAGCGGCGCGACCGGGGGGCCCAGGGTGGCGCCGACAGACCGCGAGACAGAACCGAAACTAGGCACCCCTCTATGCCCCGGCAAGAAAAGATCGCATAAAGAGAACCGGCTCTAATGGGCCGTAAACGCTGATTTTAGGGCCTTTCTGGCCCACTTGTCGCATTGCAGTGCACACCCTTTTTGCAACCCGGCTTGGGTGCTCCGTAGACTCGCGCTGTATCCCCTCTGTATGCGGCCGTCCCTGTAGCACACGCCGCATCGCCCGAAGCACTCGAATTTCAGCGGTCAGGCATCATGAAGACGCGTCAGGTAACGACGGACACCGTCGGCTGATTGCGCTCCCCGAAAGGGTCGAGCGGTCTGTTTTGCTCCCCTTTCCCCGCCTGCTCAATGTCTGAAATCATATCTGCACCCGAACGGGAGCCGTCCATCTGGTCCGACATCCGCGATTCCATCCGCGGAAGCCGAAGGGACTACACCACCGGCAGTATCGGTCGCGCCATCCTGGTGCTGGCCATCCCGATGGTTCTCGAAATGCTCATGCAGTCGGTGTTCGAGGTGGTCGACATCTATTTCGTGGGCAAACTGGGCCCCGATGCGGTGGCGGCGGTCGGTCTGTCTGCGTCCACCATCATTCTCGTATTCGCCATAGGGCTTGGACTGGCGATGGCCGCTGCGGCCATGGTGGCGCGCCGCGTTGGGGAGAAGGACTACGAGGCGGCCTCGCGAACCGCAGCCCAGGCCATTCTCTCCTGTGTGGCGGTGGCGATTCCAATCGGGCTGGCCGGTTGGTTCTGGGCACCCGACATCCTGCGTTTGATGGGCGCCTCGTCGGCCGTGATCGAAGTCGGCACCGGCTACACGGCGGTGCTCTTCGGTTCGAACATCACCATCCTGCTGCTCTTCCTGATCAACTCGGTGTTCCGGGGAGCCGGCGATGCCGCGGCAGCAATGCGGGCGCTCTGGCTGGCGAACATTCTCAACATTGTGCTCGACCCGATCTTCATCTTCGGCTGGGGACCGGTGCCGGCCATGGGTGCCACGGGAGCGGCCGTGGCCACCGCGATCGGTCGTGGCATCGGTGTCGCCTACCAGCTGATGGTGCTGTTCCGGGGTGCCGGGAACGTGAAGGTGCGCTGGCACCATTTCCGGATCGACTGGTCGCTCATCGCCCGACTGCTGCGCATATCGGGACCGGGCATGCTTCAGTATCTGGTGGGCACCGCGTCCTGGATGGGGCTCATGCGCATCATGGCCGAGTTCGGCAGCGAGGCGCTGGCGGGCTATACCATCGCCATCCGTGTGATCATTTTCGCGCTCCTGCCGTCATGGGGCGTCGCGAATGCGGCGGCCACGATGGTCGGACAGAACCTGGGTGCGCTCAAGCCGGACCGGGCCGAACGCAGTGTGTGGATCTGTGTCGCGGTCGATGCGGTCTTCCTGACCCTTCTGGGGCTCGCGATCATCATATTCAATGAGCCCATCATGCGGGCGTTCACCAGTGATCCGGAGGTGCTGCGCATCGGCGCCCGCAGTTTGTGGATCATGGCGCTGTCTTATCCGGTCTGGGCGCTGGGCATGATTACCGTTCAGGCATTCAATGGAGCTGGGGATACGGCAACCCCCACCTGGATCAACCTGATCAGCTACTGGATTGTGCAGATCCCCATGGCCTGGATTATGGCGGTGCCGCTGGGTTTCGGACCCACAGGCGTGTTCATCACCATCGGATTCGCCCAGGTCGTGTTGGCGATTGTCGGGACCATCTGGTTCCGGGCCGGGACCTGGAAGCGCAAGGTGGTGTGATGCCGCCCGGCACTCAGTCCTCTTCGAATCCGAATACCTCGGTCAGCTTGACTTCGAAGGCGCGGGCTATGCGGAAGGCCAGTTCCAGCGAAGGCGCGTACTTGCCGGCTTCGATGGCGTGAATGGTCTGCCGGGTCGCGCCCACCAGGTCGGCGAGTTCCTGCTGGGTCATCTCGTTATGGTGGAAACGCAGGTGACGGATGCAGTTGGTAACCGGCGTGCTCATCAGGCTCCCCGCAGGTAGAAGAAGAGCCGCGAACCGTGGTTCACCGCGGACGCCGTGAGCAGCGCCATGACCAGGAAGTGAAACATGTACACCCCGGTGGGCTCGAACGCATCGGGCATCACGAAGAGATAGATCGCGGCATGGCCCAGCATGGCCACAACGGCTACCGACAGGTAGATGTACGCGTTCCGGTATGAGCGTCCGCGGATCACCAGGTCTCGCTCATCCATGCTGACCTTGCCGCTTCGGGAGATCTCGATGACGATTTCCAGCAGGAATGCCAGGCCGATGGTTTTCAGCAGCGGACCTTTGAGTCCCTGCGTGACCGGCTCGTCCGGGCCGGGCCAGCCGACGATGACGATGAGGTAGAAACCGGCGATCGCCATGGCGGAGACCACCGAGACAATCGCGTAGAGTTCGTTGCGACCGAGGTTCATGGAAGGAGAGGTTGGTGTCTGGCGTACTTTACGAGATGTAAAAAATAAGTTACATGATGTGCAAAAAAGTTTACCTCCGGACACCTCTGCCCGGGCAGAACGTCTGTGTGGGTAGATTGCCCGCTCATAGCCCACCCGATCATGCGCTCCTTTCTTTCTGTCCTCAGTGTTTTCGCCGTCAGCCTGACGGCCCTGACACCGGCCGCTTGCGGTCAGTCCTATGACTCCGCGAAACATGACTACCGGCTGACCGAGGTCGTTTCCGGCCTGGAAAACGCGTGGGCGCTCGCGTTCCTGCCGAATGGCGACATGCTGGTCACTGAGCGCCCGGGACGCTTGCGGCTGGTCAAGGATGGGGTCCTGCAGGACGCTCCGGTATCCGGCGTGCCCGATGTGTTTGCCCGCGGACAGGGCGGACTGCTGGACGTGGTGCTGCATCCGGACTTCGACTCGAACAGCCTGGTCTATATCAGCTATTCGAAACCCCAAGGTGAGACCGCATCGACCACCGCCGTTATTCGAGGCCAGTACGCCGACGGTGCGCTGACGGGTGTCGAAGAAGTATTTGAAGCCGTCTCGAGCGGCCGCGGTCACTATGGCAGCCGTCTGGCATTCGACGCGGACAACTACCTGTTCATCAGCGTCGGCGACCGGCAGGACCCGCCGCGCGGTGATCTGGAGGCGCATTCGGCGCAGGATCGCGCCAACCACCACGGCACGATCAGCCGCATCCATGACGATGGGCGCATCCCCGAGGACAACCCCTTCGTCGGTGTGGACGGCGTGCAGCCCTCCATCTGGAGTTTCGGACACCGCAACCCGCAGGGGCTGGCATTCCATCCGGAGACCGGTGATCTCTGGTCCACCGAGCACGGCCCACAGGGTGGCGACGAGTTCAACCTGATCCTGCCGGAGATCAATTACGGCTGGCCCGTCATCGGCTATGGCGTCAACTACCGCTCCGGCAGTGCGATCCATGAGAGCACGCATCGCGAGGGCATGGAGCAGCCCAAGCATTTCTGGGTGCCGTCCATCGGCACGTCAGGCCTGGTGATCTATGACGGTGACGTCTTTCCGGAATGGAAGGGCGATGCGCTCGCAGGTGGCCTGCGCGGTGCACAGGTAGCCAGGCTCGAGCTGGACGGACAGTCGGTAACGCTGGAGGAGACCCTGGCCCAGGGCGCAGGCCGGGTGCGCGATGTGCGTCAGGGGCCAGACGGCTACGTCTACATTGTGCTGGACGCCGCGGGCGGGCGCTCCGTGGTGCGCATGGAGCCGGTCACCGGGACCGACTAGGTTACCCCGGCGGCGGTTGCCCTGGCCGGGGCACCGCGCGGTTGGCGCGGACTACCGGCGGCGGCTCCCAAACGGCCGCCCTGGCCGGGGCATGCGCTACCGGCCCGACCAGCCCGGACCGCGCACCGCACGTCCGGGCAGAGCGCCGGTGTGCGCTCCGTCACGCACCACGGCCGTGCCGTTGACAAGAACGTGTTCGACTCCGGTCGACAGTTGATGCGGGGCGTCGAAGGTGGCGTGGTCAATGATCGTGTCCGCGTTGAAGACGGCGATGTCGGCAAAGAAGCCTTCCCTCAGCAGCCCGCGATCCTGCAGGCCGATGCGGGTCGCCACTGCGGAGGTCATCTTGCGCACGGCGTCCTCGAGCGGCATCACGCCCTGCTCGCGCACATAGCGCCCGAGAATGCGAGGAAACGTGCCATAGGCTCGCGGGTGGGCAAGGCCGGTCGCCGAGTCGGGGTCGAACCCGCCCGCATCGGTACCGAATTTCATCCAGGGCTGCTGCATCTGATAGGCCACGTTGTCCTCGCTCATGAGGAAATAGATCGTGCCGACGCGACTGGAGTCAGACAGGATCAGGTCCATCGCGGCCGTGATCCAGTCGGTGTCCAGTTCGGCTGCCGCCTCTGAAAGCCGTTTCCCGGTCCAGCGCGCCTTGTTGGCTTCGTTGCGGAATCCGGCCAGCAGCACGCCCTCAGGAGTAGCAAGCTCAGCCAGATTCTCCCAATCCGAGGTGGGATTCAGCACTTCGGCCCGAATGCGCCGGCGCATTTCCGGGTCCGAAAGGTTTTCCATCAGCTGACCGTCTGCCGATGCCCACGGCGGCAGGGCGGCAGTAAGGCCGGTGCCGCCCGCCGTGTAGGGATACATGTCGGCCTGCACGTCCAGTCCGGCAGCCCGCGCCGAATCGATTTTCGCGACGGCCAGGGCCGCCTTGTGCCAGTTGCGACGCCCGGCGGCCTTCAAGTGGTAGATCTCCACCGGCACACCCGCCCGACGACCGATCTCGATGGCTTCGTCGATGGCCGGCAACAGATTGTCCGCCTCCGACCGCATGTGCGTGATGTACAGGCCGCCATAGGGCGCCATGGCCTCGGCAACGGCGGACAGTTCATCGGTATCCGCGAACGCGCCGGGCGGATAGATCAGCGCCGTCGCGAATCCGAACGCACCATCCTGCATCGCGCGGCTGAGCGCAGCGCGCATGGTGTCCAGTTCGGCAGGCGTCGCCGCACCCTCAGCCTCTCCCTTGGCATAGACCCGGATGGTCGCTGCCCCCACGAACGAACCGGCATTCACGGACATGCCGTGGTCCTCCATGGCCTGCAGCCACGCGTCGAATCCGCGTGGACCACTGAACCGCATGATCCGGTCCCTGGCCTGCGGGTCGTGATCAACGCCGGCCGCCGCCAGCGTGCGCTCATTGGCCGGAGCGTTGGTCACATTCTCGCCGAGAATCTCGGTTGTAATGCCCTGGGTGACTTTCGAGACCACCCGCCCATCGCCATTCAACAGGTCTCCCCGGGAATGACTCTGGATGTCGATAAAACCCGGAGCCACGACCAGGCCTTCCGCATCGATGACCTCCGCGCCATCCTCAGGGCCCAGGATTCCGGCCGGGAGGATCCGGGCGATGCGGTCTCCGCGGATGCCGACGTCGCCATGGTACCAGGCGGCTCCGGTCCCGTCGATAATGCGTCCACCCAGAATGACCGTGTCGAACGCGGTCTGCTCCGGCGTGTAACATCCGAGGGGGGCAAGCGTCAATAACAGCAGGAGTCGTCGCATGGGGCTTTCAGACATCTGGTGGGGCAAAGTAGGAGGGAGGTAGCTATTCTCGCAGCATGCCGGATGTAATGCTGGACATCCCGGAGTCGGTAGTGCCGGATGAGGTGCAGCGGAGGCAGGTCGCGGACCTGTTCCGGGGCATGCGATCCGATGGAGTTCGTGTGTTCGTGCCCGGCCGCATCGAACTCATCGGGCAACACGTGGACTATGCCGGAGGCAGCAGTCTGACGGTGGCCACGCGGCGCGGTCTGGCCGCGGTTGCGGGTCCAATTCAGGAGCCCCTGGTGCGCGTGCGCAGCGCGCTGGGCACCGTCGAGATCCCCCTGAACCGAAACGCCCACGGTTCGGGCTGGGAGAAGTATGCCATCACCGTGGTTCGGCGCGTGGTTCGCAATGTGCCAGGTCCCGTGGGGGGAGCAGAAGTGGTGATCAGGGGCAACCTTCCGCCTGCGGCGGGCATGAGCAGCTCCAGTGCCTTGGTCACCGCGCTGTTTCTGGCATGGGGCCACGCGGCCGGATGGATTCGCTCGCTGCCACTCTCAGCGGACAAGCGCACCCTGGCCGAGTACCTGTCCGCCGTGGAAAACGGCAGGCCGTACCAGGATCTGCCGGGCGAGCCGGGAGTGGGCACCCTGGGCGGGTCCCAGGACCACACAGCGGTGCTCTGCAGCGAGTCCGGGCAGATCAAGCGGTATCGGTATCTGCGGCCGGCGCTTGAGGGGCAGTGGGCCTGGCCTTCAGGCACCGTGCCGGTTGTGCTGGACTCCGGCGTGCAGGCGGAGAAGTCAGGGGACCGCCTCGAGGACTACAACCGTGCCTCTCGCCTCTCAGCTGTCCTGTTCGACAACGCCCGTCGATCCTTCCCGGACTTGCCCGCGCTGGGGTTTCTCACCCCCGAGCAGTGTCGCGAGCTTGCAGGTAAGGTGAACGGGGTGCTGCTACAGCGCCTGCGCGCCTTCGAGTGGGAAATGGCGGCGGTGGAGGACGCAAGCGCATCGCTCGATCGGGGAGATACGGCTGGTTTTGCAGCCGCCATCAACGTGAGCCAGGAAGGAGCAGAGCGGCTGCTGGGCAACCAGATACCGCAGACGGTGCAGCTCGCGCGGGCGGCCCGGCAAGCAGGAGCCTTGTGCGCGAAGTCCTTCGGGGCCGGTTTTGGCGGTGCCGTCTGGGCTCTGGTCGCCGAGGAGGACACCGCAGCATTCGCCGACCGCGTGCGTCAACAGTGCGCTGCCGGTGTGTTCGTCGAGGCACCCGGCCCCGGAGCGTTCATGCTGGATGGGCGCGAGGTCTGGCCGGCCTAGTGGGCCACGACCAGGCGCCGCGTGAACTGCAGGTGGTTCAGCCTGAATCGAGCCAGATACACACCAGTAGGAAGATCCACGGTGTCCAGGGTCAGGCGATACGGTCCCGGCCGGGTTTCACCGTCCATGAGCACGGCGACGGACCGGCCGAGGATGTCGAATACCTCCAGGCTGACCTGAGAGGTTACAGGCACGGAGAGTTGGAAGACCGTTTGAGCATCTGCCGGATTTGGAAAGGGCGTGGAGAAGCCGGGTGGTGGTTCGGTGTCCGGGGGGATGTATTCGCCCTCTCCGACGTGCACGGTAGGGTCGAGTAGCCCGGGCCCACTTGCACGTAGTTGGCCGGCGAGGCTCTTGAGGCGACGGACGGAATCGAGCCGACTGTCACCTCGTGAGAAGGGAAATGCGAAAGCGATCGTCACCGGCTCTCCAGGCTCCAGATCGAACGGTCCCATATTCGCAAGGAACCGCATATCCGCCGGCGGCATGCTCGTACCGTTCCCGTCATAGTTCTCCATGGTCCAGAACCCTCTCTGCGTCGGGTCTCCGGAGTAGCAGAACCGAGTAGGGGGTCCTCCTCGGTCGAAGTCGTAGAAGCTGCCGCCTTCTCGCTGGGCTGTACCGTCTTTCTGTAGCCCGGTCAGATTGGCCCAGTATTCCTCCGGTTTCTGGGGCTCTCCACTGGTCTTGGGTGAGCAGACAAAGCTGGACATGCCCAGTTGCTCGCCGGGTTCATCCACCTGACCGTCTCTGTCGTTGTCGCGGCCATCGGCGTCCGCAACAGGGCCCTCCATGAACACGAGACCGACTGCAGGCGGCCGGTTGCCGTAGCCCTCGGCGCCCTCATCGGCCTCGTCGGCATTGTAGAAATAGCCCAGGTGCAGCAGCGAGTCGGAGGCCTGGTAGTCGTCGTCAAAATTGCCGAGGTCGGCATCGACCCACACCCCGAAGTGCGCATCCCTCACAGGCTCGGTTGCGTGGACTTCGACCTCGATCAGCGGTGTTGCTCCGATGTCGCCCGATGTCCGGTAGAGGACGGCGCGCACTCTCAGTTCGACACCGAGCGGAATCCCGGACTGGACCGGGAAGCCGTTGATCTCGGTCGGCCGTTCGCCGGCCGCATCATTCATGTGCCACCACAGCGTCTGCTGCCCGCTGAGTGCGGGCCGGTCCCCACCGAGGGGGTTGTAGTTGCCGGGGACCCCATCGCCATCCACGACTCCGGCCCCAAGCTCCCAGGGCCACTCCAGTACATTGTCCGTGAGCTCACCACGGGCGTTGAGCGCGCGGATATCCTCCTCGGTAAGGGAGTAGATGCGGTCATACGGCGCGCATGCCAGGCTGTCGACCGGGGCAGTCCGGCCCCGGGTGGGCGGCACGGGCCCTGGCCGGAAATGCCGTTGCACGTAGCGTGTGCCCGATGTGCGCAGCTGTCCGTCCACCATTCCGCCCATCCAGAACGACGCTGCGAAGATCGCACGCTTGTTTTCGTTCTTGGGCACGACATGGTGCGAGTTCAGTCCCGGACGGTAGAACAAACCGCCATCGTTGAGCATCATCGCCCGAATCTGGTCGTTCTCCAGGAAGGCGTGCCCTTCTGCCGGGCGACATTGAGCGTGCGAAAGACGCGGAAGGGCCGACAGGAGCAGGCAGATTGCCAGCCCGCGACGGATCAGGAGAAGGAGAGTCTTGGCCACAGGTGTTTCAGCAACAGCACGCCCCCAAGACTAACAAGTGCGGAGAATACCGCCGGGCCGATTCGACCGTACAGTACAAAGCCTGTCGTGAACAGCACCCCGTAGATGGCCGCTGAACCAGCCAGAACGGCAAAGAGGGAGGCGGCCAAATCCGTGTCGGCAGATTCTCCGGTCTGCAGGGAGGCTTCCCGGGCGATGGGCTGCCAGCCGGGCCCACCCGGTCGGATCTTTTCGTAGAAGGCGATCAAGGTGTCCTTGGCAGTGCTCGGTGTCACCAGGGCAACAACCATCCACGCGGCGGTGGTGATTCCGACGCCCAGCGTCAACTGTGCCCAGGCCTCCAGCCCGTGGTCATTCACAAACTGGAAGTAGACCGCCACCAGGAACGATACGATCATGGCCGCCAGCTCTGTCTCTGCATTGATGCGCCACCAGAACCAGCGCAGGATGAACAAGAGGCCCGTGCCCGCGCCGATCTGCAGGATGATGGTGAAGACCTGCAGCGAGTTCTCGAGCAGCAGCGCCAGCGCGCAGGCCATCACCATGAGCACTACGGTGGACACCCGGCCCACCCAGACCTGCTGCTTCTCCGTGGCCTCCCGGTTGAAGAAGCGGTGGTAGATGTCGTTTACGATGATGGAGGACCCCCAGTTGACCTGTGTCGACATCGTCGACATATAGGCCGCCGCGAGACTGGTCACCACGATGCCCAGGAGGCCCGCCGGCAGAAACGTCAGCATGGCCGGATAGGCGAGATCATTGCGCACCACGTTCTCGGGCACGTTCGGAAACTGTGCCGAGATGGAAGCCAGGTCCGGAAACACCACCAGCGAGGCCAGTGCGACAAGAATCCAGGGCCACGGCCGTAGTGCGTAGTGCAGCGCGTTGAAGAGCAGGGTGGCGCCCGCGGCTTCCCGCTCGGACCGCGCCGACAGCATGCGCTGGGCCACATACCCGCCGCCGCCTGGCTCGGAGCCGGGATAGTATGAGGCCCACCACTGCACCGCGAGTGGAATCAGAAAAACCGGGAGGATCTCACCCCAGGACATCTCCGCGAAGTCAGGCAGGAAGTCCATCGCCGCCTGCACGTCCTGGTTGGCCAGCAGGCCGTCCAGACCGCCGACCTGAGGCAGTCCGAGCACGTAGTAGGCAGCCCCGATGGAGCCGACCATCGCCAGGCCGAATTGCACCAGGTCGGTGAGCACGACCCCGCGCAGACCTCCGGCGGCGCTGTAGATCATGGTAACCGTGGCCGCGACCGTCACCGTGCGCAGTGGACTCCAGCCCAGCATGACCGAGCCGATCTTGATTGCGGCCAGCGTGACCGAGGCCATGATCAGCACGTTGAAGAGAATGCCCAGGTACGCCGCCCGGAATCCGCGCAGGAACGCCGCCATGCGGCCCGAATAGCGCAATTCGTAGAACTCGACGTCCGTCAGCACCCCGGACCGTCGCCAGAGCTTGGCGTACAGAAAGACAGTCAGCAGGCCCGTCAGCAGGAATGCCCACCACGTCCAGTTGCCGAATGTGCCGTTCGATCGCACAATGTCGGTAACCAGGTTCGGCGTGTCCGTGGAGAAGGTGGTCGCCACCATCGAGATGCCGAGGAGCCACCACGGCATGCTCCGGCCCGCCAGGAAGAACGACTGGAAGTTCTGCCCCGATCGGCGCGCCACGGCCATGCCCACCAGGAGCGAGAGCGTGAAGTAGACGGCCATGATGGCCCAGTCGATGCCGGTCAGCTGCATGCGGCGAGGGGATGGGTGCGCGCCGAAGGTACTGCGGCCGCGGCGGCCGCGTACAAGGCCGCCGGAGTGCGACTCTATATTTGCATGATGGAAGACTGGTGGCCAAAAACGGACAAGGAAGCCTGGGCCATGAAGGTTCGGGGCTTCGAGATGGTCGAGGCCATGCGCGTGCACGAATTGCGCCACATGGAGCTCGGCGAGTGGAAGAACGCCCTGCGCCTGGTGCACACGGTGCGCGAACCGGACGTGTGGCTGTTCCAGGCCGCCCTCAGCGTGCAGCGCAGCATCTGGGAGGCCGGCTATGAGTTTGCGTTCATCGGAGGGGTGGCGCTACAGCGGTGGGGGGAGGTGCGGTTCACGACCGATGTGGACGTGACCCTTTGGTGTCCGCTGGGCGAGGAGTCAAACGTGACCAGTGACCTGGAATCAGCGTTCGGCAGACGTGAGCCGGGTGCCAGTTTCATGGCGCGGATTGCGCGCACATTCGCAGGTCGGACGCATACCGGTCACAACCTCGACGTAGCCCTCGCCTCCACGCCATATGCCCGCGGACTTCTAAACCGCGCGGTCGACGTCGACTTTGGCGTCGAAGAGCCCCTCCACGTGTGCTCTGCGGAGGACCTGACCATAACCAAGACCTGCGCAGGCCGCGGTCAGGACTGGGTGGACCTGAAGCGCATCATTCAGCGCAGCGGGCGCGCGATGGACTGGGATCTCGTGTGGGAGGAATTGGCGCCCCTCCTTGCCATGATTGAAGACCCGGAGCGGATGGACCGGCTCAGGGAGCTTGTGGCGCAGGAGAAGGATCCGCCGCCGGGAAATCCTTACGGACTGTAAGCCACAGGAATCGGCTCAGCGTGAACAGGCCTGCCGCCAGACCCAGGGACACAAAGGCTGCGCTCCACCAGCCCGGGACCAGACTGCGGGTGACGCCGAAGAATCCCAGCAACGCGACGGCAAACACCCCGAACCCTACCCGTTCCCAGGGGTCCAGACGCGGTTGCGGGACTGGAGCCTCCATGGGCCGCAGGGTGAACAGGGCTCGGAACCGGTGCCAGTCCCAGCAGCAGAGATACGTGACGGCCAGCATCATGGGCACCGTGATCATCGGGGTGCCCGTGAAGGGCAGCGCGACGGTGATGACCACAATGTTGACGATGATCGGGAAAAAGAGTGCTGCCCCCAGGTGGGCGGTCAGCGGTGTCAGAAGTAGCAGCCCGGCCAGCACCTGACTGAGCCCGATGAACTGCCAGTAGAGTCCCGTCTGGAACATGGCTTCGAAGAAGTCGCCGACCGGATTGCCGGGGCCGATCAGCGTGAACCGCCTGCCCAGCAGTTTCACCATGCCGGTCGGGATGAACGCCGCCGCCATCATCAGGCGCGTGAACAGGGCAAACCGGTAGAAGAAGGCGCGCTCGCGCACCCAGACAAAGGCGCGATCCAGGGTATTCAGCATGGCGGGGGGCGATGTGCTGGGTGCTTGACGGGAGGTCGGCGGCCGGAGTTTCGTGACTGCGCTCCCGACCGTAATCTGACAGCCCATCATCCCACGTTCTCATGGATCGACGCAAGTTCATCGCAACCAGCACACTGGCCGGCATGGCCGCGGCGACAGGCACGGCTCAGGGCGCATCGCCCGAATCCGGACCCGGCATTCTGAAACGCCGCACCCCGAGCGACACGGTCCGGCTTGGTTTCATCGGCACCGGGCTGCGAGGTCGCGGGCACCTGGGGCTGGCCCTGCGGCGGGAGGATGTAGCCGTGACCGCGCTCTGTGACGTCGACTCGGACGCGCTGGCGGCGGCGGAGAAGATGGTGTCTGATGCCGGCTGGGCGGCCCCGGCCAGCTACGGCGACGGGGACTACGCCTTCATGGACCTCCTCGCGCGCAATGATGTCGATGCGGTGATCATTTCCACGCCGTGGTTATGGCATACGCGTATGGCGGTGGCCGCCATGAAGGCGGGCAAGTACGCCGGCGTAGAGGTCTCCGCAGCCAACACCCTGGAGGAATGCTGGGACCTGGTCAACGTGCATGAGGAGACCGGCGTGCCGGTCATGATCCTGGAGAACGTGAACTACCGGCGCGATGTGATGGCGGTACTGAACATGGCGCGCAAGGGGCTCTTCGGCGAGATGATCCACTGCGAGTGCGGCTACCAGCATGATCTGCGGCATGTGAAGTTCAACGACGGCAGACAGGCTTACGGCGGAGGCGTCGAGTTCGGGGAGAAGGGCTTCTCGGAGGCCCGTTGGCGCACCGCGCACTCGGTGCATCGCAACGCTGACATCTATCCGACCCACGGGCTGGGCCCGGTGGGCATGTACCTGGATATCAACCGCGGCAACCGGTTCGTGAGCCTGACGTCGACTGCAACCAAGGCCCGGGGCTTGCATGACTACATCGTCAATCACCCGCAGGGTGGACCCGACCACCCGAACGCGAGCGTCGAGTTCAAGCTCGGAGACGTGATCACCACCGTGATCCGCACGCAGAACGGGGAGTCGATCATCGTGAGCCACGATACCAACCTGCCCCGGCCGTACTCACTGGGCTTTCGCGTGCAGGGGACCAAGGGAATCTGGATGGACATCAATCGCTCCATCTACCTGGAAGGCATGGAGCCGGCCCATCGCTGGCAGGAGGCGGCGCCCCTGCTGGCGGAGCATGATCATCCGCTCTGGCAGCGCTATGAAGAGCGCGCCACCGGCGCGGGCCATGGCGGCATGGACTTCTTTGTGCTGCACGCGTTCGTGGAGGCCTGCAAGCGTGGCGAACAGACGCCGCTGGATGCCTATGACGCGGCGGCCTGGTCTGCCGTAACGCCACTTAGCGAGATGTCGATTGCTGCAGGCAATGCGCCGCAGGCGTTTCCCGACTTCACGCGCGGGCTGTGGATGAAACGGCGGCAGGACTTTGCGATGGGGGACGAGTACTAGGACGCCGCCGCGGCGCGGCTCGTCCCGAGGGGGGCGCCTACGCCTTGTCCGCCGCGGCTCGAATCACCCGCGCCACCGGCGGCGTTGCATCCCGCAGCAGCCGTTGGAGGTAGGCATCCGTGTCATCCCCGGGATAGCGGAACGAGCAGCCGGCACCGGTGACGATTTCTGCAAGCTGGACGTACGCCTCCTGGCGCTCATCGGCACCTCCGGAGTAGCGAGAGCCGTGAGTGACCCAGCCGATGGGTGAGGCTTCATGCACAGGGTCGAACACGTCGAGTGGCGCCCCGGCGGCGACGAGAATTCGCGCCATTTCGGGCTGTCCGAACCAGCAAGCCTGATGCAGTGGGGTGCCGCCGTCCAGGCCGGGAGCCGCCACATCGGCGCCCGCATCAATGAGCAGAGTCACGAACGCGGCGGCGTCGCGCCCGGCCATGTCCGCGAGGAGCCGGTCCTCCTCGGGATTGCCTGTGCGCGCAGCGCCGGGGTGCTCGGCCAGCACGTCCCGCGCGGCCTGCAAATCCCGCATCGAACACGCTACCGCCAGCCGATCGGCAGGGGTCAGTGCGGTAGACACTCCGTGCACCATGAGCGCCGCGGCCGTTTCGGTGAACCCGCGACGCACCGCGTGCTGCCAGGCCGTCTTGTCGCCATGGTTGCGGGCCTCGGCGTCTGCGCCGGCCTCAAGCAGGATTTCGACGGCCTCAAGCCTGCGCCTTCGAGTTGCGACCAGGAGAGGGGTCTCGTTGAAGGGGCCGTAACGGGCCTCCAGGTCGGCGCCTGCCGCAATCTGGCCGCGCAGCCATTCGTCCCCGGGATACTCCCAGTCCAGTTCGTGGTGCACTAGCGGAAACGGTCTCCCGTCGAGCGGTCCGGCAGCCGACACTCCGGCCAGGCATGCTCGGCAGCGCGGATTCGGGGCAGTCGCTCATCCTCGGCCGCGAGATAGGCCAGCAGTGCCACGAGGGTCGCGTTTGCGCGCAAATCGGCCGGCGAGACCTTGTCAAAGGTGTCGCGATTGGTGTGCCAGGTACCGAATCGGTAGTCGAATTCGTGGCTTGCCAGGTTGAAGGCCGGGGCCCCTGCACAGATAAAGCTCACGTAGTCGCTGCCGCCTTGGCCCGGCGTGCCGGGAGCCACCAACTCGATGCCGTCCACGAGGTGGGCCGGAATCCTGTTGAACCAGCGATCGAAGAACGGCCGGGCTGCACTCAGGCCCTGCATGTCGATGGTTTCGATGCGCCCCGTGCCGTTGTCCTGGTTGAACAGCGCCTGCAGGCCGTCGACTACTTCGGGGTGGTCTGCCACAAAGCCGCGGGACCCGTTCAGGCCCTGCTCCTCACCACTCCAGAGGCCCAGGAGGATGGTCCTGCGTGGCTGCGGGTAGTGCATCGCGAGCAGGCGCATCGCCTCCAGCATGACCACGCTGCCGGTGCCGTTGTCGGTCATTCCGCTCGCTCCGTCCCACGCATCGAAGTGCGCGGACAGCACCACGTACTCGTCCGGCAATTCCCGTCCCGGGATTCGGGCGATGAGGTTGTGTGCCGGAGCTTCACCAAGTGACTCGGCCTCTCCGTATGCGCGAAGCACAGGCCCCTGATTGTTCTTGGCCAGGCGGTAGAGCAGACCGTAGTCCTCGCAGCTCAGGTTGAACGCCGCCGCGCGGCGGTTCATCGCTTGGAAAGAGTAGGTCAGCGGGAAGATGCGGTCGGTACCGCGTTCTCCGGTCCAGAGGTTGGTCAGAAAGCCGGCCACTCCGGCATTCTCCAGCGCATCGATGATCTCCTGACGCGAGAGCCCGAGGTTCTTGACCCGTGACTCCCAGGCCTGTCGCTCAGCCTTTCGCCAGGTCTCGAACGCACTGCGTGTAGCCGTGCCGCCGTAGTCCTGCCAGACCTCCATCGGGCGACACGTCGGCTCGTAGGGCGTGAGCATGACGAACTTGCCGCGCACGCTCGGCAGCCAATTGCTGAACTGCTCGGCGCCGCGCAGATCGGGCAGGAGCACAACCGGACCCTCCGCAGAGCCCTCTGTGCCGGGGCTCCAGGTAAGGAGTTGTCCCTCCAGGCTGCGCGTTCGCGGTTCGATCAGATCGAGGCTGACAAATCCGCGCTTCCAGCTTCGCCACGTGCCCTGGGCTTCCCTTCGGGACGCGATGCCCCAGGACTCCAGAGAGCCCATCGCCCAGTCAATGGCCTGCTCGTGGGCGGGCGATGCGGTCAGGCGCGGGCCGATCACGTCCGCCAGATATTGGGCCATGGCCATGACCTCGGAGCGCTCCATCCCGTCGCGGTGAATGGCATCCACCACCTGGGAGGACTGGGCTGCGGCCGCGACTGGCAACAGCAGCGAAAAGACCAGGATCATCCGCTTCATGCCCAATGAAGACGGACGGGCGGGGAAAAGGATTCAGGGGCCCGTGATTGGGCCCCTGGTCCCGGATCAGCTCTTGCGGCCGGCTGCGAGGAGAAAGACGCCACCGACCAGCATCAGACCCGAGGCGACCGGCGCGATCGGGAAGCTCTTCTCCTGCTCGGCTTCGATTTCGATGGGGCCGGCGTCCAGCACCGTCTCGTTTGAGGTGTAAGGGATTCCGCCAAAGATGAATCCGATGACACCGATCACAATCAGGACTACCCCAACAATGGATTTAGCATTCATGACAACAAACAGGAATAATGAAAACAATGACTTAAACGTAATTGCTCTCGGCCATTCCCGGGTGCAGCGGCCGTGAAATCCTGCTGGGGTTGCGTGGGTGGGGGACGGTAGTCTGGGGGCCGGGCGGTGGGCTCCGCGCCGTGCGGGCGCTGGGCTCCGCGCCGGGGCGGGCAATGGGCTCCGCGCCGGGGCGGGCGCTGGGCTCCGTGCCGGGGCGGGCGCTGGGCTCCGCGCCGGGGCGGGCGATTGGCTCCGTGCCGGGCAGGCGATGGGCGCAAGCCCGCGGCCAGCTACCGATTTGCCGCCAACGTGGAAAATCGGCCCTGGAGTACACGTTCGGGCGCTCTCAATCCGCCGACAAGTGGAATACGCGCCCAGATTGCACATCGACCCCGCGAGCCGCGATCCGAAGGTGGACTCAGCCCCCTCGATTCCACGTTTGCGCCAGATCGCGGGCTGCGCCGCATGAGGTCTTCCGCAGCCCGGCCGCCGCCGCTGATCCGCCTCTCCGCGTCATCGGCCCTGCGCAGCAGCTCCCGATTTGCCGCCAACGTGGAAAATCGGCCCTGGAGTACACGTCAGGACCTTCTCAATCCGCCGACAAGTGGAATACGCGCCCAGATTGCACATCGACATCGCGAGCCGCGATCCGAAGGTGGACTCAGCCCCCTCGATTCCACGTTTGCGCCAGATCGCCAGCCGCCCCGCACGAGATCGGCCCGGGCCCCGCTGCCCCCGCGCCGCCGGCCCCTACTCCGCGGCTTCCACCGTGGCGGACATCGACCCCTGGCAGGTCTCGATGCGCCAGTCCGCACCGTAGTCGTGGATCTGGTCGCGTTTGAGTTCCGCGCGCTCCTTCGTGGTGGTGTCCACAATGACCCAGCCGTTGGCGTCCACCTTGCGGGCCATGCGGAAGGCTGTCGCCATCGGATGCCCGAACAGGTCCATCAGCATTTCGATGACGTATTCGTAGGTGTGCGCATCGTCATCAAACAGGATGACGTGAAACCGAGGCACCTGAAACGTGCGGCTCTCGAATTCCTCCTCAATGAGGACTTCGACCTCCGGCTCCTCGACGGCAAGCTGCGGAATGACGGTCGCCCCGGCCCCGGCACCCCCGAACGCCCCGGCGCCCCGGAACGCCCCGGCGCCCCGGAACGCCCCGGCGCCCCGGAACGCCCCGGCGCCCCCGAACGCCCCGGCACCCCCGAACGCCCCGGCGCCCCCGAGCGCCCCAGCCCGCGCGAACGCCCCGGCCGCGCCAAAAGCCCTGAGCCCCGAACGCGAACCCCAAGCGCCGAATCCCGCCAGCCGCGGCCTCATACCAGCTCCGGGCGGGCCTTCGCTACGGCGCGGGCGAGAAACCGCGGAATCACCGCATCATGCGTGCGCTTGAGGAAACTCGGATCCTCCATGCGGGCCAGCATGCGCTTGTACTTCTCGATGCCGTGTTCCATGACCACTTTGTCGGCGCGGTCGGGCTTCCTGAAGTGCCGGATCATGCCTGGCGGATCCGCCTCGGGATGAAACTGCACCCCGACCATATGCTCTGAAATCCGGATGCCCATGACGGCGCGCTCCAGCGGTACATGGGGCCGCTTTTTCTCCAGGGCCAGAATGGAGCCGCCCAATTCGTCGATGCGGTCGTGGTTGGGCTGCACGACCTGCCAGTCCCGGAAATCGGCCGCGTAGATCGGGTCCTCAAGGCCTTCAAACAGGGGGTCCTGCGCTCCGGCAGCTGTCAGGTGAACGGGGAAGATGCCAAAGGATCGGCTCCCGCGGGGTATCACCGAACCCAGCTTGAAATAGCGCACCATCATCTGGAACGAGTGGCAGATGAAGAGCACGCTCCGCGGCGATTCAGTCCCGCGTGCGTTGTGGTCACGCACGCTGTCCAGCCAGCGGAAATACCGCGCCTCCCACGGTTTGCCTTCGCCGTCCCACGGACTGCCAGGCCCCCCGGTGGATATGTAGGCGTCGAACGAGGTGTCCGGCACCGATCCGTCGAACCGGGTCTCGAAGACCTCTACCTCGAAGCCGTCCGGGCCGGAAAGGTCCGCGTTGGCCTCCAGCAACTCCCGGATGGCACGCATCCCTTCGTTCTGGATGCGATTGTAAAGATCAATGACCGCGACGCGGATGCGGGGTGACGCCAAGGGCCCGGTGCCTGGTGAGACTGCTAGTGGTAGCGAAGGATGAACATGGGAAGGGTGCCGCCGCCGGCCGTCACGTTGGCGAGGTTTGTCGCCGACGTTCGGGTCAGGCAGCCTCCCAGAAGGGGACCGTTCAGGTACGGGTCCAGGTCGATGACCGACGGCACCGATTTCCAGTCCGAGCCGGTCTTGATCAGGAACGGCTCGCGATGAATGTCCACGGTCTCCTGCACAACATGACCGTGCTCCAGACCCGTCTGGATGGCGGTATCCCACTCGCCCTGCGATGCCGCGAAGCCGAGCGTCACGCCCGTACCTCCGTACTCGTCATTGGGCTTGATCACAAAGAACTGCCGGTTCGCACGGACAAACTCCACCAGGTCGATGGGCAGCCCGCGGAACGACGTGCGGGACGGCTTCAGCAGCCGGGTCCACGGTATGTGGGCGCCGATCGCATACTTCTGCTCAGGAGAGAGAAAATCCGTGTACTTGTGATCCGTCAGAATGGCGAACAGGGCCTTCTTGTGCACCAGCTTGGTTCTGAACGTGTTCAGATAACACGTCTTCTGCGCTTTGTACCCCTCCAGAAACGCCGGACACTCGTCCTTCATGGCGTAGTACTCGTTCAGCAGCAGCCGGCGGTACAGGATGTCGATCTTCTTGCCGTTGGCATAGATCCAGCCGTCCTTGCACTCCAATTCGCGTGGGTCACAGATTTCGCAATCCATGCCGAGGCGCGCCAGGTACTCCTTGACGAGGTGAAACTCATGGATCGTGGGCACATCCAGATGGTCCACGATGGCAAATGTCGGCCGCAGCTCTTCGCCCTCGAACTCCTCGTGATAGACCCGCAGGAGCCCATCGACCGTGTGGTGCAGGGGATTGACGAAGCGGACCGGATACCGCTCGGTAAACTTCCGGAATGTGGGCAGTTCGCGATAAATGCCCGCGAGCTGGTCCAGATAGGCGATGCCGGCAGGAGACTCGCCATTGATCTCTACGAACTTGAAGGAGTCCGCTGTCAGAAACGAGTCCATCCGGGACGTAGCAGACAGCCGGATGACATTCGTGGGAATGGCCGCCAGTTCGATTTCCCAGTCCTTCAGGCCGAGCTCATTGCGCAGCAGGTCCGGATCCGCGAAAAACCTCGCCGCGATGCGCAGCACAGCCTGACGAATCAGATATACCGTGTCCTGCACCTCGGCATACATGGACTCGCCCAGAAACGTGGGGCGCAGTGAATGCGCCATCGGCCTGTCTCCGAACAGGGCACGGCGGTCCCGCTGCAGGTCCATGAGCATGGCGTGCTCATTATCCGCGGCCGTCAGGTCCTTCTCGATCAGGCTGTTGAAGTAGGTAACAGCCGGTTTGATCTCAGCACGCATGGCAGCCTACGGGATGATCGTGCCGGACCACTGCCGCTTGCGATTGCTCTGGCGGGCTTTCTTGACCAGGAACTCCGCCATGGTCTTGACGATCCACTCGAAGTTCTCGTGGCCCACAGAGTGATAATCGGCGTCGGGAGCCGGATTCATGAAGTCGATGGCGTACGGCACACCGTCGCGCACGGCGAATTCCACCGTGTTCAGGTCGTAACCCAACACCGTGCAGATCGCCAGGACATCGCGCTCGATCTTCTTGTACAGATCCGGGAAGATGGGATCGCTCGGCACGTCCTTGTAGCGCAGGTGGGGCTCCGCCAGCGGGTTGTACCGCATGATGCGCACATGCTCCCGACCCACGCCGTAGCACCGGAAGTAGGATTCGAACTCGATGCCCTCCTGGAGCATCATGCAGTCGTCTCCGGACTCGTTGTACGCCTCGAACAGCTCGTCCATGGTCTCCACGCGGGAGACCCCACGCCAGCCACCGCCGTCATGCGGCTTCAGGAAGGCCGGGAAGCCCACGTATCCGACGATGTCCTCCCAGTCCACCGGAAACTTGAGATTCCGAAACGAGGTCGATTCGGTACGCGGCGGGTGGTCCCTGTGCGGCAGGATGACCGAGCGCGGCACGGCCACGTTCGCTTCCTGGGCGATGAGGTTGTCGATGAACTTGTCGTCCGCGCTCCACCAGAAGGGGTCATTGACCACGTAGGTCCCCTTGATCGCCGACCACTTGAGGAACGAGCGGTAGAAGGGCACCTCGTGGGAAATGCGATCCAGGATGACGTCGTAGTCCGGCTCCGCATCCGTGCGCACGTGGTCGAGCTGCACGAACTCTGCGGTTACACCAAGGTGACCGTAGGTGTTGTTGATATGCGGGACGAGTGCGTCCGGGAACGTGGTTTCCATCCCGCGCAGGATTCCGATGCGTCGGTTGGTTTTCTTCTTCTTGGCCATGTCCGTGTGGGTGAGCGGAGGAAGCTTGGTCAGGCGATGTGCTTGCGGATGAGATCCCGCCAGAACGGCCAGTCGTGGCCGAAACCGGGGGTGACGTCCAGCTTGTGGTCAATGCCCTTTGAGCGCAGAATAGCGCTCATGCTCATGTTGGCGTCGCGGCAGGGGTCCCCTTCGCCGATGGTAAGCACGATGTGGTTGCGATTGATCGCGTCGATGAGCCCGGAGTCCCCCAGGTTCGACATATAGTCGATGGGGTTGTTGAAGTAGACATCGTTGTTGTAGAAGCCGTCCATGAACGACTTGATGTCAAAGGCTCCCGACAGCGCGATCAGTTTGCCGAAGAGATGCGGGTGCTTGAATACCAGGTTGGCGGCGTGGTAGGCACCGAAACTGGCGCCGGCGGCAATGATGAAGCTCGACCCGGTGCGCGTGCGGATGAACGGCACGACCTCATTGATGACGTAGTCCTCGTACTGCTGGTACCGCTTGATGCGCACGTACGGGTCGACATGCTTGTTGTAGAACGACTCCGAGTCTACCGAGTCAATCAGGATCAGCTGGTTGTGTCCGCCTTCGAGCTGGTAGCGGAGCGAATCCGCCATTTTGAAGTCTTCCCACTCGAAATAGCGGCCCATGCTGCTGGGAAATGCCAGGATGGGGGTGCCGGCATGCCCGAAGGCCAGGAGTTCCATGTGGCGCCCGAGACTGGGGCTCCACCAGGAGAGGTGTTCGCGCTTCATCTATCTATAAACCCGGAAATGGATCGTTGCCCGCGTGGCCGGGGGCAAATCCGTGTGTGGAATCTCCCTTATACCACTGGAGAATTGACCGGATCAGCCACGGAGAGCGGATTCGACGAACATTCGACCGCTCTAGGTCATTCGTTCTAAAAGCGCTTTCGGCAGGCCTCACCGGGGAGTCGCGTTGAGCGTGCGGGCCGACTGCCCTATCCTGCGGAAAACCCACCCGCCCGCGCATGTCCGAGCTCTTTCCTCCTGCCGCGACCTTTGCTGACCGTGCCCACCTTGGCTCCCTCAGCGCCTACGAAGAGATGTATCGCCGGAGTGTCGAAAACCCGGATGCCTTCTGGGCAGAGCAGGCCGAACGCATCGACTGGTTCGAGCCGTTCCACACGGTGCGCAAGGTGTCGTTTTCGCCGGAAAACGTCTCCATCGAGTGGTACCTCGGCGGCAAGACGAACGTCGCGCACAACTGCCTGGACCGCCACCTGGAAGCCCGAGGCGACCAGACTGCCCTCATTTTTGAGCCGGACGATCCCAACCAGCCCGCGCGTCACGTCACCTACCGCGACCTGCACGAGGAGGTCTGCCGGTTTGCCAACGTGCTCAAGACTCGCGGCGTCAGGCGGGGAGACCGCGTTACGATTTACCTGCCGATGATTGTGGAGGCGGCGGCCGCCATGCTGGCATGTGCACGCATCGGAGCAATCCACTCGGTGGTGTTCGCAGGCTTCTCTCCGGACGCCCTGGCGGACCGCATCCTGGACTGCGACTCCCACGTGCTGCTGACCGCGGACGAGGGCATTCGCGGCGGCAAGCGAGTCCCGCTCAAAGCCAACGCTGATGCGGCGCTGGAGCGTTGCCCGGACGTGCACACTGTCGTGGTCGTGGAGCGCAGCGGCGGATCAGTCCAGTGGCACGACGGCCGGGATATCTGGTACCACGAGGCGCGCGAGACCGCATCGCCCGAATGCGATTGTGCCTCCATGGACGCGGAGGACCCGCTCTTCATCCTGTACACCAGCGGCTCCACCGGCAAGCCCAAGGGGGTGCTGCACACCACCGGGGGCTATCAGGTCTATACGTCGCTGACCCATCAGTACGTGTTCGACTACCACGAGGGAGACGTTTTCTGGTGCACCGCCGACATCGGGTGGATCACCGGACACTCCTATATGATCTTCGGGCCGCTCATCAACGGCGCCACGCAGGTGTTCTTTGAGGGCGTGCCCACGTACCCAACCGCATCGCGATTCTGGGACGTGGTGGACAAGCACGGCGTGACGCAGTTCTACACGGCGCCGACGGCCATTCGTGCGCTGATGCGCCAGGGCGACGACTTCGTGACCCGCACAAGCCGCAAGAGCCTTCGCCTGCTCGGCACGGTGGGAGAGCCCATCAACCCGGAGGCCTGGAGATGGTATCACGAGGTGGTGGGCGATGGGCGCTGCCCCATTGTCGATACCTGGTGGCAGACCGAAACCGGCGGCATCCTGCTTACACCACTTCCCGGTGCCATCGACACCAAACCCGGCAGCGCCACCGTGCCGTTCTTCGGCATCCAGCCGGAGATCGTGGACAAGGACGGTCGGGTGCTGGAGGGAGAGGCTGAGGGGCTTCTGGTGATGAAGGCCTCCTGGCCCAGCCAGGCTCGCACGGTCTACCGGGACCACGACCGGTTCGTCAATACCTACTTCTCGCAGTTCCAGGACAGGTATTTCACGGGCGATGGGTGCCGGAGGGACGCCGACGGCTACTACTGGATCACCGGCCGAGTCGACGACGTGATCAACGTGTCCGGCCATCGCATGGGCACGGCTGAGGTGGAGAGCGCCCTGGTAGCACACACAGCGGTCGCCGAGGCCGCCGTCGTGGGGTGCCCGCATCCCATCAAGGGTCAGGGCATCTATTGCTACGTGACCCTGAACGCGGGCATTGAGCCCAGCGAAGACATGGAAAAGCAGCTCAAACTGCAGGTTCGGGAGCACATCGGACCCATCGCCACGCCGGATCACATCCAGTTTTCTCCGGCGGTGCCCAAGACCCGCAGTGGCAAGATCATGCGGCGCATCCTGCGCAAGATTGCTGCCAACGACTTCGACAATCTCGGCGATACCAGCACGCTGGCGGATCCGAGCGTGGTGGATTCCCTCATCGAGAACCGCAAGGTGCGGTAGGCCGGCCTCCTGGGCCGGGGGCACGGTTTCGTAACGGCCTTTTGCGGGCATCTTCACCCAGAGCGGTGTTGAGCCCCGTAGATTACCCGGATCCGTCGAAAACGCCCGTTCTTGCATTCCCGCTGGAACCGCTTCCGGTCCACCGGGCACATGAATCCTGCTTCCGCATCCATGGCCGATTTCAATCTGGAACAGTACGGTATCACCGTACAGAACATCATCCGCAACGCTCCGGTGGGGGCGCTGTATGAGCATGCCGTCCTGTACGACCAGGGCGCCATTTCCAACACCGGTGCGCTGATGATGCGCTCCGGCAAGAAGACGGGCCGCAGCCCCAGCGACAAGCGCATCGTCGACCTGCCGCAGAGTCACGACGACATCTGGTGGGGCAACGTCAACATCCCGGTGGACGAGCACACGTTCGACGTCAATCGGGAGCGTGCCATCGACTACCTCAACACCTGCGACCGGATCTACGTGATGGACGGCTTTGCGGGTTGGGATCCGAAGTACCGGATCAAGGTGCGCATCATCTGCACCAGGCCGTACCACGCGTTGTTCATGCACAACATGCTGATCCGGCCGAGCGCGGAAGACCTGGCGAGCTTCGGGGAGCCGGACTACGTGGTCTACAACGCTGGTCGTTTCCCCGCCAACCGCCACACCAGCTACATGACGTCCAAGACGAGTGTGGATCTGTGCTTCGAGCGGCGTGAGTTCGTGATCCTCGGTACCGAGTACGCGGGCGAAATGAAGAAGGGTATCTTCAGTGTGATGCACTACATCATGCCCAAGCAGGATGTGCTCTCCATGCACTGCAGTGCCAACGAGGGAGACGACGGCAACGTGTCGCTCTTCTTCGGCCTGTCGGGGACCGGCAAGACCACGCTGTCTGCAGATGCCCATCGTCATCTGATTGGCGATGACGAGCACTGCTGGACGGACGATGGGGTCTTCAACATCGAGGGCGGTTGCTACGCCAAGGCCATCGGTCTGTCGCAGGAGAAGGAGCCGGAGATCTACGGCGCCATTCGCTACGGCACCGTACTCGAGAACGTGGTCTATGACGAAACCACCCGTCAGGTGGACTACGACGACGTGTCGATCACGCAGAACACGCGCGCGTCATATCCGATCGAGTACATCGACAATGCCAAGATCCCCTGCGTCGGCGGGCATCCGAACCACATCATTTTCCTGACTTACGACGCGTTCGGCGTGTTGCCGCCCATTTCGCGGCTGTCTCCCGAACAGGCGATGTACCACTTCATTTCCGGCTATACCGCCAAGGTGGCGGGCACGGAAATGGGGGTTACCGAGCCTCAGGCGACGTTCTCGGCCGGTTTCGGGGCGGCCTTCCTGATCATGCACCCCAGCCGGTATGCGGAGCTGCTCGCACAGAAGATGGAGAAGCACGACGCCAAGGCGTGGCTCATCAATACCGGACTCACCGGCGGCGCCTACGGCGTGGGCAAACGCATGAGTCTGCCGCATACCCGTGCGATCATCGACGCCATCCACGAGGGCAAGCTGGACGATATGCCCACCGTGGCTGATCCCGTGTTCGGCGTTGGCGTGCCGACCGAAGTCCCGGGCGTGCCGACCGAAATCCTCACCCCGCGTAACGCTTGGTCGGACAAGGCGGCATATGACACCACGGCGCGCAAGCTGGCTGGTCTGTTCGTGAAGAACTTCAAGCAGTTCGAGGAAGGCTCCAGCGACGCCATTATCAACGCCGGCCCTCATACTGAGGCGGCGAACGCCTGATCAAGTCGGGTGGCCGGCCTCGGGGTCGGCCGCAGACCGCACGGTCAATTCCGGGGACCCGGGCTCACCCGCGTGGTGGGTCCGGGTGCCTCACTGAATTCGAGCAGGTCGGCACGAACCGGCGCGACTCGGTAGCGCCCAAGGAACCGCTCGTACGGGACATAGGGCCGGCGATAGGCCAGTGCGCCATCTCTGCTGCCCAGCCAGCTTTCCCATGCAGCGGCCGGTCGATACGCTGACATGTCCTGCGACCAGGCTCGGCTGGGCGCAAAAGACGGCGAGGACGGATGCCCGGAGCGCAGCCACTGGACCGGTCCATAGCGGCCGGACAGTCCGGCGGGCTGCGCGCCGGGATAGCGCAGCTGCAGGGCCGGATCCAGTTCCCAGCGCCAGGTTCTGGTGTCGGTGCCGAACCATGCCCGGAGTGAGTCGAGTGCCGCGTCCGGCCCGAACATGGTCGCGAGATCGTACACCGAGGCGGCAATGGACGAGCCTTCGAAGCGTCCGTCCCAGTTTCGCAGATAGGAGTCGACAGCCTCGTCCTCAACGGAGAGGGCCACAGAATCCGTCAGCACGCTTCCGGTGTCCAGGAACAGGCCCGGTGCCCACCGCAGCGTGTCGTCCACGGCATCAATGCGCGCGGCCAGAAGATTGGCCTCGGGACCCATCGTTTGCAGAACCACCGAGCCACTTCGCACCAGAGGCGTGTCGCCCAACAACGATACCGTGCCCTGCGACACTGCCAGTCCCAGTCCGGTGGCGAGCGCGAACCCGTTGGCGTCTGGCAGGGACAGCCACTGTTCGGCGTCCGTGTGTACGCGCAAACCCGGCCATCGCAGGACCTCCTCGTCGAATGAGATTCCGTTGTCCGTGGTGGTGCGGCTTCCTGCGACCTGTGAACCGTCGGCCACCTGGACCGCGAAGTAGGAGGTGGTGGTCGCCGTCGAATCCGTCTCCACTCGCGCCGAGGAGCTGAACGGTTTACACCAGGCTGCCGCCCCGGAGCTGCCGCAGAAGCGGTAGGGCAGTCCTGGTATGGTGGCTCCGGCATACAGCTGTCGGCCTCCTTGCACGATGCGATAGGTGGCGAGTGCGGGAGCGCCGGAATTCCCCAGGGTGAGTCTGGCAAAAAGACCGTGCTGTTCGGTCACCCACAGGGCCGCCTGGTTCAGCGCATGCAGGCCGAGAAACTCCGCCAGAGCGTGGCGCTCCTGATCGAGTGCGACGGCCAGCGGATGTGCTTCCGGACCGACGGTGGTCGACAACCAGGTCACAAGTCGCTCGACGGCTATGGAGTGCCGCGCGTGCCAGGGCTCGGGATTCAGGCCCAGTTCTGTCGGCACGGGAAGGAGCGACCATTCACCGCCGGCCTGGGCGGCCCTCACGCCGGCCGCGTACCGATCCAGGGCCGCAGGAATGGGTGTGTGCTCAGGCGGAGCGACGCCGAGCGTGCGTACGTGCGTGTCAAACGGTATGGTCTCCGGGCCGAACCATTCCGACAGCCGACCCAGCGCTGCCTGCCGATAAAGGGCCATGATCCACGGGTGGCCGAGTCCGTGCGCAACACCCAGGGCAGTTTCCACGTCTTCCCCGGAGGCCACGTTCAGGACAGCGTCACCGCCTTCGTGCCACTGGATGGTCCACGGCGCGGAGGTCGGTGCTTGCACGCCGGCAGGGGGGGTCACACCCTGTCTGAATGCCAGATGCCACGCCGCAGCCGCCATGACAACCAGCGAAGCAAGAATCCAAAATATGGTCAGCAGGACGGATCGCATCGCCGGCGGAAAGGTAATCGTCGGCATGGGGGCGGCACGCTCCTTGCCGGGGATCCGGTGTGCTCAATTAACCGTTCCCTCACAAATACACCGTTCGACCTGATGTCCACTCGCAAGCTCGTTTCCGCAGGGGTACTGATTCTGGTAGCCGGGGTCCTGGCCGGCGTTCAGTTGGGGGGCGTCCTGCTTGACAGCGACATCTCGAAATCGTTGCGCAAGGTGGAGGACGCTTTCGTGCTCATCGCCCAGCGCTACGTGGAGGATGTGGACCACGAGGAAATGGCCGAAGACGCCATCTACGGCATGCTGGAGGCCCTGGACCCGCACTCGATGTATTTCGATGCCGAGCGCATGCGCCGGGAAACGGAGCAATTCGACGCATCCTTTGAGGGTATCGGCATCTCCTACGACCTGATCCGAGGCGAGTCCGGTCAGGACACAATTGCCGTGGTGTCGGTCATTCCGGGCGGTCCCAGCGAAGAAGCGGGTCTGTTCACCAGCGACCGCATCGTGGCCGTGGACGGGAAATCGTCCATCGGATTCAACGACGAACAGGTCCGGGCACACCTGAAGGGGCCGCGCGGGTCGGATGTGACGGTGACCATCATGCGCCCAGGGGAAGAGGACACCTTCGATGTGCAGATTACCCGCGACCGCGTTCCGATCGTGACGGTCGACATCGCCTACATGATCGAAGAGGGCACCGGGTACGTAAAACTGAATCGCTTCGCCCGAACCACCCACTCCGAATTCCGGCGTGCCCTCGGCCAGCTCAAGGAGCAGGGCATGGAACGCCTTGTGCTCGACTTGAGAGGCAACGGCGGCGGCTACATGAGCATGGCCGTGCGGGTGGCGGACGAAATGCTGGCCGATGGCCAACTGATTGTCTCACAGCGCGGACGCACGAGAGACACCAACGAGTCGTACAGCTCGACCGACGGTGGATTGTGGGAAGAGGGCCCCGTCATGGTGCTGGTTGATGCGAATTCCGCCTCTGCCAGTGAAATCGTTGCCGGTGCGCTGCAGGACCACGACCGTGGCCTGGTAGTCGGGCGCCGCACGTTCGGCAAGGGGCTGGTTCAGAACCAGTTCATGCTCAACGACGGCAGCGCCATGCGCGTGACGGTCGCCCGGTACTACACCCCCAGCGGTCGCCTGATTCAGACGGCCTACGCCGACGGAGATCGCAGCGCCTATCTGGAAGAGAAACGGGAACGCCAGCGCAGCGACGGAGCACTCGCGCTCGAGGATCTGCTCGCGGAGGTGCCGGACTCCCTGAAGTTCAGGACCACGGCCGGTCGTACGGTGATCGCGGGTGGCGGCATCCTGCCGGACTTCATCGTGCATGCCGACACGCTCGACTACTTCACGCGCGGCCTGTTGCGAGGCGGCCTGGAGCGCCAGTTCGTCCGCAGCTGGCTGGACCAGAACGGTCAGGCCATCAGCAACCGCTTCGAGGATCAGTGGGCCTTCAATGCGGGCTTCGATCTCAGCGACAAGGACCTCGAGGACCTCTACCGGTTTGCCGAGGAAAATGGTGTGCTCAACGAGGATGGCGAGGCGTTCGATCGGCAGGAGATCAACGAGGCCGCTCTGAAGGCACTGATGAAAGGCCGCATTGCCCGCCGACTGTACGACCAGTCGGCGTGGTATCCCGCATTCCACCCAGTGGACGGCACCCTGCGCCAGGCTCGCGAGATGTGGCACCACGCTGAGGATCTGGCGCAGTCCTACGCCACGCGCTAGCTCCTGGTCGCTCTGAGACCTAGCGAGGGGCCGTGCGAGCGGCCCGGAATCCGTAGGCCGCGTTCCTGGGGCCGCCACTCCAGGCTCCATACGTGCGGAGCGCAATCGGGCTGAACGGATTGAAGTCGGACTGACTGACGGCGCGACCGTAGTAGCCGCCGCCCCGGTACCCATAGCCCTTGGACGCTTTGTACCCTGACGGCCATCCCGCCACATCGGCGTCTCCGTAGGAATCGACGGTGCCGTCGCCATGATTGCCCGTAAATGCCCGACCGACTTCGTCGCCGGCCGTGACGACCTTCTCCCACATGCTGCCCGCGAGGTCCATCACCCAGTAGTAGCTGGCCCCGAACTGGGCCCGGTTGGCCTCCGTCATGTCGCTCTCGTCCAGGCCATTAAGCATGACGGCGTCCTGCGATTCCGGGTGAATGCGCCGCTGCATGACATCGAAGTCCGCTGAATTCCAGGGGTACTCCAGGGGCTGTGGTTCGAGCGGTCCGCGCGCTGCCTTGGTGAACTCAAACTCCGTGTAGGGGCGCAGGCCCGCCCAGTCGGTGAATGCCATCATGTCGTCCCAGTGCCAGAACACATTGCGCCGGTCCGGATGGTCGGCCACGAAGCGACCCTGCGTCATGCGAATACTGCCTCCGCGCTCACGGTAGAGTGGATCCCCGACGTTCGCCCGGTGGCCCGCCCCGGGCCAGCCCGCGAGGCTGCTGAGGAAGGCGGCATATTCCCCCTGGGATACCTCGTATTTCATGAGGTAGAACCCTGCGAACCCGTTTGGAAACGTGCCTGGGATGGGGCCTGACTGGTCCCCCTGGTAAATGTCCCGGCGCACCTGGTAGTACAGGCTGCCCGCGTCCGGACCGACCGGAATTTCCTGGTCGGCAGCCGTGATGCGAAAAGTGCCCGCCGGCCGGCCGCTTGCATCCGAGCGGAAGAAGGCCCCGTAGTCCAGCGCTCGAGGGTCGGGGTCCCCAAGCTCTACGGGACCCTCCGGGATGTACACCATCTCCACGGCGTAGGCCGCAATCTCGGTGCCCGCATTCAGCGGTGTGCGCTCGGCGTCCTGCCGAAGAAGCACGCGATACTGCAGGCGACCCCGCCACGTCGAGGCAGGTCGGACGAATGCCCCGGTCCCGTCGTCCGCCACAAGCACGTCCGCATCCGGCATGGCGACCTCTCCTTTGGCAAGCAGTACGCCGGATTCGGGGATCAAGTACAGGTGTTGGTAGCCGGACGGACGCAGCACCTTGAAGAAAAGCCAGGCTGCGTCATGGTTGCGTTCGTTGAACCAGGCGTTGTCCCAACTCACCGTCACAGCGACAAAGGGACTACGGGCGTCGAGCGGGTTGCGCACGCTCTCTACATGCTCAACACGAATATCCGTGGCGCGCACGCCGGAGGCGGACAGGGCAACGGCAACCAGTGCAACGAGAAGAGGGGCGAGCAGGGAGTCTGTTCGACTGCACATACGGGCGATGGGGTCCTGGTGCGAGGGAGCGAGTGTGCCCAACATAGGGGCTGTCCGCCGCCGCAGGAGGGCGGGTTTTTTGGGTCCCCCGGGCGGGGCAACTTCACAGTGTGCGCCGTGTCTTTTGCATAACCGGTGAGGTCTGCTCCGAGACGGAAACCTTGATTGACAATGCCGGAAACGTTGAATATCATTTTGAATCGGCTTTTCAAACCCACCAAACGCGACAAAGCCGATCCTTAACTGAGGCCGGATCTGGCCGGGCGAGCGGTCGCCGGGCATCGTGCCCGCTGGCCGTCGGAACGCAAAACAAACAACGCTCCAGGAGGAAATAGCGTCCATGAATCTTCTTAGTCTGCTCCTCATGCTGCCGCAGGAAGTGGCTGCCGACGACAGTTTCGTCAATGCACTTGTTCAGCGGTTCAATGAGGGCGGCGAGTACATGTGGCCGGTTCTCATTTCGCTGATCATCGGACTCGCGATCGCCTTTGAGCGCATCATCACGCTCAACCGCGCGGACATCAACACGCGCAAGTTCATCGTGAACGTCAAGGGGGCCCTCGAAGAAGGTGGCGTCTCCGCAGCAGAAGAGATCTGCGCCAATACGCGCGGCCCTGTTGCTTCCGTTTTCCAGGCTGGTCTCCTTCGCCATGACGAGGGAATCGAAGCCGTAGAGAAAGCCGTCGTTTCCTATGGTTCCATTGAGATGAGCTTCCTCGAGCGAGGGCTCGTGTGGCTGTCGCTGTTCATCTCCCTGGCTCCGATGTTCGGCTTCCTCGGAACGGTTGTTGGAATGGTCGAGGCCTTCGACGCCATCGAGTCCGCCGGTGACATTTCCCCGTCCCTCGTGGCCGGTGGTATCAAGGTTGCCCTGCTCACGACGGTGTTCGGTCTCATCACGGCCATCATCCTGCAGTTCTTCTACAACTACGTCGTTTCCAAGATTGACCGCATCGTCATCGACATGGAGGAGGCCTCGATCGAGCTGATCGATTCGCTGGTGCTCCTGCAGGCCGGCCGCCCGGTATCGGAGAACGCCTGACCCTGCAACTGTTGATCTAGGAGGTCTCTCATGGAAACCATGGTACCCTACGCCATCTACCTCGTGCTCGCGCTTGTCGGGCTTGGCATGGTGGCTATCGTGCTGTTTGGTATCAGAAACCTGAGCCACGGCAAGGTGAATCCTTCCACGATCGTGCTGTCGGGCATCCCGATGGTCCTGCTGGTCGTGCTCGGATTTGCGCTGGGTGACTGGGCGGTTGCGGGCGTGTACACGTTCCTCATCTCGCTCGTGCTCACCACGGCGGCCCTGCTGCTCTCGGGTGTCAAGGGTCTGTTTGGCTGATTCGCATCGCCGAATCACCCGACAACCCTAAAACGAAACCACAATCATGGCACTGCTAAAGAAAAAGAAGCGGACAGAGGCGGAAATCCCGACATCATCGATGGCGGACATCGCCTTCCTGCTGCTCATCTTCTTCCTGGTGACCACCACCATCGATGTCGACACCGGCATCGGCATGGTGCTGCCGCCGAAGCTGGAGGAAGATGTGGAGCCGCCGCCGATCAAGGAGCGCAACGTGCTCAAGATCCTGGTCAACGAGACCGGCATGGTCCTCATGGAGGATCAGCCGTCCGCCGCTGACCTGGTGCGGGCCGAGGTCAAGAAGCACGTCCTGAACAACGGGGCGGATCTGGCCTACTCGGAAGCCCCGGGCAAGGCGCTCGTGTCGATCAAGACCGCCCGACAGACACCCTACGAGAACTACGTAGAGGTGCTGGACGAGGTCTGGATGGCCTATTTCGAGATGTGGGATTCGGAGGCGCGTCAGTTGGGTTATGCCGACTACGCGACCTACGTCGAAGCCATCGAACAGAACGGAGCGGAGAACGAGATACGGGAGAAGATCAAGCCCGCCATCTCCATCGCCGAGCCGGACGCGGCCTAATCCTCACCTTTTGACCAGCGCTACCTATGTCGGGTCACTTCAAGAAAAAGAACACGACGAAGCAGGATATCCCTACCGCTTCGCTCCCGGACATCATCTTCATGCTGCTGATCTTCTTTATGGTCAGTACGGTGCTCCGCGAGCAGACGGTTCAGGTTCGTACGCTGCTTCCGCAGGCTGAAGCCATCACCAAAATCGACCAGAAACGGCTCGTGTCGTACGTCTGGATCGGTCCCCGCAAGCTGGAAGCGAACCGGGTTGGTGATACGGCCGTGCAGATTGACGATGCCCTCATCGATGAACTGACCAACGTGCGCACCATCATGTACCGGAAGCTCGTCGAGCAGCCGCGATTGATTGTGTCGCTGCGTGTGGACCAGGAAGCCGAAATGGGCTCGGTGCTTGACGTGCAGCAGGAGCTGCGCGAGGCGGGCACGCTGCGCATCAACTACTCGACCAAACGTCAGGTGTCCTGACCGGGCGGGGTTCGCCCCGCTGAAAAACTTTGGTTCAGAATTGAAAAGGCTCCGCTCCGGCGGGGCCTTTTCTTGTTATAGCTTTCGGTTCAATCCCGGCTACTCACGTTTATGGCGCATCATATCACGCTCATCCCCGGCGACGGCATCGGCCCGGAAGTCACCGAAGCCACCGTCAAGGTTCTGGAAGCCACCGGCTGCTCATTCAATTGGGACGTACAGGACCAGGTGGGTGTCGCGGCCATGGACAGCCACGGGGTTCCACTTCCAGAAACGGTGCTGGAGTCCATCCGCACCAACCAGGTTGCCCTCAAAGGACCGGTCACGACGCCCGTAGGCAAGGGCTTCAAGAGCGTGAACGTGCAGTTGCGTCAGAAGCTGGACCTGTACGCGAACGTGCGGCCTGCCAAGTCACTTCCCGGCCTGGATACGCCGTTCAAGGACGTGGACATGGTGATCTTCCGGGAGAACACCGAGGGGCTTTATTCCGGGTTGGAGTCCTACGACGAGCGTCACGACATCGCCGATTCCATCGCCCGCATCTCCAAGGCCGGGTCCGAGCGCATTGTCCGGTTCGCGTTCGACTATGCCAAGCGGCAGGGGCGCCGGCAGGTGACGGTGGTGCACAAGGCAAACATCCTCAAGCTGACTTCCGGCATGTTTCTGCGGGTGGCGCGAGAGGTGGCTCCCGCGTACCCGTCTGTGGAGTTCAACGATCGCATTGTAGACAACATGTGCATGCAGCTCGTCGTGCGACCGCACAAGTACGACTGCATTGTCACCACTAACCTGTTCGGAGACATCCTGAGCGACCTGGCGGCCGGCCTGGTCGGCGGGCTGGGTGTTATCGCCGGCGCAAACATTGGCGACGAGTACGCCGTGTTCGAGGCGGTGCATGGATCGGCGCCTGACATTGCCGGGCAGAACAAGGCGAACCCGACCGCGCTGATCCGGTCCGCGGAAATGATGCTTCGGCACCTGGAAGAGTTCGCCGCAGCGGATGCCCTGCACGCCGGCCTGATCGATCACTACACCGAAGGCAAGCACCTGACCGGTGACCTCGGCGGCTCCGCTTCAACCACAGAATTTGCGGATCGGCTGGCCGACCGCGTAGCCACACACGCCTGACGATGATTCAGCGTATACAGACAGTCTGGCTTCTGCTGGGAGCCGTGGCCTGCGCCTACGGCGCCTGGATGCACTCTACCGCGCCTGGTTCGGCGGAGTGGGTGGCCACGGCTGCGTTGGCAGGCTTCAGTCTCGCGGGGCTGCTCGGAGTGGCAGCCATTTTCCTCTATCAGAACCGTGATACCCAGCGCAAGGTCGCTCTGGGGGCGCAGTATGTGGTGCTGCTGGCGCTTGGAGCGGCGGCATTTGGTCTGTGGCAGCATTCGCAGGCAGCCGACATGGCGGCGCTCACGACCACAGACTGGGTTTTTGTGGCACTCCCGCTGGTCGGCTTTGTGCTGTTCCGCCAGGGGCGACGCGGCGTGGAATCCGACATCAAGCTGCTCAAGTCGGTAGACCGGCTGCGATGACAGTCGGCGCGCCGGACGGCGAAGCCAAACCGGTTTGGGTGCTGCCCCTGGTGATGGCAGGGGTGCTCTGTTTTGCCGGCAGCGCAATTCTGGTGCGGTATGCTTCGGCAGCACCGGGTATGGCCGTAGCGGCTCTGCGCACGTCTTTCGCGATCCTGCTGTTGGCGCCTGTGGGCATCCCCGCCACCATGAAGGTGTGGCGCAACCTGGGCAGGAGGGATGTATGGCTGATCCTCGGAGCAGGGTTTCTGCTGGGCATCCACTTTGTGATGTGGATCAGTTCGATCTACTACACGAGCGTCGCTTCCGCTGCGGTCCTGGTCGCCACTGGCCCGATCTTCATGGCCCTGTTCGGTTTCCTGCTCCTCGGCGAACGAATCAGTCGGCGCACCACGCTGGCGATCTTCGCCGCCGTGGCGGGGAGCGTATTGCTGGGGCTGGCCGGCGGCAAGTCCAACCCACCGATTGACGGCAACCCGCTGCTCGGAAATGCGCTGGCCCTGGGTGCAGCCGTGGTGTGGGCGCTTTACCTGCTGATTGGACGGGTGGTTCGTCGGCGGGTCGATTGGTTGCCCTACGTCTTCCCGTTGTACGTGGTCGCCGGGCTCACGACTCTGGCTTTCGCAGTCGGCAGCGGCACGCCGCTGGGCGGCTACCCGATGCTCGTCTACCTGCTGTGCGTGGCCATGGCCGTATTTCCACAGATTCTCGGGCACGGCTCGTTCAATTACGCCGTGAAGTTCTACCCCGCCGCGTTCCTGGGGCTTGTGAGTCTGCTCGAACCGATTGGCGCTGCCGCGCTGGGATTGCTGCTGTTTGACGAATTGCCCGGACCCCTGGCCGTCGTCGGCATGGTGATCATTCTCGTGGCCGTCGGCAGTACCCTTACCGAGAAACCTGAAGTCGCTCCGGCGGCAGCTGACTGAAGCTGATCCTGCGCCTGGCGTAGTAGTGCCACGCGATGCTGCCGTGGAATGAGGGCCGGGCCTGGCCCGGGGGCGCCGGTTCGTAGAATGATTTCATCCGGTGAGCCTGGGCGAAAGCGGAGATCACCGCAGTCGCCGAACGCCATTCTCCACGCAGCAGAAAACGGATCACGGCCAGTGAGTCCAACACCAGTCTGCCTGCAAACGCCCGTCTGAATTCCGCCGGAGGCAGGTTCTTGTAGAGCATCAGCAGGCTGTTGCGGAAGTTGTAGCGGGTCTTGCGGGGCGATCCTTGCGCGAGGCTGCTGCCGCCCATGTGGTAGACCTTCGAGGCCGGCACGGCACGGACCCGAAATCCTGCTCTCTGCAGCCGCCAGCAGAGGTCGATTTCCTCCATGTGGAACTCAAACGCCTCATCCAGCAGGCCGACGGTGTCCAGTGCGCTTCGGCGCAGGAGCATGGCTGCACCGGTGGCCCAGAAGACATCGGCAGGTTCGTCATACTGCCCCAGGTCTTCCTCCAGATCGAAGAAGATGCGGCCTCGGGCAAACGGATACGCGAAGCGGTCCAAATGACCGCCGGCGGCACCCGCATACTCGAACAGGTGACGTTCGTCAAACTGGAGCACCTTGGGCTGCAGTGCAGCCACCTTCGGCTGGGCTTCTGCCTCATCGATCAGGTGATCCAGCCAATCGGGTTCGACCTCCACGTCGTTGTTCAGCAGCACCACGTAGGGGCTGTCGGTCTGCTCAATCGCGCGGTTATTGCCCGCACAGAATCCCAGGTTGCTGCCGTGCTCGATGACACGCACGGACGGATGGTGCTGCCGGACCCAGGTGACTGAGTCGTCGGTGGATCCGTTGTCGGCGAGAACGACTTCCACGTTCTCGTAGGCGGTCGCCACCACGCTCGGCAGGCACCGCTCCAGCAGGTGCCGCGCATTCCACGACACGATGATGACCGAGACCTGCGGCTTCAAAACAGGGAGGTCTGGGACTGGTCCTCGATTCCCAGGCGAAAGCTGCGCCGATGGTGCGGCGTAGGCCCAAGCCGTCTCAGGGCATCCAGGTGTTCGCCGCTGCCATAGCCGACATTGCGCTCCCAGCCATATTCCGGGTACTCGGCAGCCAACTCGGCCATCATGCGGTCACGGGCCACCTTGGCCACCACGGACGCGGCGGCAATGGAGACGCAGCGGGCATCGCCCTTGATCACCGTCTGTTGCGGACAGGACATCCCCGGAAGCGTCTGGTTGCCGTCTACCAACAGAAAGTCAGGTTGCGTGCCCAGCCCCTGCAGCGCACGCTGCATGGCCTGCAGCGAGGCCCGGAGGATATTCCACCGGTCGATCTCCTTGACCGTGCAGATGCCGACGCTCACGGCTGCCTGTTGCCGCAGGGCCGCATCGGCCGCTGTTCGGGCCTCCAGGGACATCTTCTTCGAGTCGGTCAGGCCCTCCAGAACGAAGCCGGCCGGCAGGATCGCCGCCGCCGCCACCACCGGGCCCGCCAGGCAACCACGGCCCACTTCGTCCACACCGGCCACCACGCCGTAGCCGGCGTCGCGCACGGCGCGCTCGAGGGCATCGTCTGCACATTCAGGGAGCGGCCCGTCCAGGGGAAGCAGTTCGAGGCCTGGCAGCATCAGGCCTCCGTGTACTGGTCCGGGAGGTCGTTCTCATACAGAACCACATCTCCGGAGGACGCAAGGGAAGCCAGAAGTTCGCGTGCCTCGAACAACGTGCCGACCACATGAATGCGCTCGGCCGGCATGCCAGCGTCCCGCAGTCCCTCAGAAATCGCTACGGTCCGCGCGGGGCCTACCAGGATTGCGTGATCTACGTGCCCGTGCATCGCGGCCCCGAAGGCCCGGTTTTCTTCGTATTCCCGGTCACCCAGTTCGACCATGCCCGGCGTGATGACGAATCGGGTACGCGGGGCGAAGGCCCCAAGCACCTCCACCGCATTGCGAGCCCCCACCGGGTTGCTGTTGAACGCATCGTCCAGCACCAGCAAGCCGCCTTCTTCGCGCAGGGCGAGCCGGTGCGGCACTGGGTCCTGGCGAGACAATGCTCGCGCTCCTGCGCGCAGCCGTATGCCCATCTGCCTGCCGACGGCGAGGGCCAGCAGCGCATTGCCCACGTTGTGCCGGCCCAGCAGGCGCATGGTGACGGGTACGACCTCATCGTCCGCGCGCACGGTGAATCGGGTGCCCTCAGCCCCGTAGTCCACCTCCGAGGCCACAAGATCGGCGGACGTTCCTCCCGTGGATACCGCCAGATGCCGAGTCTTGGAGGCAAACGCTTCGTAGTACGGGTCGTCGGCATTGAGCACAGCCGAACCACCCGGAAGCAGGAAATCGAGCAGCGACCCCTTCTCGCGGGCGATGGCGTCCTGGCTGCCCATGGTCTCCAGATGGGCGATGCCGATACCGGTGATCACGGCGACGTGGGGTCTGGCAATGGCACAGAGCTCGGCGATGTCGCCCGGATGCCGAATGCCCATCTCCAGCACCAATACCTGGTGGTGAGGCTTCAGGTCGTTGTTGATGACCTTGCAGATGCCCATGGGCGTGTTGAAGGATCCAGGCGTGGCCAGCACCTGATAGCGCTGGGCCAACACTTCCGCGACCGCAAATTTGACGCTGGTTTTGCCGTAGGAGCCTGTGATCGCGACGATGCGCAGATCGGGTCGGGAGGCGAGCTTGCGGCGGGCCTGTCGCTTGAAGCCCTCCCGGATGTACGCCTCGACGGGGGCCATCAGTGTCGCGCCGCCGAGCACCAGACCTGGTGCCAGCAGATCTGCCGCCAGCAATCCGGTCAGCCAGGCCGACCAAAAACCGGTTTGTAGGAGGGACAGGGTAACCGCGGGCAGCAACAGGGCCAGGAGTCCGGCTGTTACTGCCTCTCGCGTCATGCGGGGCGTCATGGCCAGCGGCTTCTTGGGCCGGTCTCTGCGGTACCGCCGGCTGGACGCAAAGCAGGCAGCCCACAGTAGAAGGAGCGCCCAGACAGGCAGTCCACCGAGCCAGTGCACGGCCAGCAGCACGGCGCCCAGAAGGTGGGAGAGACGCAGCCAGGCGTCGAACGGGCGCGCTCCGACCCAGCGCAGGAATCCAGAGCGCTTGTAACCCTCCAACTGGTGAATGTGCAGAAAGAACTGGAGCCTTCTGCCAATCCGCCACAGGGCAAAGCCCGACGCAAGCAGTGCGAGGGGTAGGATCATGCCGTCTCCTCCAGCTGATCCAGAAAGTGACGGGTGCCTGCATAGACAGTGGCCGGCTGGTCCAGGAAGCCGTAGTGGCCGGCTCCCTCAAGTGTGACCAGACCGATCTCCGGGATACCTGCCATGAGCACATCAATCTGGGCTTTCAGGATGGCCTGGTCTGCATCGCCCCAGAAGAGCAGGGTGGGCGCGGCGATGCGGTCCAGGCGCTCCTCGACGTACGTGTTGACCAGTTGCACGAAGGTCTCCCGCATGGGTCCTTCCAGTTTGCGGTAGTCGGACGAACCCAGAAGTCGCCAGACCAGCGAGTGCCGCAGCCAGTCCAGACCGGGCTCGCGCAGGAAGGTTGGCAGCGGCCGGAAGGGCGCCTTGAGCACGGTGGCTACCGTGCGCCGCACGTGGTAGGCCGCCGTTCGGGGACGACGCACACCGGAAGGGGAGATCAGTGTGAGTGACCGGATGAGGTGGGCGTAGCGGTCCGAACCGGCCATGTACAGGGCGATGCGGCCTCCGTTCGAGTGACCGATTACGTGCGCTGGCCCGACGAGGTGCCCGGCGACCGCCTCGGCGTGCGCCTCCATGTCCATCGATTCCGGGGGAGCGGCCGCGAGACCATGCCCCGGCAGATCCACATTAAGCACGCGGTACCGGTCTTCCAGCGATTGTGCAAAGCCCTGCATCACAGCCGCCGAACTACCCCAGCCGTGCAGGATCAGCACGGGCGGCCCCCCGGAAGGGCCTGAACTCATGACATGTAGCGGGCTCTCGGCCGGATCCTGCTGCAAAGGCGTGTCCCGCAAGGCGGGCATTGTGGTGTGTTTAGAAACCGTCTATCTTGAATGCCGTACCAGTGGAGATGCGGCAAGGACCCCCGGTGGGGTCCGCTTTCTACCCCCTCGCTACCCGCAGGCTGAACACAGGTTGTCGGGATTGCAGCCGGGCATCGGACAGATCCTGGATCGAGGCGGAAGATAGCGTTTTGTCCATTCCTGCGTGAATGACGAAGCCGCAATCCGGTATGTCGATGACAGTCGACCCCTAACTGGTCAACCCCGTGCAGGCCTTCCGTGCCGATGTGGTGCGTGGGACTGGCCAAAAACCGATACAGATGTCGGAAAAACGATTCGACGGGATCCTCGAACTGATCGGGGACAAGAAATTCGGCTTTATCCGCGAATTCCGATCGGATATGCCCAAGGGGGACTCCGATCCCTTTGTCGCACCCCAGATCATCAAGAAGTGGCGGCTTCGAGACGGCCTCCTGATGACCGGTGATCTCCGGCCGGGCCGGAAAGGCGACATGCAGGTGTCCCGCATTGACACCGTCATGGGCGTGCCTCTCGAGACCTGGACCAAGTTCAAGCGGTTCGAGTCCGGGCAGACCGTCTTCCCGGATGAAAAACTGAACCTGGTGACCAGTCCGCGCAACTTTACCATGCGCGTGGTCGACCTGTCCGCACCGCTCGGCAAGGGCCAGCGCGCCTTGATTGTGGCGCCCCCGAGGGCAGGCAAGACCTACATCCTCAAGGAAATGGCTGCGGCGATCACGGAGAACCATCCGGAGGTGGAGCTTGTGGCCCTGCTTGTAGACGAGCGACCGGAAGAGGTGACGGACATCAAGCGCACCACGAAGGCGACCGTCTTTGCATCCTCCAACGACCGGGAGGAGGACAACCACGTGCGTGTCGCCACACTGGCGCTGGCCTACGCCAAGCGGCTGGTCGAGATGAAGCGCGATGTGGTCATTCTGCTGGATTCGCTGACCCGCCTGGGCCGCACGTTCAACATGTTCATGGGCGGTAGCGGTCGCACGCTTTCGGGTGGTCTGGATGCCAACTCGCTCAAGATCCCACGCAAGATCTTCGGCGCAGCGCGCAACATCGAGGGTGGTGGATCCCTTACCATCGTGGCGACGGCGCTCATCGACACCGGCTCTCGTATGGATGAAGTGATCTTCCAGGAGTTCAAGGGCACTGGCAACGCGGAGATCGTGCTGGACCGGGAGATGGCGAACAAACGCATCTATCCGGCCATCAACCTGCGCAAGACGGGCACCCGGAATGAGGAGCTCCTCATTCCGAAGGACAAGATTGAGCAGCACCGCAGGCTCTTCCGTGTGCTGAACAGCCGCGGGCCCATCGATGCCATGCAGGCCCTGTTGCGACACATTCAGGGCAGTCGCACGAACGACGACCTGCTGGATCAGCTGATTCCGGCCGAGATGGACTGAGGCATCCACTGCTGCCGTACAGCGGGGCGTTACAGACTGCGCGCGAGCCGGCTCTAAGGGGTATGACCCCGTCGGCCATCAAAGACCTGCCACGCGAGCGGCTGCTCGAATCCGGTGCGCGACACCTGTCCGATGCCGAGCTGCTCGCCCTGCAGATCGGCTCCGGAACAGCGAGCCAGGCGGCCATCGAAGTGGGGCGACGGTTGCTTCGGCGTTTCGGTTCGCTGCGCCGCGTGTCCGGCGCAGATCCCCGGGAGTGGATGCAGGTGCGCGGAATAGGACCGGCGATTGCCGGTCGATTGGGTGCCGCCTTCGAGATCGGCCGCCGGGTGGCGGTGGAGCCGCTCGCCGAACGGCCCGTGATCCGCGGCCCGGAAGACATCGCACGCCTGAAGGCACCCCGCCTCAGAGACCTTACCCAGGAGGAATTCTCGGTCGTGCTGCTCAACATGGCCTCCCGCGTCATCGGAGAGTACCTCGTGAGCCGTGGTGGACTGGCCGCCTCCATTGTTGAGCCGCGCTCCGTGTTCAGGCAGGCCATCCTGCAGTCGGCGGCTTCCGTGATCTGCGTGCACAATCATCCATCGGGCAACCCGGAGCCGAGTGCGGAGGATGTGGCGGTGACGCGCCAGCTGGTGGATGCGGGAGCGATTGTGGGCATTCCGGTTCGGGATCACGTGATTGTGGCGGGGGACACGTTCACTTCGTTCGCGCGGAGGGGACTGGTATAGCGCCATGCCTGGGAGGAGGCGCCGGTCGCATAAGGCCGAGGCACCTTGCCCATCGCCCGTTTCCACCCGCATTTCAACGGAATGCGGGGCCAGAGAGGCTATTTTCCGCCGCTCGATCCAGCAACCGCATCGCTGCCACGCGCAGTAGTCTACATGGCCGACGTCCTCGACAAAATCGTTTCGCTGTCCAAGCGGAAGGGCTTCATTTTCCAGTCTTCCGAGGTGTACGGCGGCCTCGCGGCTACCTATGACTACGGGCCGCTCGGCGTCGAGCTGAAGCGAAACGTGACGCAGCGTTGGTGGAACGCGATGGTCTATCGGAACGACAACGTTGCGGGACTGGACGCCGCCATCCTGATGCACCCGACCGTGTGGAAAGCGTCCGGTCATGTGGACGCGTTCAATGATCCGATGATCGACGACAGGACGTCCAAGAATCGGTATCGCGCGGACCAGTTGATCGAGAATCACATCGAGCGGCTGCGAAAAAAAGGCAAGGACTCCGAAGCCGGGCGCGTCTATGAAGACCTGGTGGCTGCGCTTCATGCGGATGACGCCGCCAAGGCCCTGTACGACATCATTATTGCCGAGGAGATCAAGTCTCCGGACTCCGGCGTCGCCGACTGGACGGACGTGCGTCAGTTCAACCTGATGTTCGAGACGCGGCTCGGGGCGCTGGCCGGCGACAGCGACAAGGTGTATCTGCGGCCGGAGACGGCGCAGGGCATTTTCGTCAACTTCCACAATGTGCGCGAGTCGGCACGTATGCAGGTGCCGTTCGGCATCGCGCAGATCGGCAAGGCCTTCCGCAATGAGATTGTGGCCCGCCAGTTCATCTTCCGTATGCGCGAGTTCGAGCAGATGGAGATGCAGTACTTCGTAAAGCCGGGCGAGCAGAAGGAGGCGTTTGAGCTGTGGCGCGAACGTCGTATGCAGTGGCACCTGGACAACGGCATTCGTGCCGACAAGCTGCGCTGGCACGAACACGAGAAACTGGCGCACTACGCAGATGCGGCATTTGACGTGCAGTACGAGTTCCCGATCGGATGGCAGGAGGTGGAAGGCATCCACTCCCGCACCGACTTCGATCTGAAGGGGCACGAGGAGCACTCAGGCAAGAACCTGCACTACAGGGATCCGCACACCAACGAGAAGTACATCCCGTACGTCGTCGAGACGTCGGTGGGTCTGGACCGCACGGTTCTCATGCTCCTCTGTGAGGCGTATCGAGAGGAGCAGCTGGAGAAAGAGACCCGCACGGTGATGAAGTTTCACCCGGCCGTTGCACCGATCAAGGTGGCCATTTTTCCGCTCGTCAGGAAGGACGGCATGCCGGAAATGGCGCATCGGATCGAGGCGGACCTGCAGCAGCACTTCCTCTGTTCCTACGATGAGAAAGGCGCCGTGGGACGCCGCTATCGCCGCATGGACGAAGTCGGAACGCCGTTCTGCGTCACCGTGGACGGAGACTCCACGGCAGACGGCACCGTTACCGTGCGTGAGCGCGATTCCATGGAGCAGACCCGCATGCCGGCAGAAAAGGTCGCAGGGTTTGTGCTGGAGCGCATGAGTGCCTGGAAGGCCGACTAACGTGCGTAGTGTCCGGAAGTCGCTTGGACTTCTGGCGGTCGGCATGCTGGTGCTGGCGACTTCCGCCACCGCGCAGTTGCCCGAGCATGTGGTCGGCGCGGATGTCTCCTTCCTGACCCGCGTTGAAGAGGGCGGTGCATCCTTCTCTGCGATGGGGTCCGGCGTGGATCCCATCGCCCAGATGGTGTCCGAGGGATTCAACACCTTCCGGCTTCGGCTGTGGCACACGCCGGCGGGCGGCACGAACGGGCTTGCCTACACAACGGCCCTGGCGCAGCGCATCGTCGGGGCGGGCGGATCCTGGCTGCTGGACATCCACTACTCGGACTCCTGGGCCGATCCGGGCACGCAGACCCCACCGGCGGCGTGGGCGGGGCTCGATGTCGAGACCATGGCCGACAGTGTTCTGGCGTACACGAACCGGGTACTGCGACACCTGAGCGCCTCGGGCGTGTCGCCCGCGGCGGTGCAGATTGGGAACGAGATCACCAGTGGCATGCTCTGGGACGTGGCAAGGGTCGGCGGATCGTTCGACACACCGGCGTCCTGGGCAAGACTGGCTGAGGTGCTTCGGCATGCGCACAGTGCCGTGCGGGAGGTTCTGCCGGATGTCCCGGTGATTGTGCACATTGACCGCGGTGGTGATGCCGCGGGCACCCAGTGGTTTATGGACAATCTCACGGCGGCCGGATACACCCCGGACATGCTGGGTCTGTCATATTACCCATGGTGGCACGGCAGCCTGCAGGACTTGCGGGATACCCTGCAGCGCGTTTCCTCCCGGTATGGTGTGCCGGCCATCGTGCTGGAGACCGCCTACCCCTGGACGTTCTCCTGGTACGACAATACCCACAACCTGGTCGGAAGCGGGGCGTCCCTGCCGGACGGATATCCGGCGACGCCGGCCGGGCAGCGCGATTTCCTGGTCGCGTTGGATGAGACTGTGGCCTTGCAGTCCGGGCGCGGTTGGATCTACTGGGCTCCAGAGTGGATTGCGGCACCGGGTTTCGGAAGCAGTTGGGAGAACCTGGCGTTGTTTGACGAGGATGGGGCCTGGCACCACGCCGAGCGACTGACGGGCGTCGAGGCCACGCCCGGGCAACCGGCCTGGTCCGTCTATCCCAACCCTTCTGCGGGACTTCCGCAATCTACCTGTCCGGAGCACCTGGAAGTGTTCGACCTGCAGGGGCGACCGGTGTCCAGCGTCGCATTGGCGGCGGGGGTCTATGTGGCGCGGTGCGGAAACCTGCCCCGGAAACTGTTCGTCGTGCAGTAGCCGGGGCTGACCGGTTAGTCGACCTCAGCCGGTATGCGCATCGTCTGGCTGACACCCGCATACAGGCCCTCCAACCGTTCCAGGTCCCGCGGCTCCGTCAGGCTATCCCGACCGACCCGAACAAGCGCTGCAGCCTGTTCCCGAACGGCCTGGGCGTCTTCGGCTCGTCGAACCTCACCGGCGAGGGTAGCCAGCATGCGCATCAAATCCTGAATGGTCTGGGCGCTTCCGGCTGTGTGTGGCCGGATCCCGTCGCAAGCCCGATGGAGGAGGTGCTGGAAGTCCCGGAGCGGTGCCCAGACACGAGGTACGCCCTCCGCGTCGAGCCGGACTGCCGACGGGCGCCTTCTTCGGCCGGCGCGCACAAGCCCGGACGTCAGCCGATCCAGGCATCGGGCGGCCGTGAACGGGTCATTTACCCCCGGCGACAGCGCACGCACGGCCATTTCCACCAACTGGTCCAGCGGGAACGAGGGGTCCTGCAGGGTCGTGCGCTCCCGGCCAAGGATGAACCCCTTCCGAAGGGCACGCAGCGTCTCGTCATCGGGCCGTGGATGGATTACCGCAACGGGAACGCCGGCAATCACATAGTCTCCGGGCGCTGTCAGGAGCTTGATGCGCAGGTCGGCCTCACGTGCTATCTGAAGATGCTCCTCGGCATCAATCGCCTGCAGATAGCCGTCCCGTTCCAGGCACACGGTGGACCGATTCCGGTCCCCGGTCGCCGAGAAGCGTGCTGCAACCGCATCGAAATCCTCTTCCTCCGGATCGGTGTCCCCATCCGGATCGCCGAGATGCTCTGGAAACAGCATGTCCACCTGGTCCACAAACTCTTCGCCGACCCGGGCCACCACGTGGTCCGCCTGGATGGAGATGGCCACGTGGTGGATGAAGTAGATCAGCACGCCCATCGCCCCCACGGCGCCGACGATGGACAGCGTCACGGCCAGGTCGGGTACGAAAGCCGCGTCGCCTTCACCGAATCGGATGCTGCGCAGAACCAGCAGGCAGTAGAGGAACGTGGCGACAAACGTTCCGAGCACCACCTGATTGGTGGTATCCCGCATGAAGTTGCGCAGGAGGCGCGGACCGAACTGGCCGGACGCCAGCGAGAGCGCCACGAGCGTCATGGAAAACACCACGCCCGCAATCGTGATCATGCCGCTGGATATCCCGGACAGGACAGACGAGGCCCCCTCCGGCGTGCCGGTGTAGATCATGGGCAGCCTGTGCAGCCACGCCAGGCTCTCCGATCGGTCGAGGCTGACGATGCCCGAGGCAAGGCCGGCCGCCGCCAGGGTCATCACGGCGGGCACGAACCAGAAGCTCGATCGCAGGCGGTCCCAGTACTTGAGCAAATTCACAGGCGCGCAAACAGGTACCCGTGAGAATACGGGTGGCCGCGATGGGTAGTGGCGACGATCTTGCGGGATGCCTCTCTACCTGGAACCCGCCCTCTGGAGCCTTGCCGCAGCCTGGCTTTACGTGACGCTGGTCTGGCTGCTCAGTCTGCGCCTGAAGGACTCGGGCATCATGGACATCTTCTGGGGGCCGGGTTTTGTGCTGGCGGTCGGCCTGGCGGCCTGGCTGCAGCCCGGCGTGGAGGCCCGGATCTGGCTGGTGCTGGTTCCACTTGGTGTATGGGCGATGCGACTTGCGGCGCACATCGGCCGGCGCAATCTGGGCGAACCGGAAGACGCGCGCTACAACAAGTGGCGGCGGGAGTCTGGAGCGAAGTGGTGGTGGTGGAGCTATTTCAAGGTATTCCTGCTCCAGGGGGGCATCCTGTGGACCGTATCGCTGCCTCTGCAGGCCGCGGTCACGTGGCAGATGCCGACGGTCCTGACGGGACTCGACCTGGTCGGTGCGCTGATTTTCGTGACCGGCCTGGGCATCGAGGCCGTGGCTGACCGGCAGCTGGCGTCGTTCAAGAGCGACCCTGAACGCAGCGGAGTGCTGGACACGGGCCTGTGGCGATACAGTCGCCACCCCAACTACTTCGGTGAATGCGTGATCTGGCTCGGCGTGGCTTTCTGGAGCATCAATCTGCCCGGGGGATGGATGCTGCTGTTCGCCCCGGCCCTGATGATCTGGCTGGTGATCCGCGTATCCGGCGTCGCCATGCTGGACCGGCACCTGGAATCAAGCAAGCCGGGATACGCCGACTACATGGCTCGCACGAGTGCCTTCATTCCCATGCCACCGCGATCAAAAACGGGGAGGGACTGAGCCGAACGTTGCGTCGATCCAGTCCTGGATTTCGGCGCACGAGTCCCTGAAGGCCTGCATGCGTTCCTCCCGGCTTTCTGTGACATCAGACGGGTCAGCGAACGCCCGGTGCACGCGGCCACTGCGCGCCGGTACGTAGGGGCACGCCTCTTTGGCCGCGTCGCACACCGTCACGACATAGTCCGGCACGGCATCGCCGAGGTCATCGACGGTCTTGGAGTAATGGCCGGACGCATCGATCCCCAATTCCTCGAGGGCCTGGGCGGCTTCGGGCTTGACCCGCGTGGCCTCGGTGCCGGCGCTCAAGGCCTCATAACGCTCGCCGTGTCGTGCGCGCAGGAGGCCTTCTGCCATTTGGGACCTGGCAGAATTGTGTGTGCAGACAAACAGGACAGATGGTTTGCTCAAAACGGGACGGGGGACAGTTGGATGACTCAAGCTAGCGTGCCGGTGTAACCTTTGTGTTACCAGCACGTCTTGTCTCTGTATTCCTTACAAACACGAAAATATAGTCTGCCATGACCCTGGGTGCGTTTGAGGAACTGGTACTGCTGGCGGTGTGCGGCCTGCGTGACGGGGCATATGCAGTCCCCATCCAGCAGGAAATCACGGAGCGCGGCAAACGGGAGGCATCCATGGGATCGGTCTATGCCACGCTGGATCGCCTTGAGAAGAAGGGGCTGCTCAGAAGCCGCATGGGGCCGTCTCTCGGCCGGCCCGGCGGCAAGGCTCGCCGGTTTTACGAGCCCACCGGAACGGGGCTGGCGGCGCTGTCGACAACACGGGCGAGCAGGGAAGGGCTCGTGGCGCGGCTAACGCCCGAGATGGCAGGCAGACTTGGGTACAGCCTATGAAACGCTCTGAGAGACCTCCCGGCTGGGCCCGGTGGCTGCTCGAGGCCATTGTTGCCGGTGACCGCGCCGCCGAAATGGCGGACGAACTGGAAGAGTTGTTTGCCATTCGCCTTGACCGGACCGGGCGTTCCGCGGCGACGCGCGCCTATGTACGGGACGTGCTCTCCATCTGCATGAGGCCCCGCTTCTGGCGGCGCAGCCGCCGTTCCCTGAGCCAGCGGGTGTCGGCCCAGGCAGCCCTGATGCGCTATGAGTTTGTGTTTGCAGGCAGGCTAATGCGCAAGCGCGCCGGATTTGCCTTCCTGAACGCGGGCGGCCTGGCCGTCGGGTTGGTCTGCGCCCAGTTCATCGGCCTTTACGTGCGCCACGAACTGGCTTATGACCGACATCACGAGCGTGCCGACGCCATGTACCGCGTCACCGCTCGTTTTGAAAGCAATGACCGGCACTGGGCACCCATCGGCCCGCCTGTGGGGGAGGCCCTGCAGGCCGAGTTTCCCCAGATTGAAACCATGGTCCGGTTCTTTCCGACGGAATCGCCAGCCGTTGTCGGCCCGCCGGGCAGCCAGGTTGAGGTGCGCCTGGCGGGCTTCGCGGATGCGGACTACTTCGAGATGTTCTCCCACCAGTTCGTTGCCGGAGACCCGAGCACTGCCCTGGATGAGTTCGGCGAAGCCGTCATCAGTCGGAGCGTGGCGATGGCCGCCTTCGGCCGAACGGATGTGGTTGGGGAGGATCTACCCCTCGCAGGGTTTCCGCCGGCTCGCATCTCCGCCGTCATCGAGGATTCCCGGCCCACCACGCACATGCCGGTCGAGTTGGTGATGGCCATGTCCACGTTCTACCGGGGGAACGAGGAGTGGCTGGCCTCTGCGCGCACCTGGTCCGCGTTTCTGACCTATGTCCGGCTGCAGGAGGCGGGGGATCTGCCCGTGCTTGAAGCCGCCCTGCCGGCCTTCATCGATCGGTTTTTCGAAGGCGTGGGAGAGGGCCGACCCTCCGAGTCGGCCAGCCTGGTCCTGCAGCCGGTGCCGGATATCCACCTGGCCCGGGGGCTTGAGAAGGAGTACCTGGCAGGGAGCGACATGCGCTACGTGCGCACCTTCAGTCTGGTGGCGGTTCTGGTGCTTTTGATCGCTGCCTTCAATTTTGTAAACCTTGCCACGGCAAAGGCCGCCCTGCGTCGCATGGAGATCGGCGTACGAAAAACTTTCGGAGCCGGAAGGGTGCAACTGGTGCGGCAGTTTCTGATCGAAAGCGCCTTGTTCGCGCTGGCCGCGTTCCTGGTCTCCGTGCTACTGTCGCTGGCGGTCCTGCCGCTGTTTCAGCAGGTCTCCGGCATCTCCGTACCCATTGAGTCGCTGCTCGCAGCCCCGGTCATTCTGACCCTGGCGGGTGTCTCGCTGCTGGTAGGGTTGTTGGCGGGCGCCTATCCAGCGCTGGTGCTCGCCCGGTTTCGTCCGGCCAGGGCCGCGGGTAAGGGCGCAACACCGGTCGGCGGCACGGCGCTGCGCAAAACCCTGGTAACGGTTCAGTTCGCGCTCTGCGTCACCCTGCTTGTCAGCTCAGCGGTCGTCTGGAGTCAACTTTCGTATCTGCGAACGGCTGAACTTGGCTTTGATCAGGAGCACGTGCTGCGAATCGGCCTGTCCACGCCGGGGGCCAGAGCGATGACGGAGGGCCCCGAAGTATTTCGGGACCGCCTGGAGCAGATTCCGGGTATCCTGGCTGTATCGCAGGCTTCTGATACGCCGGGAAGCAGGTACAGCATCGAGCCCATGCGGCTCCGTGGCTCCGATGAGTCGCACCTGATGCGAGTGGCCTGGCGGGCCGACCATGCGTACCCGGAGGCGTTGGGTTTGCAGTTCGTCGCGGGCAGGAGCTTTCGCGACTCGGCCCCGAGGGATACGGCCGCCTGGGTGTTGAACGAATCCGCCGCAGCTCTGCTGGGGGGCAACCAAATCGTCGGGCAGGAGCTGATCTGGGGTAACTACCAGGCCCCCGTGGTGGGCGTGGTGAGAAACTTCAATTTTGCGTCCCTGCACGCCGAGGTGGAGCCGCTTGTTATTCCGCTCCGGCCGGGTCAGGGGGGCAACGTGTTGCTGCGATTTGCGGGCGACGACCGACAGCATCTGCTCGCATCGGCGCGCCAGGCCATGACCGAACTGTTGCCGGGAGAGTATCTCTCGTATTCGTTTGTGCAGGGAGAGATTGAGGCGCTCTATCGCAGGGAAGACACGCTGAGGGCCATCATTGGAGTGTTTGCTGTGCTGGCGATACTCGTGGCATGCCTGGGCCTGTTTGGGCTGGCCGCCCATTCGGCAGCCCGCCGCACCCGCGAAATCGGAATCCGAAAAGTGCTGGGTGCCAGCTCGGTCGGCATCGTGGGACTGCTCTCCAGAGAGTACAGCCTGCAGCTGGCCGTCGGGCTGGTACTGGCCGTCCCGCTCGCCTGGCTGCCCATGGCTCGGTGGCTCGACACATTCGCATATCGGATTTCGCTGTCACCCTGGTTCTTTGTGGCCGCGGGCGCGGGTGCGCTGATCGTCGCATTGGCTACCGTGGCCGGGCAAGCCTTGCTGGCGGCGCGGCTGGATCCGGTGCGCACGCTGCGGAGCGAGTAGGGCGGGGATCCCCGGGGGGGGGCAGCCTGCACGTGAACTCCGCGGAACGCCACACCCGGCCGGCAGTATCGCCAACGCACCATTCAGCCCCCCCCCATGGAGCTACCCGTTCTGGACCCCGCCATCGGTTACGTCAACCGTCCGGTAGACCGGTCCCTCGATCTGTTCGAGGAGATCGAGCGTCTGAAGCGCCAAAAGAACGCCATCCTGCTGGCCCACTACTACCAGGAGCCGGCCATCCAGGACATCGCCGACTATATCGGGGATTCGCTGGGTTTGTCCCGACAGGCGGCCGGCACGGACGCGGACATCATTGTCTTTGCGGGGGTTCACTTCATGGCCGAGACGGCCAAGATTCTGAGCCCGGAGAAGAAGGTGCTGCTGCCGGACCTGAATGCTGGATGTTCGCTTGCCGATGCCTGTCCTGCCGACGAATTCGCGGCGTTCAAGGCGCAGCACCCCGACCACATTGTGGTCTCATACATCAACTGCACGGCTGCGACCAAGGCCCTCAGCGACATCATCTGCACGTCCTCGAACGCGGAGCACATCATTCGCCAGATTCCGGAGGATCAGGGCATCATTTTCGCGCCCGACCGCAATCTGGGGCGCTTCCTGATCAAACAGACCGGTCGGGACATGGTGCTCTGGGACGGCGTGTGCATTGTGCACCAGACGTTCTCCGAGCAGAAGCTGGTGCGCCTGAAGGTGCGCTACCCCGATGCTCCCGTGCTGGCCCATCCGGAATGTGAGCCCGAAGTGCTGCGCCACGCCGACTTTGTGGGTTCGACCTCCCAGATCAGGCGATTTGCCACCGAGGATGCCCACGAGGCCTTTATCGTGGCGACCGAAGAAGGCATTCTGCACCAGATGCGGAAGGACAATCCTTCCAAGACCTTTATCGCGGCACCGCCGGAGAGTGGCTGCTCCTGCAATCAGTGCCCGCACATGCGGCTCAACACGATCGAGAAGCTCTACCTCTGCCTGGAGCACGAGGCTCCGGAGATCACCATGGATGAAGAGTTGCGCCTCCGTGCATTGGCTCCTATCGAGCGCATGCTGGAGATGAGCGCGGCCATTCGCTAGGATCGCCTAAAACGTGGCTCGCAGGCCCACGTAAGGCTCGAATCGCCGCTGCACCGAGTAGCGCGTTACGCCCTCGGACTCGAACAGCGGCGTGTACCCGTACCGTGCATCCACGCGCATCCAGAGCGGGCCCGTGAGACGGTAGTCCACGCGGAAGGACATCACGGACTGGAGGCCGACGTCATCAAGCAGGGAAAAGACGCTGCGCAGCCCACCGCGGTCCTCGCCGTACGCAAAGAGCAGGCGCTCACTGCGCAGAAACACCCGGAGATGAAATGTGGACCGCTGCGCTGCGCCGTAGTGCCGCCTGAAGGCGTACCACAGCTCGAACCGCTCGAAGAACATCAGTCGGAGCTCCGACAGCAGGTAGGTGGCAGCCGCGGCATCAGCCAGGGCCACGCCTTCCGTTTCGCCGATACCTTCTCCCGACGCGATCACTGCCAGAGGGTTGTGCACCTCATAGAAGCTGCCGAAGTAACCCGGGATAAACCGGTCCTCGGCGTACTGAAGCGCAAGGCGGACGTGGAATCGGGCCAGATCGATGAAATTCCGGGTGCCCAGATCGGCACCCACCATCATCCCGCGCCCGTAGCGCAGAAACTCCGCAGCGGAGACGAACGGCTCCAGGGTGAACCCGCCGGAGCGCGCGGCGATCACTCGCAGGTCTGCCTCTCGCGCCGTCGGCGCGTTCTCCGCGTCCAGCGAAAGCCGGCGATCCGCCGTCAGTCCCGCTCCCAGGGTGACCCGCCCCAGATACAGCTCGGCGCGGCCGGATACGAGCGCGTCCAGGCGCGCATCAGAGGCCATCGCCCGAATCCCCAGCAGGCGCCCGCTGAGCGCGGCTTCCAGACCCACAGACCGCTCGTCCCACGCGGCGCCTCCATGATAGAAGTCGACAAGCAGGCCCGATCCCATCCGGGTTCGAGTCGGCGTGCCGGCCCTCAGATAGGCGCCTTCCGTCTGCACCCGCGCATACGACAAAGCGCGCAGGGCATCGTATGGCTCGTCCGTTTCGGGCGCATAGCGTCCGTATATGCCGGCGCGAAAAGAACCATCAATCTCAGCCGCAGCTCTGCGCGAAACGAGTCGGGCGCGCAGCCGTGCGGCGCTACGCCACTGGGCACCTACCAGCGAAAGCCCGGACAACGCCTCGGCATGTGATGTGCGTGCCCACCACGCTGCCGCCGGCACCTCAAGCGGATCGTCGAGACTGCCGAACAGATGGGACTGAGCCTGTCCGGCAGGTGGCCGCAGCAGCAAGAGCAGGAGCGCTATGAGAGGGCAGACCCGGATCCCGGAAGATAGCCACCTGCTCCTGCCCCGGGGGACCCAACTGCGTCTGCGATTCGTTCTTCCGACGATGACCTCCTCCCAGCTGATTCCACTCTTTCCGCTCGGTCTGGTGCTCTATCCGAACGAGCTGCTTCCGCTGCACATATTTGAGCAGCGGTATCGGGACCTGGTGCGCGATTGTCTGAAGGCCGAGAGCGCTTTCGGCATTGTGCTCTTCCAGGAGGGCAAGATGTCCCGAATCGGTTGCACGGCGCGCATCAGGGAGGTTGTTCGACGCTACGAAGACGGTCGCATGGATATTGTGGTCGCGGGCGAGGGCAGATTTCGTGTCCTGGACATCAATCGGCAGCGGTCCTATCTCCAGGCAGATGCCGAGCCGGTCGTTGAGCGCACACCACCAGAGGACCTGCCGGGCCGGGAGCGCGTCATCACCCAGCACATCAAATTGCTCGAGCTGGCTGGCCGCACGCCCTCCCCGAGCGTATATCAGAACCGCGCAGAGCTCTCGTTCTTCATTGCTCTGAATGCGGGCCTGTCGCTGGATCAGAAACAGGTGATGCTCGAACTCGGGGATGAGGAGGCTCGCATTGCCTTCCTCATCAAGCACATGTCGGAGTTCATTCCGCGCGTGGAAGAGGCAGAAACACTGCGTCGAAAGATCTCCTCAAACGGACATTTTCCAGACTTTCCCCCCGACGCATGAGTGCACCCAGCTATGAGGCGCGTGCCGTGGAGGCCGGCCGATTCGGCCTGGACGGCGGCGCCATGTTCGGCATCGTTCCCCGACCTCTCTGGAGCAGGAAAACGCAGCCGGATGATGCCGGGCGCATTCCGCTGTCCACGCGCTGCCTGCTTCTGCAGGGGGAGGGTCGGCTGATCCTCATCGATGTGGGCATCGGAGACAAGTTTGACGCCAAGCACCGCGGCATCTACGCGATGGAGCAGGGCCCGTCGCTCGTTGACGGATTACGGGCGATGGGCGTTGCGCCTTCGGACGTCACCGATGTAGTGCTGACCCACCTGCACTTTGACCACTGCGGCGGGGCGACAACGTTCAGGGACGGGGCGTCCCGCGTGATTTTCGACCGCGCCGTGCATCATGTGCAGCGTGCACACTGGGAGTGGGCCCAGGCCGGCAATTCCCGGGAGCAGGCGTCGTTCCTTCCGGAAAACCTGCTACCGCTGGAAGCAGAAGGGCAGCTCAACCTGCTCGACGGCAATGTCGATCTGTTTCCCGGCATCTCCGTCGAGGCCGTGAACGGACATACCGAGGCGCAGCAGATTGTGCACATCGATGGAGCAGGGGATGAACACCTGGTCTACGTAGCGGACCTCATCCCGACTTCCGCGCATCTCCCGCCGGTATGGGGCATGGCCTACGACATCCGACCCATGGTCACGATCAGCGAAAAGGAGCAGTTTCTGGCTCGTGCGGCGGAAGGCGGGTGGCGCCTGTTCTTCGAGCACGACCCGTTTGTCGAAAGCGGAGTTGTGACGCAGGGTGGCCGCAAGCCCCAGCTCGACGATCTCGTGGAGGCGGGCTGAGCCCGGCGGCATAGTGTTTGATCGGAGAAGGACACCCCCGCCATCGAAGTCCCCAAGGCCTGTGTCTCGTCTCACCCGACTGCTGAACCGCCCCTCCTCCAGACTCGTTCGCGCCCTCCTGATTCCCCTGTCGGTCATCCAGATACTGGTGACCGTTTACCTGGTCATTCTGGCCAACAGAACCGCCGGCGAGCTGGCCTATGACCGTATGGACGGCATGGTGCAGGCGCTGGCCATGTCCGAGCCTCCAGCCAGCGGCGTGCTCACGCGCACGGCAGAGTGGGTGGAGGCCGACCGGCTGTGGATTGTCTCGGCCACAGGTCGCATCCTGGCGTCCAACCGGGGGGCGGAAGTAAACGGCCTGGTGGACGACATCTGGTGGCAAGACTTGCCGACGGATCAGCGACGTGTCAGGCGTAGCCAGACCTGGGGCGGGCGCAGGTATGTTCAGGTGGCCTACCACGACATCGAGCGTGGGGCGTGGGCCATGGCCATCGCCGATCTGGACAGTCCCATTTTTTCTGCAACGGCCCGCATTGCCGCGCTGCTGCTCTTCAGTCTCACGATCTGGCTGATCGTGGCCGGCACCGTGATAGCGGTGATTCGCCGAACGGTGGGCAGAGCGCTCGATGTCTCCGATCTCGTGGCCAGCCGGGCGCTGCGGGGTGAAGTCTCCGCGCCCGCATCCCTGGCGCGGCTGCGGCCCGCCATGGACGGGTTTGGGCCCGCAGGCATGGTGCTGCAGCTCGTCGAGCGCATGCAGGAGCGAGCCATCCGCGCCAACGAGGCCGAGAGCCGATTCAGCCTTGCCGTGGAACTGCTGCCCGGAATTGCCTACCTGGCCTCCTATGACGGTGCGCTGCTGTATGCCGGACCCCTGCTCAGGCAGCGCCTTGGTCCCGAGTCGCAGGTGGGGCGCTCCGTCGAGGACCTGCTGCCGGAACTCCCGCTGGCCCGCGTTCACACGGCTGCCGAGAAGTCCCGGACCCGTGGTGTCACCTTCGACAACTTGCCTGTCAGCGAGGCAGACGGCGAGCGTCCTGCCATGCGGGCCTCGATCCGCGCGGTAGCGTTCCGTGGTGTGCCCGCCTACATGGCGCACATCGAGGCCGTCAACGACGCCGGAGATTCGACGGCCATCGATCGCGAGGCGGAGGGGTTGGAACAGCAACTGCTGCAGGGCGCCCAGGAGATTATCATCGCCTTCGACGGCAATACCCGGACCCTGGTCTGGAACGCAGCTGCCGAGCGCTTCTGTCGCGCGGGCCTCGATGAGGTGCCGGATCTCAGATCGGCCGTGGATCATCTGTTCTCGACGGCCTCGGCGCAGGAGGCGTTCCACGATTGGATGGATGCGCGTCCCGAGCTGGAGCCCCTGGAGATAGAGTGCGCTTCCGCCGAAGGGAGCGTATATCGCGTGCGTTGGACAGCACGCGAACTGCGTCACCAGGGCCGCGTGGTCGGCGGAGCCCTGTTTGGTATCGCCTCGCCCATGCCTGATCCAGACCGGCCGGCGCGCCGCGTATCGCTCGCACGCCGACGGTATCTGTTTCGCAACCGGACGGCAGAAACGCAGCCGAGTGAAACCGGGGAGGAGACGGAAACGGACGAAGGCTTGCACGTAGATTGACGGCAACGAACACCTGATCCGTGACTGACTCCGAATTCCTGCGCCGCGTGAAAGCCGAACTGGGCCGCGCATACCACGACATCAGCAATCCGCTCGCCATCGTGCAGGGAAACCTCGAGCTCATCGCCGAGCTCCGCAAGGCCGGAGCACCGCCCGAGGAACTGCTGGACTCCATCGACGACGCCCACGCAGCATTGGCCGGATTTCATCAGCCCATGCAGCATTTGATGACCATCCGCCGACTGATCGACGAGCGATTGGAGAACGGCCCTGAATGAGCGCATCCGTTCGCCTGAACGGAGGAACCAACCGCGCAGCCTCTGCTAGAACCGGCCGCGTTGAATCCCGAACCAGCAGGAATCGCGCGTATTATCTGATGCCCGCCAGCGTCATCGCTACGAACCAGCAGCCTATAGCACGAACGGATACGAATTTCGGCAGCCCGGGTCTCCGGAAGCCCGCCGAACTACGTCTGGACCTCAACCTCCCGATCCGTCTCGTGCTGCGTACGGCCGTTTTTTTTCTGGTAGCCCTGTGGGCCATGGCCCCGATTCCGGCGCAGGCCCAGCAGGCCTCGTCGGAAGTGGTCTGGCTGTCGGATTCCGAACTGGAGGTGCGGTTTTCCATGACCTGGCCGCGCACGCTGCGCGAGACGGTGGATTCGCTCGAGGTCCAGGTGATGGGACGGCATGATCTGGCGCGCATCGCCGGGGGCATGCTGGAGGTCACGGAGCTCGTGGATCTGCCGTCGCTGACGCCGCCATCCGTGCGCGTGACCGGAGCGGGATTCGACGAGATCCGGCTCCCTGCGGGCCCCGAGGCTCTTGCAGGTCCTTCCACCGAAGCGCGTGTCGAGGCCCCGGGCATGTATCGCAAGCGTGCCGTGGCGTCCGTGATCGGACCGGCCGCGACCTATGACCCTGGCACCGGAACCGTACGTCGCTACCATTCGCTCGCCATTCGCGTAACGGGCGTGCAGCAACCGTCCGCGCGGGTCACGGGCGGCATCTCGAATCCTCATCTGCAGATCACCCGCAGCGTACTGGCCGATGGCACGGTCTATCGCATCCCGATCACGGAGGAGGGCATCTACCGCATCGATCGTGCCCTGCTTTCGGCGATCGGACTCAACCCGGATCAGATCGAGCCGAACAACCTGCAGATCTTCGGCAATGGAGGCGCACCGGTGCCGGCCCTGAACAGCGATCCCCGCATTGCGGATCTGGCCGAAAATCCGGTACTGGTGCGCGGCGGAGGGGACGGCCGGTTCGATTCGGGCGATGTGCTCCTGTTTTATGCCGCCGGTCCGATTTCCTGGTCCTGGGATGCCTCCGGATGGCAGCACACGGTGCATCCATACTCTGTCGAGAATGCCTATTTCCTGAAAGTCGGCTCCGGTCCTGGTGCCCGCATCAGCACGGCTCCGTTCGTATCCGCCGGCAACATGCCGGTGCTTTCCTCAGTCACGGGTCGTCACGTCGTCGATTTTGAGGAGCAGATCTGGAGCAGGGACCACGAATCCGGTTCTGACTGGATGAGCAACGCCATTCGGGCGCAGGGGACCCGTCGGCTGCTGGACAACGTGACGCCTCCGGGCCTGCAAGCGGGAGAGGTCGTGTATCGCGCACGCTCGGCGATAGCGTCCAATCCGCGAGCGATGCTCAACTATGAGTCCGGGGGCCAGGTCATCGCGCAGCAGCTGGCTCCCTCCATTATTGTGGACCGCTCGGAGCAGCCCGCCGCTTCGCCGGCCACGACTACGTTCACGCACTCGCTGTCAGCCGGGAGGGCTCTGGACCTGACGGTGCGCCTGTTGGATCAGATCAACGAGCCGCAGGCCGCCATTGACTACGTGCAGGCGTTCTATCCGCAGGCGCTCGATGGCAGCACCGGCTACCTGCGAGTCGCCGCACCGGACGATGTCACCGGGCCCCATGTGCTGGAGTTCTCGGGCTTTTCGGGTCGTCCGTTCATCTGGGATGTGACCGATCCCCGCCTTATCCGAGAGCTCGGCCAGGAGGATTTTGTGGGCGTCAACCACGTGCGCATCGATCGGTCCGAGGGCGAGCGGCCACGCGAATTGGTCGCGTTTGTGGAGTCCGCGGCGCGTCCACTGCAGGCCGAACTGATCGCCGGCGTGCCCAATCAGAATCTGCACGGACTTACCGGATTCCCGGGCCTGGCCATCGTGACCCCTCCCGAATTCCTCGAGGCGGCCGAAGAGCTGGCGGAGATGCGTCGTGCGGACGGGCTGGAGGTGGTCGTTGCTCAGACGGCCCACATTTACAACGAGTTTTCCGGAGGCATCCCGGACATGCGGGCGGTGCGGGACTATTTCCGTTTCCTGTATGACCGCGGACCAACCGAGGACCAGACGCTGCGCTACGGCCTGCTGTTTGGTGACGGACACTACGACTTCCGTGGTCTGGCGACCCGTGAGGGGTCGCTGGAGAACTGGGTCTTCCCGTTTGAGACGGAGGAGTCGTTGAATACGGACGCCACATACTCCAGTGACGACTACTTCGGCCTGCTGTCGCCGAACGAGGGGATCTGGCGATACACCACGTACTTCGCCTCGTCGTTCGAGCGCGTGGACATCGGCGTGGGTCGACTGCCGGCGCAATCGCTGGCCGAAGCCCGCATGCTGGTTGACAAAATCCGCCGCTATGAGTCCCCGGAAACGTTCGGATCCTGGCGCACTGAGTACGTATTCGTGGCAGATGACGGACCGACCGGACAGACTGGTCAGCAGGACGATGCCGACCTGCACGTGCAGAACGTGGATCAGGTAGCCGAACTCATTCGCGGGGGGCTCTATCCAGAGATCAACGTGCGCAAGGTGTATGCGGAGAGCTTCGACCGCGTCTTTCTGAATGGTTTCCGGATTCCGGACGCCAAGGAGGAGATCAACGCTGCGCTCAACCGCGGCACGCTCCTGTTCAACTACAGTGGCCACGGCGGGCCGGAGGGCCTGGCGCAGGAAGAGATCTTCACCAAGGAAGACGCAATCGCCCTGACCAACAAGGACAAGCTGGCCGTTTTCGTGACCGCCACGTGCTCGTTTGGTTGGTGGGACTTGCAGAACGACCAGTCAGGGGCTGAGGCGCTGCTGCTGAATCCTGAGGGTGGCGCCGTGGCGCTGCTTACCACGGTGCGCCTGGTCTACACCAGCGGAGATACCACATCGCTGAACGCGGGCCTGAACCGCGCCCTCAACATCGAACTCTTCCGAGAGGCCGAGGATGGACTGCCGAGGCGACTGGGCGATGCGCTCCAGCTGACCAAGAACACGCCGGTCGGCCTCCAGGGCAACAGCCGCAAGTTCAACCTGCTTGGTGACCCCTCCATGCGCCTGGGCCTGCCGACGCGGCAGGTGGCTGTGGAGCGACTGAACGGTACGGAGCTGGCCACAACCGACGGGCGTCTGCGCGCTCTGGACCGGGTGACCGTGGAAGGGTCGGTGCTCGACGCTTTCGGCGCGCCGGACCCCACGTTTGACGGTTTAGTGCAGGTAACGGTGTTCGATGCCGAACGCAACGTGCCGCTCGTCAAGCAGCGCCGCATGCCGCGCCCGTACTACGAGATCCGCGAGGACCTGATCTGGCGCGGTCAGGTGACTGCCACGCAAGGCCGATGGAGCGCCACGTTTGTGGTGCCGAAGGACATCTCGTACAGCAATCTTGCCGGTCGCATTTCCACCTACGCGCGGTCGGCCACCGAACACGGCATCGGCTTTACGGAGCGCCTGCTGGTCGGGGGCACATCGGACAACCCGCCAAATGACGCGGCCGGGCCTTCCATGCGCCTGTTCCTGAACGACACGACGTTTACGGCCGGCTCCACGACGCCGGCAGACACCGAACTGATCGTCAGGCTCTACGACGAAAGCGGCATCAATACCGTCGGGGCCGGAGTAGGGCACGAAGTACTGCTGGTCGTCAACGGAGACGAGTCCGGTGCCGAAGACATCAGCGCGGCATTTGAGAGTGCTCCGGATTCGTACCAGGAGGGCGAGATCCGCTGGCCGCTCGAGCTTGAGGGCGAAGGTCCGGGCCGCCTTTCAGTGCGTGCCTGGGACGTACTCAACAATTCCGCAACGGCCGAACTCGACTTTGTGGTTCGGCAGGATGAGGTACTGCGCCTCGCCAACGTGTATAACTATCCCAACCCCATGAGCCGCCGTACGCGGTTTGTGTTTGAACACAACCAGGCGCCAGGCACGCCTGCTCGGGTTCGGGTTCGGATTTTTACCCTGAACGGTACGCCCATCAAGACAATCGCCGAAGAAACCGCCTTGCCGGGCGGTGTTCTCAACTCGGGACCGGTACAGATCTTGTGGGACGGAATGGACGACGACCTGGATCGCATTGCGACGGGGATCTACCTCTACCAGTTACGCGTGGAAGTGGATCAACCCGACGGAACGACCCAGACCTCCGAAGTCGTCGAGAAACTGGCCGTAATTCGCTAAGAGAGAGGAAACGCATCGAGCTTGATACGAACAGGCGACCCTGATCGCCTCGGCCACGTGAACAACCAGTCGATCCGAACGACATGTCCTTTTTGAAGCATACAGCAGCCAAACGCCCCTTTCCGGTGCGCCTGACGCTGCTTGCTGTAGCCCTCGTGCTTTCAGCCGGAGTTCTTGCCGGCACCGCTGCTGCCCAGGTGGGCGGATCCGCGGTGGTCTTCTTGAAAATCGAGCCTGACTCCCGTGCCGCGGGTATGGGTAACGCGGGCGTCGCACTCGCTGACAACGCCAGCGCAATTTTCTGGAATCCGGCCGGACTTGCCTTCCAGGAAGGCACCGAAGCCGCGATCACGCACTCGAACTGGCTGCCGGAGTTCAATGCCGGTCTGTTCTACGAGTACCTGACCGCCAAACATCATGTCCCGGGTTGGGGCACGTTCGGCGCCCATCTGACCTACCTGTTCCTTGGGGAGCATGAGGGTCGTGATGCGCAGAACAACCCGACCGGCACGTTCAAGTCGTATGACCTGGCGCTGGGCGCGTCGTACGGCGTGAAGCTCACCGAGCGATTTGGCCTCGGTACGAGCCTGCGCTTCATCTACTCCAACCTCGCCCCCGGGCAGGTGGTAGGTGCACAGGAGACCAAGGCCGGCGTATCCACGTCGTTCGACCTCGCAGGTCTCTACAGGACGCGCAAGTTCAACATGGGCAGCACCAAAGGTCAGCTGTCTCTCGGCTTCAACCTGGCCAACATGGGCCCGAAGATCCAGTATTCGGACAACGATCAAGCGGACCCCATCCCGACCAATCTGCGCCTCGGTTACGCGTTCACCATGGACTTCGACGAGTACAACTCGCTGACCCTGGTGACGGACTTCAACAAGGACCTCATCCACTACTCGGATTCAGATTCCACCGGCCGGGAGGCGGATCCCTTCTACAAGGCCATCTTCAGTTCCTGGAGCCCGATCGAGGTCCAGACCAACGCACTGAATGAGTCGCAGGCCGAACTGGAAACGCTTGGCGTTCTCGACCAGATGACCATCGGTGCCGGTCTCGAGTACTGGTACAACAACCTGTTTGCCATTCGCGGCGGGTACTTCTACGAGAACCCGTACAACGGGAATCGGAAGTTCATGACGCTGGGCTCCGGCGTTCGATACAACATCATCGGTATCGACTTCTCCTACATCTATGCCCTCGAGGAGAACTCCCCGCTGGCAAATACAATGCGGTTCTCGCTGCTGATCAACTTCGGCCGGTAGGCCCGTTGCGTCTTCGACGTCCCCTCTTCAGGCGCCTGACAATCCCGGTGCTGCTTGCCTTGGCGAGCAGCACCGCGTTTGTGTCCGGCGCCTCCGGCCAGGCCCGGCTGCAGCCCGACACGGCCCGCCTGCGGGCCGCGGCGGGGGTGGAGGCCGCGGGAGCGGCCGCCGGCACCACGTTCCGCCGCCTCGCCAGGCCGCACTACAACGTGGTAGCGCTGCGAGTGGAGTTTCAGCCGGACACCACGCGGTTCACAACAGGCGATGGGACCTTCGCCGGCCCCCTGTTTACCGACGGCATGACCCCGTCCATCGATCCCCTGCCGCACAACGAGGGCTATTTCTCGGCCCACCTCGCCTTCCTGGAAGACTACGTGGCGCGGGTGTCGGACGGCCAGACTGTCGTCGATACCTGGCTGCTGCCGGGCGTGGTGCGTGTCTCCGGCACCATGGGAGACTACAGCCCGACGGGCCCCGATTCGGACTCGGACGCGGAACTGGCCAAACTGGCCAGACTTTCCACCGAAGCCTGGTCCATGGCTGATCCGGCCTGGTTCGCCGGACTTCCGGCCCTGAGCGCGGACAATACGGCCTTCCTGATCCTCCACGCCGGTGTTGGAAGGGACCTGGAACTGGTCGGCACCACGCTGGACAAAACCCCGGAGGATCTTCCGTCACTGTACTTTGACCAGGCCGCCCTGGATCGCCTGGATCCGCGCGCTCGACCGAGTGTGCTGGGCGTGCCCGTGAATCACGGCATCATCGTACCCCGCACGGAGACCCGGCAGGGGTTCAATGCCCTGGCGGGAGAGAACTTCCTGGCCGAGTTCTCGGTCAACGGGCTGCTCGCCGCCAGTTTCTTCAACTATCTCGGCGTTCCGGATCTCTTCGACACGAAGACCGGCAAGAGTGCCATCGGTCCGTTCGGTCTCATGGACGGCCTGGGAATTTTTGCCTTCTCGGGCCTCTTTCCTCCCGAGCCGACGGCCTGGACCAAATACTACCTGGGCTGGGCCGACCCTGTAGAGATGGTGCCTGGCTTCCCGATTCGGCTCAGCTATGCCGGGGACCCTTCGGGTTCGGATCAGGCTCGGGCCAGCATTTCCCCCGCCGAGTACTTTCTGGTCGAGAACCGGCATCGCGACCCGGAGCAGGACGGCGTGCGCATGCAGGTCTGGAAGGACGGCGTCGTTTCCGAGGTGCGCTTCCCCAATGGCGATGAGACCTTCAATAGCGCTACGGTAAGCGGCTTTCCCGGCGGCGTGGTGGTGTCTGTGGACCAGTACGATTTTGCGCTGCCGGGCGGGAAGGATGAAGACAACGTGCCGCTGATTGGGGGTGCGCTGATCTGGCACATCGACGAGCGCGTCATCGCGGCCAACCTGGCCGACAACAGTGTGAACGCCGACGCGGGGCGCCGGGGCGTCGACCTGGAGGAGGCCGACGGGGCCCAGGACATCGGATTCCCTGTTGGCGGACTCTTTGGACCGAGTTTCGATCTCGGCAGCCCGTTCGACTTCTGGTACGAAGGCAATCCGGTCGTCACCATCACCTCCAGCGGACGCGAGGTCAGTCTGTACCAGAACCGGTTTGGGCCGGATACACAGCCTGCCGCTACGGCCAACGATGGCGGACCGGGGTTTGTGGAGCTGTCCGGGTTTAGTGCCCCCGGGCGTGAGATGACCGTTTCTTTTGCGCGACCGACCCAGAGTGGACTGGTGCCCCTGGGTACGGTGCAGGTCCCATCGCCCGAATCCTCCTTTGTGGGGCCCTCGGTGGTGCGTTTTGTCGGGCTGAACGGCCTGCTCGCGTGGTCTGCCCGACAGGGAGTGCTTTCCCTGTTTGCGGACAACACGGAGATCGGTCGGCTCGAAGGGCTCAGTGCCGCAGAGCCAGCCATCGCCGGCAATGCCATCTGGGCGTTCGGCCCGGTGGACGGGGGCGTGGCATTTCGCGGGGTGACCGGGGGCGGCGGCGTGATCCAGGGCCCGACCTTCGGCCCGGGCGTCTATACCGAGGCGACAACTCCCGTGGTGGGTTTCGTGGGTCCCCGTGGCACAGGTCTGGCCGTAGGCGTGGATGGGCCCATGGGTCCCTTGGTGCTTTCCAGCAACGGCATGCAGCCACAACCCGCGCCGGTCCTGGGCATCATCCAGTTGTCTGCCACCCGCCAGCTGCGTGTGCTGACCTCCGAGGTGCGGGACCTGGAGGATCAGGTGCAGTGGACATTTGAGCCCGTGAATCCGCAATCGGGGCTCCGGCCACAATTTGCCAGCGACCGGGAGGGTCTGATGGGCGTGGTGCCGGACCCGGAGTCGTCGTCACTACGCATGTTGCTGCCGGACGGGACTTCGCGCAGCTTCTCGGTGCGGGTGGACGGCCGGTTTGAGGGGCCGATCTCGGGTCGCGTAGCCCTTGCGGACGTCGACAATGACGGGCTTCTTGACGCCCTGGTGCCGGATGAGGGGCACTTGTGGGCGTTCTCTCGCACGGGCGCCGTGGCCCGAGGATTCCCGATTCGGCTCCGGCAGGGGATTGTCGGATTTCCCATCGTTCTGGAATCAGCCGAGGACGCAGACGCGATCACCATTCTTGCCGTATCCCGCGATGGGCAGCTGGACGCCTACCAGCCCGGGACAGACCGGCAGCCGGACGGATTCCCGCTTTCGGTTGGCACGGCTGCAGGCGCCGGCCCTGCCTTCCGGCTCAACGACGAAGCGCCGGAGCGCGTGCATCTGGCCGTGCTCAGTGGCGATGGGCAGATCGTGAGCTTCGGCACAAACCGATTTGGCCTGCTTCGAGGCCCGCGAGCACTCGGCAATCTCGGCAACTCGTCCTACGGCGAAACCGCCCCGTTTACCACCACGTTGCTCGAAACGGAAGCGGTGCTCGTGCCCGGAGAAACGTACAATTGGCCGAATCCGATCCGGGACGGCGTGACGCGATTTCGCGTATTTCCGACCGTCGACTGCGCGATCTCAGTGCGCATTCTCGATGCGTCTGGCCGCGAGATCGATACGCTGGAGCTGGACATGGCCCCGGCCGAAGTGCCGTCCGAGCTGGAGTGGCGCACCGACGCCGAAAGCGGCGTCTACTTCGCGCGCGTGCGGGCCACCTCTACCGATGGCCGGACCGAGGACCAGCTGATCAAAGTGGCGGTGATGCGATGAGGCGGTTCTTTGCATTCATGGCGCTCATCTGGAGCGCGCTGCCGGCTGCTGCACAGGTCTCTCCCAACCTGTACGACTATGTGCGCTCCGATCTCGACTGGTACACCATCGAGACGGAGCACTTTCTGGTGCATTTCCACGCGGATCCGGACGGGAGCGGCTCGTCGCGCTCTGCCCAGGTCACGGCACGTATCGCCGAGGAGATCTACGGACCTATGACCGAGCTGTACGGCCTGGAGCCGGACACGAAGGTTTCCATCGTGCTCAAGGACTTTGAGGACTACTCCAACGGCGCAGCCTACTTTTTCGACAACCTGATTGAGATCTGGGCCCCGGCACTGAATACGCCCCTGCGCGGCGCACACGCGTGGCTGCGCAATGTGATCACACACGAGTTCGCGCATATCGTGCAGGTGCAGGCCAGCATGAAGTCCGGCCGCCGGGTGCCGTTTGTGTACCTCCAGTACCTGGACTACGAGGACGTGCGCAGGCCGGACGTGCTGTACGGCTATCCGAACGTGATCGCTTCGTACCCGGTACCCGTGCTCAACAATCCGGCATGGCTGGCCGAGGGTACAGCCCAGTACCAGCGGGCGAGTCTGGACTACGACCGCTGGGATGCCCATCGCGACATGATCCTGCGCACCCGTGTGCTTGCGGGGGAGACCCTGACCATCGAGGAGATGGGCGGCTTCTACTCCCACACCAGCCTGGAGCGCGAGACCGTCTACAATCAGGGCTTTGCGCTGTCGCAGTATCTGGCGGCCACGTATGGCGAGCAGGCGCTGGCGGATGTGACCCGCAGTCTCGGGCAGTGGAGCAACTGGAACTTCGAGCGCGCCGCGCGGGATGCCGTCGGTCGCGATGGAGGGGACGTCTGGCAGGACTGGGTTTCCAGTCTGGAGGCGGACTACACGGCCTCCATGCAGGAGCGCATGGAAACGCTGGTTGCGGGTCGCGTGCTGGAGGACGATGGGTTCTACAACCAGTACCCGCGCTTTTCGCCGGACGGCTCGCGCATAGCGTGGCTCTCCAACAAGGGCGAGGACTTCTCTCGCCAATACCTGCACATTATGGATGTGGCCTCCGGCGAGGAGATCGCTGAAGTGGCCTTTGACGTAGCGCCCGGTCATGTGTGTGCGCTGGGGCATCGTCTGGCCGGCCCCGCCACCGGCGCGGTGACCTGGAGTCCGGACGGCGGCAGCGTGGTTTACACGCGGTCCCGCGAGACGCCGGAAGGACGCCTGTTCAACGACCTCTACAGCTATTCGCTGGAGGAGGAAAAGAGCACACGGATCACCCGGGAGCAGCGCCTCTCGGATCCGGCCTGGTCGCCCGATGGTGACCGGATTGCGGCGGTGCGGCAGTCAGATGGCACAACCAACATCGTGCTGCTGGATCCGGCTTCGGGGGAAGTCGCGCCCTTGACCGCTTTCGCGTCCGGGCAGCAGGCCACCGAACCGCGGTTCTCCGCCGATGGGGCCTGGGTGTACTTCTCGCAGCTCGACAGGCACGGATACGACCTGGCGCGCGTGCGGGCTCAGGGTGGGTCAGTTGAGCAGGTGCTTGCTACTGAATCCGACGAACGCTCACCTGTGCCCTCGACCGACGGCGTCTGGTTTGCCTCCGATCGGGACGGGATTTTCAACCTGTATCGACTGCGAGACGGCGCTTCGGCACCGGAACGCATGACCAACGTGGTTGGCGGAGCCTTCATGCCGGACGTGGCACCAGGCGGTCAGGTGGCTTTCGCACGATACGATTGGGACGGCTACAGCCTCGCGTTGCTGGAGAATCCCCAGGTGGTGGGATCGGCCCCTGCCTACACGCCGCCGCGCGTGCTGACCAAGGCCAACACGCCAAGTGCGAACTCGTACGACGACTCGGATCTGGGCCCCATCGCCCGTGAGACGCTGAATCTGGCGGCAGACAGCTCTGGAGTGGAACTGAGCGGCCTGGCCTGGTCCACGGATTCGGATCGGGCTGCCGAGCTCAGCGAGTATTCGAGCGTCTTTACGTCGTTCAGTTTCCTGCCGGTGTTGCGGCTGGACCGATACGTGTCCCGCAAGCGGAGCAGGACGGACGTGCGCATCAAGGATCGCACGCGTGGGGAGACCCTGCTGCGCAACACCAAGATTGGGGCGTACGCGGCTTCCCGGGAGATCATGAACGGCCTGACCATGTTCGGCGGGCTGCTGCTCGCGCCTGGATCGCGCGCTGCGGAGTCGCCTGCGGACTTCTTCAGTCCGTCGTCGCTGCTCAAGTTGGAGCGCGACCTGTTCCTGCAGTTCGAACTGCGGCGAAGCCTGGGCATCCTGGACAAACGATGGGCTCCGCAGTGGTCGCTGGAACTCTTCAACGTGCGCCGGAATGTGGAGAACGGCCTCAGCATCGAGGAATTTCCCTGTACCGCCTGCTATCCGGACACTACGCTGGCGGATCTTGCCTACAACCTCTGGGAGGTGGATCTGGCGGCTCGCAGCAAGATCAACCGTGCGCTGCTCCTGGAGGCGGGTGTGCGATACAGCCCGTACCGCGTGACCACAGAGCGCTTTTTCTCGAAAGAGCTGGCGCAGGCCATTCCCGAGACCTCGTCACGCTACTTCATCGGCCGGTCCGTGCGCCTCAAGGCGTACTTCGAGGCCTTCGAGCCGCATCGCCACATGGACGTGGTGCCGGAGGGCATCAAGGTGGAGGCTACGCTCGAACGTGAGCGTGGCCGGCTGCTTGAGGAGTTCGATGTGGAGGACGGCATTCTCACGCCGGTCTACACCTCCGACGCGATTACGAGGCTGACCCTGGATGCGCGAGTGGCCAGGCATCTGGTTCGGCGGCCGTTGCCCCACGGAATCTCAGCGCGCGTACGCACCAGCATGGTGCTTGGCGGTGAAGTGAACGACTTCTACGACGACTACATCGGTGGTTTGACGGGTGCACGAGGCTATCCATTCTATGCGCTGGGCGGCAACCGTACGGCGTGGGCCCAGATGGCGTACACCTTCCCGCTGCTGCCTCGCATCGACCGGCAGATGGGATTCCTCTACGCGGACAAGCTGTTCGCACGTGTCTACGCGGACGCCGTCAGTGCCTGGCGCGGCGCGTTCCCCGGGGCGGGGTCCATCCGCAAGGATGTGGGCGCGGAACTTCGCCTTGGACTGGGCTCGTTTTATCTCCTGCCGACGGCCGTTTTTGTAAGCGGTACGTACGGACTGGATACGTTTGACTTTCAACTGGACGACGGCTTCGTGACGCCGGACGGCCAGAGCACCGTGCAGTACGGTGGTGGCGTGCAGTGGCATGTCGGCGTGCTGTTCGGTTTCGACCTCTTCTGACATGGACCTGAGCATCATCCTCGCGGCGGCCGTCCTCATGTTGACGGTTGGATTGGTCTTCCTGTGGCTATTGCTTTCCCGAAAGCCCGGCTTCAAACCGCAGGACCCGACCGAGTGGGCCGGGGCCGTGCTGTCGTCGCTGCTGATCCTGTCCTCGATTGCGTTGATCCTGGTCACCCTGCAGCGCTCTGGCGACGACCCCGTCATGTTCGTCGCAGAAGGCACCGAGCAGCCGGAAATTGTGGACATGGCGCTGTCCACAGAGGCCGGCAATTTTGCCTTCCGGGGCGTGGATGATGGCGATGAGCTGGATCTGGCGAGTCTCGAGGGCAAGGTGGTGTTGCTGAACTTCTGGGCTACCTGGTGCGCACCCTGTCTTCAGGAAATCCCCGAACTGAATCGCTTGGCGGACAAGTATCCCGACGATCTCGTGGTGCTATCCCTCAGTGACGAGGACCCGGCCACGCTGCAGGGCTTTGAGGAATTCCTTGAACTGCGCACGTTTTCGGCATTCGTCGAAGCCGGATCACCCCTTCCCGCGCCGTTCTCCGACGCGTTCAACATTCGTCCCACGAGCTTCGTAATTGACCGGGAAGGCGTGGTCCGCCGCTACCTGCTCGGACAGCGAAGCTTTGACATCTTCGAGCGATTTGTTCAGCCGTATATCTAGTCTGATCCTCGTCGGCGCATGGGCGCTGGCCGCCGCACCGAGTTCGGCGCAGGAGGCGCTGCCATCGCACGCAGAGATCCGCGCGGGGCTCCTGGCTCCCACGGAAGCGGTCGCCCCGAATGGAATTCGCGCCGATCAGCGCAGCATCCCGCTGGCGTTCGGGCTCTCCGCCCTGGCTCCCGGAGCGGGTCAGGCGTACAACCGCAACTGGATCAAGGCGGCCGTCGCGATTGGTCTCGAGGCCGCCGTGTTCACGGTCTGGTCGCTGAAGCGTTCGGACGGGCTGTCGGCTGAGGATGATTTCCGAGCCTTTGCCCACGCACAATGGGATCCGGTGCAGTACGCGGGCTGGTTGAACGATTACGTGGCATATCTGCAGGCTGACTTCGGGCACGCGGTGTCCGCACCCGCCGCCCAGGCCCCGAGTGGGGTGGACTTCACGAATCCGGACGGCTGGTCCGCAGATCAGCGTGCTGCCGTGACCAGCTTCTTCCGCCAGATCCAGGCGATCGAGCGTCAGGTGTTCCACCCCGAAACTGGTGCGACCTTCTCGCACCAACTCCCAGGATTCGGTGAGCAACAGTACTACGAACTGATCGGCAAGTACTTCCAGTTTGCTCCCGGATGGGCGGACTATCCCGCTTGGGTGGACGGCGAGGGCAACTTCACGGCGGCCATTGACCCCGAGTTGACCGGAAACGGGGGTAGCAAGCCCAATGTGTCCAGCACCTTCTACCGGTACGCCGAGGATCATGCCCATGCGCAGGATCTGTTGCGTACGGCTTCCCGCATGTCCACGCTGTTTGTGGTGAACCACCTCGTTGCAGCCATCGATGCGGCGGTTTCCGCCAAGTTGCACAACGATCGCCTCGGGGCGAACATGGCGTTGCTGTACGTGCCCGACGGACCTCCGGAGCCCAGCGTTTCGCTGACCCTGCGCTTCTGAGGGAACGCCTGGTGCTGTCCGCCGGCGCCGAAAGGAGACGGGTTGATTCACGGGGCCCGTCAACGTTTCTTGGCCGGTCTACCCGTTTCCGCGGTCCCACTCTAGCCCAAGCCCCTCGACCATGCCCTGGTACAAGAAGCTCCACTGGCAAATCATCATCGGTCTCGTCCTGGGGGTGTTTTTCGGCATCGTGGCCGCGTCGTCGGGCTGGGGTGACTTCACCACGGACTGGATTTCGCCGTTCGGGGTCATCTTCATCAATCTGCTGAAGCTGATTGCCGTACCGCTGATCATCGTCTCGCTGGTGACCGGCGTGGCGTCCCTGTCGGACCTGAAGAAGCTGTCCCGGATCGGGGGAAAGACCATCGCCATCTACATTGCCACGACGGTCATCGCGTTGATCATTGGACTGACGGTCGTGAACCTCATGCGTCCGGGCGACACGGTTCCGCCGGAAATGCGAGATCAGCTGCAGGAGACCTACGCCGAGGATGCCATGAGTCGCACCGGGGCCGCGCTGGAGGCTCAGGAGCGGGGGCCGCTGCAACCCATCGTGGACATGGTGCCGGAAAACTTCTTCGGCTCGGCCGCCAACAACCGCAACATGCTGCAGGTGGTCTTTGTGGCGATCTTCCTGGGCATCGGCATGCTGATGATCCCGGCGGCGCAGGCCAAGACGCTATACGATGTCTTTGAGGCGTTCAACGACCTGGTGATCAAGCTGGTTGAGATCATCATGATCATGGCGCCCATTGGTGTCTTCGCGCTCATGGCCGACACCATCGTGTCGATTGCGGGCGACGACCTGAGGGAGATCATCGAGCTCCTGACGGCGCTGGGCTACTACTGCATCGCGGTTCTTCTGGGCCTTGTGGTGCACATGTGCCTGACCTATTTCTCGATGGTGCGCTTCCTGACGCCCATCAAGCTGCGCGACTTCCTGCGCAAGATTACTCCGGTGCAGCTGGTCGCCTTCTCTACGTCCTCAAGTGGAGCCACGCTCCCGGTGACCATGGAGACGGCCGAGAAGGAGCTCGGCGTTTCGGAAGAAGTATCGAGCTTCGTGCTGCCGCTCGGCGCGACCATCAACATGGACGGCACCGGCCTCTATCAGGCGGTCGCGGCCGTCTTCATTGCACAGACACTGGGCCTCGGCCTGGACCTGGGTGCGCAGCTGACGATTGTATTCACGGCGGTCCTCGCATCCATCGGGACAGCCGCCGTGCCGAGTGCCGGGATCGTGATGCTCGTGATCATTCTGGAATCGGTGAGCGTGCCCGCAGCAGGCATTGCCCTCATCCTGGGGGTCGATCGCATTCTGGACATGTGTCGCACGGTGACCAATGTGACCGGTGACCTGACGGTGGCGACCGTCGTCGCGGCCAGCGAGGATCAGTTCGCGGGGGCGTTGGCTGAGGCCTCGTAGACCGTTCGACTTCGGTAGACATCACCCGGCCTGAGTACGGGCGATGGGAAGGCGGGCTGATTCGGCGCGTCCGGATACTGTTGCGGCTCCAGGCACAGACCGGCGTAGGCCGGGAAGTGGGCGCCGGCGGCCGGGTCATCCAGGTGCTGGCCGGTGTAAATCTGCATGGCCGGCTCGCTGGTCCGGATAGTGAGGCCCACTCCGGATTCCCGGTGAAGCAGCCGGGCGTGAACGCAGGCATCCGGAGGGAGCACCAGATTGTGGTCGAGGCCCTCAGCGCCGACGCGATCCGCGATCACCGCCGGCTCACGAAAGTCGAGCACCGTGCCCGCCACGTGCGCCCGCTCACCGGTGGGGATGAGTTCTTCATCCGTCGGGGTGTAGTGTGTGGCGGACAGTGTCAGCTCGTGATCGCGTACGTCGCCGGCTCCCGCCAGGTTGAAGTAGGCATGGTGCGTCAATGAAACCGGAGTGGGCCGGTCGGAGCGTGCCTCAAATTCGATCACAAGCCGAAAAGGCTCCTCGAGGCGATACGTGGCCCGGGCGTCGAGTCTGCCGGGATATCCAGCGTGCCCGTGCGGGCTGGTGTGAGCAAACACGACCTCGTGATCGGATTGGGAGAGCGTGCGCCAGATCTGGGCATGAAATCCTTCCGGCCCGCCGTGCAGATGGTGCCGTGCGTTGTTTGTCGGCAGCACATAGTCCCTGCCATCCAGCGAGAAACGGCCGTGTGCGATGCGATTGGCGTATCGCCCGACCGTCGAACCGATGAAAGGGTGCGGCCCCGCGTAGTCTTCCGGCTCCGGCAGGCCCAGCACCAGGGAGTGGGAGACTCCGGGCACATAGAGGCCCATCAGGGTGGCGCCCAGACTGGTCAGCTCTGCGCAGAAGCCATTCGGAAGCCGCAATTGGATACGATCGAGTCTCACCTGGGGACGCAGAGAGGTTTCGTGGTGCCGGCCATGAGACCGGCGCGAAATCGAGCGGTGAGAAGATGTCTCAATCTGGGTCCCGAAGCGAGAATTCGGGCTACCAGAAATCGGACATCGGTCACGAATCGGAGGTCGAGCAGCAGGAAAGCGACAAATACTGGTACGACCGCGCCCCGGAGGGAGGAAGGGAGGACGCTGGCACCAAGTTCGTCACGGATCGGGCAGTTCCTTGACACACCCTTTTGGATTCCGGGTGCGGCCCTTGGTCGCTGCGGCTCGGGTGATGGGACCTGCGTCATGCTGCAGGTCGCGTCTGCTCGGCCACTCGCCTTCGGCTCGTGAGTCGCGTCTGCTTCGCAGCCGCTCGTCACGAACCCTGGTGGGGTTCTCATCCGCCCAGACAAAATGCAAAATCCTCGCCCGCCGATGGCGGACAAGGATTTAGCAGCGCGCTTGGGAGGATTACTCGCCTTCGGCTCGTGAGTCGCGTCTGCTTCGCAGCCGCTCGTCACGAACCCTGGTTGGGGTTCTCATCCGCCCAGCAAAATATGGCAAAGCCCAACCCGCCTACGGCGGATCGGGCTTCACCATGCGCGCTTGGGAGGATTCGAACCCCCGGCCTTTGGAACCGGAATCCAACGCTCTATCCAACTGAGCTACAAGCGCAGATGGGCAAAATAGCGTGATCGACTGAGGGTGGTCAAGGAGCGGATTGTGAGCAAAACCCGAAACCGTTCCCGACTTGCGTTACCAACCGGCCGATGTACCCCGGCATTCCGGTGCCGGCGCAAGCGGGGCTCTTCCGCAGTCTATGAGCAGCGATACAGCCCTCATCCAGCGTTTCAAGACGGATCCTGAAACTGGTTACCACGAATTGCTGGACCAGTACACCCCCGTCATCCTGCGCATGATTCGCCGGTTCCTTAAGGATCCGGACGACATCATGGAAACCTATACGGCCATCTGCGAACGTCTGCGAAACGCCGACTTTCAGGCCCTGCGCAACTTCCGCATCAACAGCGAGCTCACGCCGTGGCTCAGCGTGGTTGTCGCCAACGCCTGCCGGGACCGTTTCCGCAAGCAGCGTGTGGTCTCCGCTCCCCAGTCGGTGATCTCCAAGCTCAATGAGCGGCAGCGCCACGTCTTCAAATACTACTACCAGGAGCAGATGCCGCACGACGACATCGCGGAGCTCATCAAGAGCAAACACCGCATGCCGTGCACCACGTCGGACGTCTCCCGCGACGTGCAGACGATCAATGAACTCCTGTCCGTCAACAAGCGCTGGCACCTGCTCGCCGCGCTCCGAGCCAACCGCCCCATGGTCTCGTTTGAGGACCTGGCCGAGGCTGGCATCCAGCCTGTCGACAAGTCCACCCTGCTGGACGCACAGGGCGACGGGGTCGATGAAGAGAACCTGGCCAACCTGCAGCGCGCCATCGGCAGTCTGGATGCCGAGGACCAACTCCTGATCCAGCTCCGCTACGAGCAGGGCATGCGTGCGAACCAGATAGCCAAGGTCATGAAGTTCGACAACCAGAAATACGTCTACACCCGCCTGCGCACCATCGTCAATCGCCTGCGCCGCCAGATGAGCGACACCCGCGTACGCAACGGCGTGGCCTGACAACAGCTACCATGGACGTGGGGTCTGAGCCTCTCCACGTGAGACGCGCCCGGTGGGACCTCCCGTCGGGCGCGTCCGTATGTTCGCGCCTCAAACCCGAACCCGTATGCAGCCCATTCCGGAGGTAGCTCCCGTTTCCGAAGACCGCGCCTTTCCCCTGGACGGCGTGCTTGAGCGCAATCGCATCGGGCCGGGTCTGACCATTGCGGTCGGGCTCATCCTGGGGTTTGTCGCCTTTCAGGGCATTTCTCTCGTGGTCCTGGTCGCCGTGCTCGCGGCAACCGGCCAGCTGACCGAGATGGCGGGCATGGACACGTCCACGCTCGTGGCCACCTTTGCCTCAGAGTTCCTGATTGCCAACACGGTGGGCCAGTTTCTCGGCCTGCTCGGACTCGGCTGGCTGTTTGCCCGACTCCACACTTCCAGGCCCGCTGCCATGCTGAGGTTGCGAGGGTCTGGTCTTGCAATCACCCTGCTCTCGCTCGCAGGACTTGTTGCGCTGTTTCCCATCGTGCAGTGGGCCGGTTCCATCATGGACGGCCTGCCCTGGCCGGAGGGGATCCGCGAGTTCGAGCAGATGCAGATGGATTTGATCGAGCAGGTCCTTGCGACCAACCTGGGCTTCTTCTTCACCCTGTTCACGATGGCCATTACGCCGGCCCTCTGCGAGGAATTGTTCTTCCGGGGGTATATCCAACGGCAGGCGGAGCGCATGTTTTCGGGCTGGCTCGCGGCGATCATCTTCTCCGGTGTAGTGTTCGGGTTGTATCACTTCCGGATTACGCAGGCCCTGCCGCTCTCGATGCTCGGCGTGTACATGGCCTATGTCGTCTGGCGGTCCAACAGCCTGGTGCCGGGCATTCTCGTACACCTCGCGAACAATGGCTTTGCCGTAGCGCTTGGAGCCTGGATTTCTTCCTCTGACGGGATGTCCCTGGAGGACATCGAAACCATGGACGTGCCGATCTATATTGTGCTCGGAGCCGTCGTGGTGTTCGGACTGATCGTCAGGACCATGCACCGCATGGGCAGAGCGGAGGAAGGCGCATGAGCAAGGGAACGCGCGAAATCGAGGGGTGGGTGTCCGTATTCAACTCGGGCACGGACTATGAGGCGGATCTGGTTCGTGATCGACTCGATGACTCGGGGATCCCGGCGGTCGTCCTGACCTTGCGCGATCACGCCTTCAACCTGACACACGGCTCCCTATCGCGTGTCCACGTCTACGTGCCGGAGGACCAGGTGGATGCCGTGCGGCATGTCATGTCCGCGGAGCCGCTCACAGACGACGAACTGGCAGCGGTCGCGCTGGCCGCCGATCCGGAATCCCCGCCCAAGGGAGACGTGATCGCTGACAGCGGGGCCGAGCACATCAACCTGAGTCCCCCGGAGGACCCGGCTTGAAGCGAATCGTCACGGCCCTGATCGGCATTCCGCTCTTCGTAGCGTTGACATGGTTGGGGGGATGGCCGTTTGTAGGGTTCATTGCGGTCATCGCTCTCGCCGGGCAGAAAGAGGCGTTCGCGCTGTTCTCCGAGGAGGGGTCCCCCCCCGGAAACCTCCCGGCCTATCTGGCCGGATTGTCCATGATCTTCGCGCCCGCATGGCCGCCCGCCATCTGGCTCATTCCGCCGCTCATCATCCTTTCCCTCACCTGGTACCTCAACCGCGCACAGGGTCCGCTCTGGCTCTCGACCCTGTCAGGCTCACTCTTCGGCATCATCTACCCGTGTGCGTTCCTGGCGGCGCTGGTTGTCATTCGCATTCCGCATTCGCCGGTCGCGTGGGATCCGTTCCCGGTTACGATGGGGCTGGTCATTCTGATGTGGGTCGGCGACACAGCCGCCTACTACGCCGGCCGCGCGTTCGGCAAGCGCGCTCTGGCCCCGACGCTTTCCCCCAAGAAGACCTGGGAGGGGGCCATCGGAGGTGCCCTGGGTGCCTTCATAACCGCGGGAGTGCTGTCCACGGTATGGAGCGGAGGACTGGCATACCCGCACTGGCTGGCGCTGGCGGCCATCGTCTCGGTGCTGGGCCCTGCCGGAGACCTGTTCGAGAGCGGCTTCAAGCGCGCTTCGAACCGCAAGGACTCCGCGAGCATCCTGCCAGGACACGGTGGCGTTCTGGACCGGTTTGATGCCCTGATGTTTGTTGCTCCGGTAGCGGCGGCCTACCTGTTTACGCTGGCCCGCTAGCAGCGGCGCTCGCCGCCACAACCGCGTTACCCCCGATTTACCCACATCGCGGGGCAACTACGGAACGATGCGCGGGTCTTCCGGTAAAGCCGAACCTGATCCTGCAGGGAGGGAATGATGGGTCTGTTTACGCCCGGAAAACGCGCCCGGCATCGCAAGTTTTCCTACGAGCCGCGGTACTACAACCCCGAGAAAGAGGAGCGCCTCAAACGTCGCATGAGGATTCAGTCCAAAGTGCGTCGCCGCAGCCCTGCGGGGCTGATCTACTTCCTCCTGCTGCTGGGTCTTGCCGTCTGGATGTACCTCACCCTCTGACCCTCCGCCGCCCTTGATGACCGGGCAGACCGAAGAGAAAGACGTTTCGAGTTCCGAGCAAGGCATCATCCGGGTGATGCCGGATGTCCTGGCGAACAAGATCGCCGCAGGGGAGGTGGTCGGACGCCCCGCATCGGTCGCCAAGGAACTGGTGGAAAACGCCCTGGATGCGGGCGCCACCCGCATCGACATCATTGTCGCAGACAGCGGCCGTTCGCTGGTTCAGGTGGTCGACAACGGATCGGGGATGTCGGCCGGGGATGCCGTGCGGTGCTTCCAGCGACACGCTACCAGCAAGATCCGGGACTTCGACGATCTGGAGCGCATTCACACACTCGGCTTTCGGGGTGAAGCCCTGGCATCCATCGGCGCTGTGGCCCGCGTCGAACTGAAAACGAGACGTGCAGAGGACGAGGTGGGCACATTGGTGCGCGTCGAGGGTGGTCACGAGCGAGCCGTCGAGCCATGTGCGCAACCCACAGGAACGTCCGTCGCCGTGCGGCAGCTGTTCTACAATGTGCCCGCGCGCCGGGCTTTTCTGAAATCCGAGGCTACCGAGTTCAGCCACATCATCGATACGGTGCAAATGCTGGCGCTGGCGCACCCCTCGGTGGGATTCAGCCTGGCGGCGGACGGCAGGGAGGTGCTCGCCCTTCAGGCCTGCACGGGCGATGGGCCCGTTGCCCTGGCCGGACGTATTCGGGATTTGTTTGCCCACGAGCAGGAGTCACTGCTCTGGGTCGAGGAGCGAACCAGTTACCTGAGCGTGCGCGGTTGGATCGGGCAACCTGAAGTCCGGAAGCGCAATCGGGGAGAGCAGTTCCTCCTGGTGAACGGCAGACCCATCCGCAGTCGCTATCTGGAGCACGCCGTCTACAACTCGTATCGCGGCCTCATTCCCGAGGGCACGTTCCCGTTCTTCACGATAGTGCTGGACGTCGACACCCGGCATGTGGACGTCAACGTGCACCCGACCAAGTCGGAGGTTCGCTTCGATGACGAGCGGGGGGTCTACAGCATGCTCAAGGCGGTGGTGGGCCGGGCCCTGTCCGAGGGGGCAGGCGTACTGCGCTTTGACGATGCCGGCGCGGTAGATCTGTTGGCCGGCTCTGAATCGTCTGAAGATGGGTACCCGGCCTTGTCGTCGCCGACGACACCACGCGCTGCGGATCCCGGTTCGGTGTCGGAGGCCCTCTACGCCCCGACAGCGGGCCCGGAGCCCGCCGAGCAGGCCGAAGAGCATGCCGTCGTCGAGCCTGAACGCCTCGTCTGGCAGATTCTGGGATCGTACGTGGTCGCGCCGATCAGATCCGGGCTGCTGATCGTGGACCAGCATGCGGCTCACGAACGCGTCATTTTTGAGCGTGCGCTGAAAGCGCTGGAAGATGGGTTCGGGCTGAGTCAGCAGCTCCTCTTCCCGACGGTGGTGGATTTCAGCGCCGCGGATTTCGCTCTGTTGGAGGGTCTGTTGCCTGATCTGCGTGCCATCGGGTTCGACCTGGCCGTCCTGAGCGGTCAGAGCGTGATGGTGCGTGGCTTGCCCGCAGACATCCGGCCTGGCGATGAGCGCGGTGTGTTGGGAGAGGTGCTCGATCAGTACAAGTCGTTCGTGCAGCGGCTGCGCCTGTCGCCTCGGGAGATGCTGGCCCGGGCGATGGCCCGCCGCAGCGCGGTGCCCAGTGATGCACCGCTGGATCCCCGCGAGATGCGTTCGCTCATCGATCAGCTCTTCCAGTGCAGGGAGCCCTACACGAGTCCTGCCGGCCGCCCGACCCTGATCCGCATCACCGCTGAGGAGCTGGCCAGGCGGTTCGGCTCACGGGCGTGAGTCTGCTCGACCGCAGCACGCTGCCGAACGGCGGGCGTTTGATCGTGGCTCTCTCGGGGGGCGTGGACTCGGTGGCGCTGGCTGCCCTGCTGGCCGATGACGACCGGGACCTTGTGTGTGTACACGTGCACCATGGTCTTCGAGAATCCGCGGACGCGGACGCCCAGACTGCCGAGGCGGTTGCACGCGCGCTCGGAGTGCCGTTTGACCTGCGGCGCGTCGACGTGCCCGTCCAGGGGTCGCCTCAGGCGGCAGCGAGGCATGCTCGATATGGCGCGTTGGCCGACGCGGCTGCCGAGCACGGAGCATTCCATGTCGTAACCGCACACCACCTTGAGGACCAGGCAGAGACCGTCCTGCTGAACCTTTTCCGCGGTACCGGACCGGACGGGCTGGCCGGGATGGCGCCCGTGTCGCCCCTGCCCGGATCGCCTGATCTGGTTCTGATTCGTCCCCTTCTGGAGGCAAGGAAGTCGGAATTGCGGGCCGTCGTGGAGCGGCTGGGGTTGCCGACGGTCGAAGATCCGTCGAACTCCGACCTTCGCTACCGCAGAAACGCCCTGAGAGCCCGCGTCATGCCGGTTGTGCGTGATATTTTCGGCGAGCACGCACCCGAAGCGGTCGCCCGATCGGCGCGACTGCTCCGTGGACTACTCGACGATACCCTGAACCCGATGTCTGAAGCCCTGCTCAACGAGGTCATGCGGCCGCTTCCGGATACCCATCTGGAGGCCGAAGGCGTCTTGCTGGACCTCGACGGGTTGGCGGCGCAATCCCTGGAATGGCAAGGCCGTCTGGTCCTTGAAGCTCTTCAGGAGGCCGGTATTGATGGCCCTCGCGACGAAAATACCGCCTTGTCCGTGCTGGGCCTGCTGGACGCGCAGCCGGGCCGCCGCGTGACGGTCGGATCAGGTGAGGTGTGGCGCGAGCGGGAGGGATTGGCCGTTCTCTCGCGGGCAACACATCCCGACTCCGAGCTTCTCTTCGAGCGGGGTCGTGGTGCCAGCTTCGGTCGCCTGGCGTTCCGGGCGCAAAGCGCATCGTACTACTTTGAGCCAGTCTCCTGGGGGGCGGCGGTGCCGTTTCAGGGACCGTTTCTGGTGCGCCCCTGGAGGCCGGGAGATCGCATCGCGATTCGCGACGGCTCGACCAAGGTCAAGGACGTGCTGACCGACTCGCGGGTACCCTCGTTCGCCCGCGCATCGTTTCCGGTGGTCGAAGTGAACGGTCAGGTGGTCTGGATTCCGGGAATTCGGGCCATGTGGCTATCGGACGCGGAGAAATCCGGCACCACCTGGGTTCGTCTCTCTGCGCTTGCCGAATAACAGCTGTTCATACCTTGCTCCATGCAGTCCACTTTGAAGACCGCCTCTGACTCCGTCGTCATCAACGGCGATCGGTTCCGCCCCTACCTGACACGCGATGTGATCGCCGACCGCGTGCGTGCGATCGCCGCACAGATAGACCGGGACCTGGATGGCACCGTGCCGATCCTGGTCGGCGTGCTGAACGGAGCGTTCATCTTCCTTGCCGACCTCATGCGTGAGCTCTCGATCGAGTGTGAGGTGGACTTCCTCAAGCTGTCCTCCTACGGTGCCGCGAAGATCTCGAGTGGCAAGGTGCACGAACTCAAGTCACTGGATGCCGATATCGAGGGGCGTCATGTCATCCTGGTGGAGGACATCGTCGATACGGGCCTTTCCATGCAGTTCCTGATGGACAAAATGCAGGAACTGAAGCCGGCTTCAGTACGCACGGCCGTGCTGCTTCACAAAGTGGATGCCACCCGCATTCCCTTGTCACTCGATTACGTCGGCTTCGAGATCGACAACCTGTTTGTCGTCGGTTACGGCCTGGACTATGCGCAGGTAGGTCGTCAGCTGGCGGACATCTACATCCTGGACGACGACTAGGGGCGTCCGGCCTCGGAAAGCGCGCGCTCCAGTCGATCGACGAATCGCACCATCTCGGCGAAGCCGTTGTAGAAGGGTGTGGGAGCGACCCGAATCACGTCGGGCTCCCGCCAGTCGCAGACAACGCCCAGCGCCCTGAGGGCGTCGAACGTGGCGCGTCCCCCGGGCACCTTGAGGGAAAGCTGTGCACCTCGGGCTTGAGGCGTGATGATCTCGACAGCCGGTGACTTGTGGACGATGAGCTCCGAGAGAAACCCCGTCAGTTTGCGGCTTTTCTCCAGGAGTGCCGGCATGCCGACCTCGTCAAACATGGCCATGGATGCCTGAAGGGGTGCAAGCGCGAGCACCGAGGGCGTGCTGACCTGCCAACCGGATGCTCCGCGGGCCGGGAGGAATCTGTCCGGCATCTGAAATCGGGACGCCGGATCGTGGCCCCACCAACCGGCCAGGCGAGGCAGGTCCGCCGTGTGATGGCGCTCGTGAACGAACAACGCCGCCGGCGCGCCCGGGCCCCCGTTCAGGTACTTGTATCCACACCAGGCTGCGAAATCCACGTCCCAGTCATGCAGGTAGAGCGGCACATTGCCCGCGGCGTGGGCCAGGTCCAGGCCCACCAGGCAGCCCGCAGCACGCGCGTGCTCAGTCACGCGCTGCATATCAAAGACCCGTCCCGTGTAATAGTTGACACCCGACAGAAGCACCAGGGCGATGCGGTCTCCGAATCTGTCCAGTGCCTCAATCAGTCCCTCGTCCGTACCGGCCTCGGCTGTCAGTACGTGCTCCGAGGGAGTCAGGCCGTGCCAGGCGGCCTGTCCTGCGGCAGCATACTGGTCGCTGGGAAACGCGTCTGGCTCCATGAGGATGGCCGTCCGCGTGCCTGCGGGGCGGTAGAACGATGCCATCAAGAGGTGCAGGTTCACCGTAAGCGTGCCGGTGACTGCGACTTCGTGGGGGCGGGCACCGACGATTCGTGCCATACTCGCCGCAACGGCGTCTTCGACCTCCATCCAGTCAGAGTCGTGCCAGGCCAGCACCGCGGCCTCGCCCCATTCCCGCAGACGGTGATCCAGGAGTGCGCGCGCGCCTCTAGGCTGGAGTCCGAGGGAGTTTCCGGCCAGGTAAATCACGTCGTCGCCCGGACGCAGGAAGCGTGCTCGCTGTCGCCAGAGTGCATCCCCGGCATCGAGTTCGTAGGCCGATTCCAGCGTAAGGTCCATCTATCGACTTCGCACCACGGGGTAGAGGATGGGACGGCTGGGAACGGCATCGGTCTCAAGGGCAGGGACCTGAAGATTGAGCAGGTACGGCCCGTCTGCCAGAGAAGCAGGAATCGCCGCGAGCTCCGTGATGGTCCGCGGCGAGTGCGTCGCCGTCCCGCTCGGCTCAACCCCCCACCAGGCCCGATGGGCCAGCAAGGCACCCCCGTCATCCTCGGGATCCACGGAGGGCGCTTCAACGATCAGATGCCGCACACCTGCCTTGAGCAGTGTGCGCATGTGGTCCGGGTCCAACGGTTGCGCGCCCGTGCGCAGGACGACGGCCTCCAGAAACCCGGACTCGGCACGGTCCAGCGCTGCGACCAGATCTCCCCGGGGCGTCACCAGGGACGCAGGCAATGGAGCCGCGGGAACGCGAACCGGGTCGGCTCGACGCGTGATATGCCCGATGCCTTCGGTGTGGGTGCCGTTGCCATGCGGTGTGAGCGTGAGTACAGCGGCATTTACCGGGCCACCCTGTGCTACGCTGCCCACGAAATCTCCGGAGCGCATCGGCTCACTTCCGGCCGGATGGGCTCCCATCCAGGTCTCCCGATCGCCCTCAAACGCGACGGGGCGCGCCAGCACGGCGGGTCGGGTCAGGTCAGCCACCCAGGCGGCGCCGTTGATGTAGAAACGGACCAGCGAAAGCGGCATCAGGCCGGCACCCTGTTGGTGCGGAAGGGGACCTCCTTCGGTCCGCATACGAAGGCCTTCTTTTCCACGTTGGCCAGCGAGGCGATGGCCTCCGAGTCGGCCGCAGCGGTCAGCTCCTGAATGCCCTCCTCCATGCGAACCCGGATGGGATGCTGTTCAGCATCGTAAGCCCTGTGGCGCAGCCAACCCGAATTGCAGTAGTAGTCGCAATCACGCTCCGAATCGACCGGTAGTCCCTGGTCCGACATCCATCGGCGGACCTGGTCGCGGTACTCCTCGAGATGGGCGGGGCGGGGCTGTCGCGGCATGACGGCCGTGCGGAAAAATCGGCGATCCAGGAAGCGGGAGGCCAGGTCTGCCAGGATGGCGTCCTGCGAGTCAGCCCATCGCTTGAGCGAGTAGAGGATGTCCGAGTCGTCCAGGGAGGCATACGCATCCCGAATCTCCGGCTCCTTGATATCGGCGGCGTTCACTGTCGTGCTGATGAACGGTCTCAGCGGCGGAGCGGCCGCGTCGAGCACATCCGGGTGGCCCTCGCAGGCGAGATCCCGGGCTCTCCGAAGCGCCGAGCGAAGGACCTGGTCGCCGGCCACCACGGTCTTGTGCAGGTATACCTGCCAGTACATCAGGCGCCGCGCGATGAGGAAACTCTCCACCGCGTACAGGCCCTTGTGCTCCACGGCAAGCATCTGCTGCGGCGTCACGCGAAGCGATTTCACGATCCGGCCGATGCCGACGCGTCCTTCCACCACGCCGGTGTAGTATGAGTCCCGCCTGAGGTAGTCCAGGCGATCCATGTCCAGTTGGCTTGATACCAGTTCATGCAGGAAGGGACGGTGGTAGTCGCCGTCGAAGATCTGCAGCGTCAGCCCCAGTCTGCCTCCGAAGCGCTCATTCAGGGACACAATGAGCTCACGGCTCATGGCTTCGTGTTCAAAGCCCTCGATGAGCACGTCCTCCAGCGTGTGGGAAAAGGGTCCGTGGCCGATGTCGTGCAGCAGCGCGGCGGCGGAGGCTGCAAAGATCTCTTCCGGGGGAATGTCAGTGCCTTTGTCGAGCAGCGTCTTCAGGGCGTCCCGCATCAGCGCCATGGCACCCAGGGCATGCCCGAAGCGAGAGTGCTCCGCGCCTGGAAATACCATGTACCCAACGCCCAACTGGCGGATGCGGCGCAGCCGCTGCACCTCCGGCGTCTGTATCAGGTCAAACAGATCGCCACGGGGCACGGAGACGAAACCGTGCACCGGATCGGAGAAAAGCGTGATTCGACTCGACAAGTTTGGCGTGGCGGACTGTTATACGGATTTTTACGCCCCGGCTCAGGCCGGCCAACGGCCGAATCCCGGACAGAAGGTAGCCCTCAGTGCCCAAACACGCCCCAACAGCCCCACTGCAAGCCAGAAAGCGCATCGGCTGTCGAGTGCAGGCCGGGGAGCCGTACAGGGCGCAGGCCTGGTACGCCCTGGAAACCCTGCTGCTGCCGCTCGACCTGAGGCCGGACGCAGACCTTGACGGCGGTATCTGGTACGGGACCGGGCAGCCGCCCGGCGATCACTACCTCCACATTCCTCTCGACCCCGATACGCCGGGTCGCATAACGTCAAATGTTCGAGGCACCGATTCGGCCGGGGCTCCGGCGTGGGTATTTGCCGGAGACCCCATCGCCAGTGCATTCTACTGGTTGGCAGGATGTGACTACCAGGCCAACCCGAGCCGCGATCGGTTTGGGCGGGTGACCGCAGCCGGCAGCTTGCTTGAGGAGCGCGGTCTCCTAAAGGAGGCGCCGGTGGATCAGCTGCGGGATTGGTTGGCCGAGCGGCTGCGGGCAATCGGTGTGCCCGTGCAGCGGCGGCGGTGGGGAACGAACAGCTGGTGCCTGGTGCCCACCACGGATGTCGACTACCTGCGCAAATGGAGGGCAGGCATCTGGTGGCGCGAGTTGGTCGAGTACCTCCTGCTCGGGAGAGGTCCAGGGCGTCAACCGGGCCGTCTGGTTCGGGGGCTGAGGGAGAGTCTGCCGGGCCAGGATCCGTTTCAGCGTGCCCTGCGACGCATGCGGCAGGAGGTTGAGGCCCGATCAGGCAGGCTCTCGGTCCTGTTCAAGACGGGAGCGACGAGCGCACACGACGTGGAGTACCGGCTCGATAGCCCATTCGCGCTCGAAGAAGTGCAGGCCCTGAAGGCCGGCGGCCACGACATCGGCTTGCACCCATCCTTTCACGCCTACAATCATCCGGCATACTTGCGCCGGGAGGTGGAGGCCTTGCGGCTGGCCGTGCAGCAGCCTCTGCGCAGTGTGCGCTCCCACTATCTTCGCTGGCAGGAGGCTACTACGGCGGCTGCTTATGCCGAAGCCGGGTTTGGGGTGGACTCCACGCTGGGCTTTCCTGACGCGGCCGGATTCAGGAACGGAACCTGTCTGCCGTTTCGGCCCTGGAATCATGTCAGGAATGAGCCTGAGCCGATTCAGGAGCTGCCCCTGGCGCTCATGGAGTCGGCCCTCTTCAACCGCCGCGGCCTGAATGCTGAGTATGCACTCCAGGCCACGGCGAAGCTCATCGATCGTGTGCGATTGCACGGCGGTGCGTGCGTGGCGCTCTGGCACAATGTGCTCTGGGACGAGATGGACTATCCCGGATGGGGGAGTCACTTTCTGGGAACGTTGGATCTGGCGATCCAGCAGGAGGCAACCATCGAATCCCTTGCCGGAGCACTGACCGTCTGGGGCTGACGGCACCGTCGCACGGGCGCCGACAGCTGGTGCTGATTGCCGCCTCGAGCACCACAAAGTGCCCGTTTGCGGACACCCCTTCTGTAACACTTCGCGGAGGCCACCCGTAGTCCACGTGCCTTGCACACCGACCCACGCACTGCGCTCCCCATGAACGAACCCATTCGCCGGCCCGCCCCGCAGGCCCTGCTCTCCCTGTTCCTGGTCACCCTGCTCGCTGGATCCACGCTGATCATTTCGGGCTGCAACGGTGACGCCGAAGGAGCCCCCACCGAGGAAGAAGAGGAAGTACCGGCGCTTCCTGTAGAGACCACCGCCGCTTCCGTAGGTGATATCTCTGCGTTCTTCTCCGGCACTGCCACCCTGACGGCCGATGACGAAACCGACGTGGTCGCCAAGAGTGGCGGCATCGTCACAGCCATCTATGTGGAAGAAGGCGGCTACGTCCGCAAGGGACAGGCGCTGGCTCAACTGGATGATGAGCGTCTGGCCATCGAGGTTGCACGCGCCGAGGCCGAGCTTAAGCGCCTGGAAGGAGAGCTGGAGCGCAACAAGCTGCTCTTCGAGCGCCAGCTGATCTCCGCCGAAGAGATCGAGCGATCGCAGTATGCCTTCGACACCCAGAAGGCCGCCTTCGATCTGGCGAAGCTGGCCCTGGAGCACACGACGGTGCGCGCCCCGATTGCTGGCGTGGTTTCCAGTCGCATGGTAAAAGTGGGCAACATGGTGCAGACCTTCTCGCCCACCTTCCGCATTACGTCGTTCAATCCGCTCCTGGCCGAAATGCACGTGCCGGAGCGCGAGCTGAACAAACTCCAGGTGGGCCAGGACGCTACGGTGCGTGTTGATGCACTGCCGGAGCAGGTATTTCAGGGCCGCATCCTGCGCATTGCCCCCGTGGTCGATGCGTCCACGGGCACATTCAAGGTCACGGTTGAGATTCGCGACCGCTCCGGCAGCCTGAAACCCGGCATGTTCGGTCGCATCGGCATTGTCTACGACACGCATGCAGAGACCGTACTGGTGCCCAAACAGGCCGTGCTCACCCAGGATGACGAGTCCGCCGTATTCGTCGTGCAGAATGACACTGCCTTCCGGCAGCTGGTGGTCCGAGGATTCGAGAATGACCGCTTTGTGGAAGTGCTCAGCGGAGTCACCGCGGGCACGGAGATCATCACCACCGGTCAGACCAACTTGCGCGACAGCTCGCGCGTCGAGGTCATTCGCTGACCTGAAGCCCAGCAGGCCATGAAGATTATTGACGTCGCCACGCGGCGAAGGGTGACCATTGCCATGTTCACGGTGGCCGTGGCCCTGTTCGGCTCGGTTTCCCTGTCCCGGCTGAATCTGAATCTGTTGCCGGATCTGTCGTATCCGACGCTGACCATTCGATCTGAGTATGAAGGCGCCGCGCCGGTCGAGATTGAAAACCTCCTGACCAAGCCGGTTGAGGAGGCCCTCGGCGTCGTCAAGAACGTCAAGGAGATGCGCAGCGTCTCCCGAACCGGTCAGTCCGATGTCGTGCTCGAATTCGAGTGGGGCACGGACATGGATATGGCGTCCATCGATGTGCGAGAGCGCCTGGACGCATTGCTGCTTCCGCTGGAGGCCACGCGGCCGGTCCTGCTTCGGTTCGATCCTTCGTTTGACCCGGTGATGCGCTACGCCCTCTACATGGAGGCTGACGTGCGACGGGCGGACGCGGGAGAGAACCCGGTTCAAACCGTGGCACTTGAGGATGCGAGCGAAGACACCGAGGACCTAAAGGTGCTTCGACGCTTCGCGGACGAGCAGCTGAAGAAAGAGCTGGAGGCTGCGCTCGGCGTGGCTGCCGTCAAGATCAGCGGCGGGCTCGAGGATGAGGTGCAGATTCTGGTGGACCAAGAGAAGCTGGCCCAGCTCGGAATCCCCATCGAACGCATCGTCCAGGTCATCCGCGCGGAGAACGTCAACCTGTCCGGGGGCAGGCTGGAGGAAGGTGTGCAGCAGTTCCTGGTGCGCACGGTCAATCAGTTTCAGACGGTTTCCCAGATCGGCGACGTCATAGTCGAGACCCGGCAGGCCCGGCCGATCTACCTGCGGGACGTGGCCGATGTGCGCATGGGCTACAAGGAGCGGGAAGCGATCACGCGAATCAACGGCCGGGAGGCCGTGGAACTCGCGGTCTACAAGGAAGGTGACGCGAACACGGTTTCCGTGGCTGATGCCGTCAAGTCACGCCTGGATCGCACCCAGAACCTGTTCCCCGAGGGGGTACGCATAGAGAACGTGTACGACCAGTCCACCTTCATCCGCAGTGCGGTGGACGATGTGGTCAATGCCGGCATTGTCGGTGGTCTGCTTGCAGTACTGGTGCTCTACCTGTTCCTGAGGAATCTCGCGGCGACCCTGATCATTTCGGTGTCCATACCGGTCTCGGTCATCGCCACATTCAACATGATGTACGGGTACGACCTGACCCTGAACATCATGTCGCTTGGCGGACTGGCGCTTGGAATCGGCCTCCTGGTAGACAACTCGATTGTCGTGCTCGAGAACATTTCGAGACACCGGGAGCGCGGCGAGCCGCCACTGGAGGCCGCCAGGAAGGGCGCGAGCGAAGTCGGTCGCGCCGTCATCGCCTCCACGCTGACCACGGTGGCCGTGTTCTTCCCGCTGGTGTTCGTGCAGGGTATTGCCGGGCAGCTGTTCCGCGATCAGGCGCTGACCGTGACCTTTTCGCTTCTGGCCTCGCTGATCGTCGCCATCACTCTCATTCCCATGCTCGCTTCGCTCGGCGGCCGGGCCGAGAAGGTGTTCGAGGTGCCGGAAAGGCCGCCGGCCAGGACCCGGTTCGGCCGGGGGGTGCGCAAGGTTCGGCACGTGCTGGTCAATCGCATTCCGTTCTACATCGCACGCGGCGCCTTCCTCGCCGGAAAGGGGATCGGCAAGGCGTCCGGCTTTGTGATGAAGCCCATTGCAGGCGGCTTCAACCGCGGCTTCGATATGATCGCCGCGCGCTACAAACCCGCGCTGGTATGGTCGCTTGACCACCGGGCCGGCGTGCTGCTGGTAGCGATCGGCATCTTCGCAGGATCCATCGCCCTGATTCCAAGCCTGGGCATCGAACTGATCCCGCAGCTCGCGCAGGACGAGTTCAATGTGGAGATGCAGCTTGCCCCGGGCACGCCCCTGACCGAGACGGACGCGGCGATGGCTCGCGTGCAGCGCGTGGCCGCAGCCGCACCCAACGTGCGCGCATCGTTCTCCGTATCGGGCAGCGGCAACCGCATGGACTCCAACCCTGAAGAGGGCGGGGAGAACTGGGGTGAGCTGCATGTGGCCCTGGCCACCGGATCCGGTGAGCTCGGCGAGGCCGAGGCGGTCAATACGATTCGCGGCGAGCTCGGTCGCATTCCGGGGCTTCAGTACAAGATTGCCCGACCGACACTCTTCAGTTTCCGTACCCCGGTCGAGCTGGAGGTCACCGGGTACGACCTCGATGACCTCAAACTGGTCTCTCAGGCGCTTGCGGGCCGGCTACGGCAATCAGACCGCTTCACCGACGTCAAATCCACCATGGAGGTGGGTCATCCGGAGGTCCAGATCCGTTTCGACCGGGAGCGGGCGGCTGCACTTGGGTTATCTGTTTCCAATGTGGCGGACCGTCTGGTCTCCAATGTGCGCGGGTCCGTGGCGACGCGCTACTCCTGGAACGATCGCAAGATCGATGTGCTGGTGCGCACCCGTGAGGAGGATCGCGCCTCGGTCGATCAGCTGCGCGACCTGATCGTAAATCCCGAGTCGGAGCGTCCTGTGACGCTGAACGCGATTGCCGACCTCGAAGTCGGCCTCGGTCCGAGTGAGATCCGCCGAGTAAGCCAGCAGCGTGTGGCCCTGGTCACCGCCAATCTGAGCTACGGCGATCTCGGCGCTGCCGCAGAGGAATTGTCTGCCGCGATGGCGTCCGTGCGCACGCCTCCCGGTACCTCGGTGCGCATTGCAGGACAGAACCAGGAGATGTCGGACAGCTTCCGTTCGCTGATTCTGGCGCTCCTGCTGGCGGTCTTCCTGGTCTATCTCGTCATGGCTTCGCAGTTTGAGAGCCTGCTGCACCCCTTCGTCATTTTCTTTTCCATCCCCCTGGCGGCTGTCGGCGCCATCCTGGCCTTGTGGGTGACCGGATCTACGGTAAGCGTGGTCGTCTTTATCGGCCTCATCCTGCTGGCCGGCATTGTGGTGAACAATGCCATCGTACTGGTGGACCTGATCAACCAGCTGCGCACGGGTGGCATGGAGAAGGTTGAGGCGATCATCGAGGCCGGTTCCCAGCGGCTCCGGCCCATTCTGATGACCACCCTGACGACCACGCTCGGCCTTGTGCCCCTGGCGATCGGTTTCGGAGAAGGCGCGGAGATCCGCGCACCGATGGCGATCACCGTGATTGGCGGTCTGGTGGTATCCACGGCCCTGACGCTGCTGGTCATTCCGACCATGTACGCGGTGCTCGACAGAACGAGGTAGCCATGAACCTGCCAGAACTCGCCATGAAGCGCCCGGTGACCACCATGATGGTCTTCGTGTGCATGGTTGTCATCGGCCTCATCTCGAGCCGATTGGTTCCGCTGGAGCTGTTTCCTGAGGTCTCGGCGCCGTTTCTGAACATCAATATTCCATACCCGGGCTCAACACCCGAGGAGGTGGAACGGGAAATCACGCGTCCGGCGGAAGAGGTCCTGGCCACGGTGCCCGGCCTGAAGCGCCTGAACTCGAACTCAGGACAGTCCGGCGCGAACATCTTCATGGAGTTCGACTGGGGCGCCGACACCGATCTGAAGGCGATCCAGGTTCGCGAACGACTGGATGCGGTCAGGGATCAATTCCCGGCCGATGTGGAGCGCATGTTCGTGCAGCGTTTCAACATGGCGGACGCTCCGATTCTGCAGCTGAGACTGTCCTCCGAACGAGACCTCTCCGGCGCGTACGAACTCCTGGATCGCAAGCTGAAGCAGGTGCTGGAGCGCGTGGAAGGCGTCTCACAGGTGGAGTTGTACGGTGTGAATCGCCGTGAAGTCCGCATCGAGCTGCTTGCCGACCGTGTAGCCGCGCACCGCGTGGATCTGCAGATGCTGCTGGGGCAACTGCAGACCGCCAACTTCTCTGTGACTGCCGGGCGGATTACGGACGGCCCGAGGCGTTATCTGATTCGTCCGCTGGGAGAGATCCGTACGGCTGATGAGGTTCGGGACCTGGTCATTCGCAGGGACGGTCTGCGACTGGGCGATGTGGCCGAGGTCACGCTGGATGATCCGGAACTGGATCACGGTCGACACCTCAACCGCCGGTACGCGGTGGGGCTCGACGTCCGCAAGGAGGCCGGTGCGAACACAGTGGCCGTATCCGATCGCATCAAGGTCGCGCTCGAGGAGGTTGGGGAAGATCCCGACATGGCCGGGATCTCCATCTATTTCATGGGCAACGCGGCCGACGGCATTACCTCTTCGCTGACGGATCTGCTCGAGTCCGGAGCCTGGGGTGGCCTTTTTGCACTCATCGTGCTCTTCTTCTTCCTCCGGCGTCTGTCCACCACGCTCGTGGTGACGCTGGCGGTGCCGATCTCCATCCTCGTGACGGTCGGCGCGCTCTACTTTCTGGGCTTCTCGCTCAATATCCTGAGCATGATGGGCCTCATGCTGGCGGTCGGCATGCTGGTGGACAACGCCGTCGTGGTGACGGAGAACATCCATCGTCATCAACGCATGGACCCGGGCAACCCGATGCAGGCCACCTTGCGCGGAGTGAAGGAAGTCGCTCTCGCCGTCACGGCGGGCACGCTGACGACGGCGATTGTCTTCCTGCCCATGATTGTGAGTCAGGCTGACGAGGTCACGCTCTTCCTCAAGCATGTGGCGGTCTCCATCAACGTGTCCTTGGTGGTATCGCTGTTGATTTCGCTGACGGTCGTGCCGCTGCTAGCGTCACGGCTGAAGCCTCCGCCGGAAACCGCCAAGGCGAGTTCCATCGACTGGCTGACCGAGCGCTATGCCACACTGCTGGATCGCCTGCTGCGCAAGCCGAAGCTCGCCGCCGCCGTGGTGGTGGGTACGCTGCTCAGTGTGGCGATCCCCGCATCGCTCGTGAACATGGACTTCTTCCCCGACAATGAAGGGGAGCGGGAAATCGAGATCATCTACAACATCCAGGGCCAGTACACGGTCGAGGAGGTGGAGAAGGTGGTCGACGAGATGGAGGAGTATCTCTTTGCCAACAAGGAGCGCTTCGAGATCAAGGATGTCTACAGCTTCTACACCGGCAACTACGCGGAGTCAGATCTGCTGCTGGATCCGGACAGCGACACGGACATCGAGGTCCTGGAAGAGCGCATCCGGGAGGGTTTCCCCAAGCTGGCGCTGGCCCGTCCGGCCTTCGACTGGTCCTCCGGCATCACGGGAGAGAATCTCCGCGTGCTGCTGCACGGAGAGTCGAGCGAAAAACTGGTCGAACTCTCGCGCGAGGTGGCGGAGATGTTTGATCGCATGGAGGGCTTCAAGGACGTGCGTTCGCAGGCCGAGATTGACGACCAGGAAATCCAGGTGGTCGTGGACCGGGACCGGGCGCGCATTCACGGGTTGAGCACGCAGGCGGTGGCCCAGACCGTATCCACGGCAATGCGTGGGCAGAACCTGCGTCGCATTCGCACGCCGGAAGGCGAAGTGGACCTGCGCATCGAGTTTCAGGACCGGGACCAGCGCTCTATGGATGACCTTCGGAATCTGCCGCTGCAGACGGCGGACCAGGAGCAGGTTCGTCTGGCGGCGCTCGCAGATTTCCAGTCCCGGAAGGCGCGACGCGGCATCAACCGCGAGAACAGGGTGACCTCCATGGGCGTGATCCTCTTCCTGGACGGCATCACGCAGGATGAGGGGTACGCGCGCATTCGTCAGACCATGGAACGCATGGAGCTGCCGCCGGGCTACGGCTGGGGGTACGGCAGTCGCTTCGACGACGAGGCGCAGAGCCAACAGATCATGCTGGTCAATCTGCTCATGGCGCTGGTCCTCATTTATCTGGTGATGGCCTCCCTGTTCGAAAGCCTGATCCACCCGGCAGCCATTTGGACGTCCATCATCTTTGCGATTGTGGGTGTGTTCTGGTTCTTCCTGGCCACCGGCACCACGTTCCAGATTATGGCCTGGATCGGCATTCTGGTACTGATCGGGGTGGTTGTCAACAACGGCATCGTGCTGATAGATCACATCAACCACCTGCGGTCCGAGGGCCTGGAGCGTCACGAGGCCATTGTGCAGGCCGGCCGGGACCGCATGCGGCCCATCATCATGACGGCAGCGACTACGGTGCTCGGCCTGGTCCCTTTGTGCCTGGGCACCACCCAGATCGGAGGTGACGGTCCGCCGTACTTCCCGATGGCCCGGGCCATTGTGGGTGGGCTGACATTCTCGACGCTCGTCACGCTGGTCATCCTGCCGGCGATCTATGTCTTCCTGGACGATGTGCGTCGCTGGGGCGTGCGGACGGCGCGGGAAGCACGGGTCCAGCAGGGCGGCATCCGCTGAACCGGCCGGGCGTATATGCGCCCGTGTCACGCAAGACGATCATCACGGACGATGTCCAGGAGGCCGCCGCAATCATCCGCGGCGGTGGCCTTGTGGCCTTTCCCACGGAAACCGTGTTCGGCCTTGGAGCCGATGCGACGCAGGCGCAGGCTGTCGATGCGGTCTTTGCCGCGAAGGGTCGTCCTGCCGACAACCCGTTGATTGTGCATCTGTCTGATGCGGCGGACCTGGCCTCGGTGTCTCGCAGTCATTCCGCCTCTGCATCCCGGCTATTGGAAGTCTTTGCCCCAGGGCCTCTTACGGTGGTGGTGCCGGCCGATGAGCGGCTGGCTCCGGGTGTAACGGCGGGTCTGGGCACGGTGGGCGTGCGCATCCCGGCTCACCCGACTGCGCTGGCTCTCATTCGTGCGGCCCAGGTGCCGGTGGCCGCACCGTCCGCCAACCGGTCGGGTCGTCCGAGCGCGACGACGTGGCAGGCCGCCGCCGAAGAACTGCACGGGCGGGTGGACGCCGTTTTGCGTGGGGAGCGATCCGGTGTGGGTATTGAGTCTACGGTGGTGGACTGCGTCGTGGATCCTCCTGCGATCCTTCGAGCCGGGGGCATCAGCCTGGAGTCTCTGCGTTCGGTCATCGCAGGTGTCCAGGCGCGCGGGGATCGCGAACAGGCCAGCCCGGGCACACGGCATCCCCACTACGCGCCACGTGCGCGTGTACGGATCGTCGAGGGTGCGCGCCCCGATGCGAGCGCGGCCTGGGTAGGTATGGTGACTCCCCCGACTGGCTACGCCATGCAGCTCGTCGTCGAGTCCGAGCGGCAGTACGCCCACGAGCTATATGACTTCTTCCGGCAGGTGGACGCGGCAGGCCTCGCCGAAGTGCACTGTCAGCTTCCTCCCGAGGGCGGGTTGGGCACGGCACTTCGGGACCGGATACGTCGGGCCGCCGAGGCCGCGGGTTGAGTTGCGCCGCTGAGGCCGCGGGCTGACTCGGGCCGCGGAGGCCGCCGGCTGTTTTGGCCCGGCACGGACGGCGCCGCTGTGCAAAAGCGCTTCCAGGTCCCTTCACGCCTCAGGATGAAGGGTCCGTGCATTCGGGCAAACATTCGGATCGCCCTGTTACATCCCGGATTTCGGAGCGTATCACAGGCATGTGATCTACATAAAGCGGGTGCGCTCCCGGGGAGGGAAGTGCGCCCGATTTCTTTTACATATAACGAGTGAGGACATCATGCACGCCGCATCACAGCGCGAGCGCATGCAGACTGGTCCCGAGCAGCTGGCGTATGTCGGCACCACCATCGTGGTGCTGACCGCCCTCGCCGCTCTGGTTGGCTAGGCGCTCTTCAGATAGATAGATCAACCGCTGGCTCCCTTCGTGGGGTCAGCGGTTTTTCTTTTTTGGTGCCTCGCCCAAAGGCCTCACAGTCGCACCGCAAGCACCGCTCCGCCCGGCCCCGCGCTCAGCCGGATCCGCCCACGGTGCAGTCGCGTCAGTGCGCTGGCGGTCGCAAAGCCGATGGCGCTGCCGGCCAGGACGTCGGAGAACCAGTGCACACCAATGGCCATCCGGGAGAATGCGGTGGCCGCCGCCGCACCGTACAGCACCACCGCCGGCACACCACCATAATACCTGGCGAATGGCGTCAGCGCCGCGAATGCAGTGGTCGCATGGCCGGAGGGAAATGATCGGTGGCCCGAAAACGGGGCGAACCGCCGCGATCCGTCACCCTCGTAGGGCCGCGAGCGCCCAAAGGCGGCCTTGAACGAGTTGGTGACCAGGTTGGCAACGATCACCGCTTCCAATCCGGTGAAAGAGGCGTCCTGGAGGCGTGTATCATTTTGCATCAGGGACCCCAGAAACAGGACGGCCAGCGCGGGTCGCATGGCACGTGCATGCCCGAGTTCCTGCGCGACGCGCAGCACCGGACTGCCGTCCCAACGCCGGGCGGGTCCGGCAAACTGATCGTCGAATCGTGCGGACACCCCGACAATCGCTGCCGCTCCGGTCACCGCAATCACCGTCCGCGTTGACACGCTGCCGGTCAGCGCTCGCACATCCTCGACCGGCCAGACCACAAATCGAAACGGATCGTTGGGCGCCTGACCGCGGGCCTGGCCGGCAACCTGAAGCAGCAGTATGAGCGGCAGAACGAGACGCACGCCGATATATTAGCCCCGTGCGAGGAAAGGTCATGCATTCCGGCGTATTTGCTCTTGATCCCGGTCCCGCCGTGCTGGTGCACGGAGGTGCCTGGGACATTCCCGCCGATGAAACCACGGCCCACCTGCAGGGCATGGAAGCTGCGCTGCAGGAGGCTCGCCGCGTTGTGGAAGAGGCGGGCGATGCCCTCTCTGCTGCCGTCGCGGCCGTCAGTCACATGGAGGCTTGCGGCGTGTTTGATGCGGGAGCGGGGTCCGTCCTGACACGAAACGGCCTCGTCCAGATGGATGCGGGGGTGATGACGGGAGAGGATCTCGCATTTGGAGCGGTGGCTGCGGTGTCCCGGTTGCGGCATCCGATCCGCGCGGCTGCGCTATTGCGCGACGCCGGACACGGTCAGGTGAGACTCATGACGGGCTCATTTGCCGAGACCTTCCTGTCAGCCCACGGAGCCGAAGTGTGCGACCCGGAGTCGCTGGTTCACCCGCGCGAACGAGAGCGCTGGGACCGCCTTCGGGAGGAGGCGGGTTTCCACACTTCACACGCCTTCCAGACGCCCATGCCTCGTGGCACGGTGGGTTGTGTGGTTCGGGACCACCAGGGCCGCCTGGCTGCCGCGACGTCCACGGGCGGCACGCCGTTCCGCCCGGAGGGCCGGGTTGGGGATTCTCCGCTTCCGGGTAGCGGGTACTACGCCGATCACTCGGCTGCCGCCAGCGGCACGGGGTGGGGTGAGGCCATCGCCGCGGCAGGCCTGTGCGGGAGGGCCGTGGAGCAGGTCGCGCGCGGCGCAGCTCCGGAGGCCGCCGTCCTGGACGAGTTGACGCGGCTGAGGGACCGGATTCGCAATCCCCAGGGTGATCACGCCACCGCAGGAATCATTTTGCTGACCGCGGAGGGAGACGGGGCCTGGGCATACAATACGCCGCGCATGGCCCGTGCAGGCTGGTCTCCGGGATCCGGGGCCTGGAGCAAGCTGGAGTTTCGTTCAAAGACCGACTGAGAGGGCAATCAGCCACTGGCCGGCGAAATAGGTGGTCAGTATCACCGTACGAGCCGCGCCGAAGGCCCCTACGAACCGGTCGAACGCCAACGCCGCATCGCTCAGCACAAACAGGGCTGCACCCGCCGCCGCGAACCAGGCGGAAGCACCACCAACGGTCATGGCCACTCCGAATGCAAGCGAGGCCATGGCGGCGAGCGCGATCGTGTACAGCGCGACCGGAAAGCGCACGCCCTTGGTGTGCGGCCACAGCAGACGCAGCACAAACAGGGAGGCTACCGTGTACGGCAGGAACGGCAGCACAGGAATCAGCTCCAGTCGGGAGACGAACGCGGCTCCGTACGCGACGTGCGTGATCAGAAACGCAGCCAGCCCCGCGAGAAAGCGATCCTTCGGGAGCATCAGGAGCACATCGCCCAGAAGAGCCCCCGCGAGACCAACGAGAATCGCCTTCTGATACATCGTGGAGACCGGCGGCCAGCTGAAGTAGGCAATCAGGCCGATGGCGAGCAGCGTCAGCGGTTTTGCCGCGTAGACCACGGCATCGTATTCGATCCGGTACGCACGCAGGAGAACGACCAGGCTCATGAGGGCCAGAATCGAAAGCAGAGGGACGGTCATTCGGGTTGTAGCAGGCGGGGGGTCGGGATAAATTAGGCGGCTCCATGGTGAAGCTCACTTCTATCCCTGCGGCCATCTCGTGATGCTGCGTGTCCTGGCCGGCCTGGCCCTCGTCTCCGTGGTGCTGGGGTCCGGCTGTGCGCCCGCCGCCGAGGTCATGCGCTTCACGACCGCACCGATGCCGACTGTCGAGCCGCCGGAGGCGCCACGGGAGTTCAGGGCGGCCTGGATCGCGACGGTCGCCAATATCGACTGGCCATCAGAACCCGGCCTCTCGGCGGACAGTCAGCGCGCCGAACTTAGAGGCATGCTCGATCGCGCAGTCGAGTTGTCCCTGAACGCCGTCGTGTTTCAGGTCAGGCCGATGGCCGATGCGCTGTATCCGTCCGGGTTGGAGCCCTGGTCGATCTATCTCACCGGACAGGCCGGGGGAGATCCGGGGTACGATCCGCTCGCACTGGCCATCGAGGAGGCCCACGCCCGCGGGCTGGAATTGCATGCCTGGTTCAACCCGTTCCGGGCCGGCCATCCTACGCATGAAGGAGCCTACGATTCGTCCCATGTGTCCGTAACGCAGCCGGCATGGGTGCACGACTACGGGGTCTTCAAGTGGATGGATCCTGGCATTCCGGAGGTCCGGGATCACAGTCTGTCCGTGATGCTGGACGTCGTGCGGCGCTACGACATCGACGGCGTACACATGGACGACTACTTCTACCCGTACGCCGCGCTTGATTCCACCGGGGCCGAGATTCCCTTCCCGGACTCCATCGCGTGGCGGGCGAGCGGGTTCAATGGTTCGCTGTCGGACTGGCGGCGCAGTAATGTGGATACGTTCGTGGAGACGCTCTACGATGCCGTCAAGGCCGTGCGCCCCGAAGTCAAGGTGGGTATCAGCCCCTTCGGCATCTGGCGTCCCGGCTATCCGGAAGGTGTGACGGGTTTCGACCAGTATGAAGGGCTGTACGCCGACGCGAGGAAGTGGCTGCGCGAGGGTTGGGTGGACTACTACACGCCGCAGCTGTACTGGGCGATGGACTCGCAGGGCCAGCCATACGCCGCGCTGCTGGACTGGTGGACCGGAGAAAACATCCACAACCGCCACCTGTGGCCCGGCAACTATGCGAGCCGCGTCATTCTCGAGGGATCGGCCTACTGGGAGCCGGAGGAACTGGTGCGTCAGGTCAGGCACACACGACAAGTACAGCAGGCCACGGGGAACGTGCATTTCAGCATGAAAGCCCTCATGCCCGGCACCGGGCAGGGCAGCCTGCTCAGAGACAGTGTGTATACCGGTCCCGCCCTTGTGCCGGCCACCACCTGGTTGGGAGGCGCCACCCCGGACGTGCCGATTCCCTCTTGGGATGGCGATGTGCTCCTGCTGGATCCGGGCACCACCGACCCCGCCGTCTGGCATGTGCGCGAGTGGCGCGACACGTGGTCCATACGCGTGGTGCCTGGTGCCGTCCGTCGCCTGATCTTTGACGGCACTCCTCCGACCTACGTGGTCGTGTCAGCGGTGTCCCCGCTGGGCCTGGAGTCGGCACCAGCCTGGGCGATTCGCCGGGTGCCCGTTGAGTAGGCGCACCTGCATAGCGGCGCTGGTATTCAGCCTGGGCTGCGGGTCCGCTGCTCCGGTGGTGGTCGAACCCGAGGAACCGCTGCCGACACCCAGGCAGCTGGCCTCTGAGTTCGTCAGGAACTGCGTCAACGAGGGCTGTGGTTACCCCATGGACCCGGGGGCGGACGTGGACACGTTGATCACGCTGGAGGGCCTGGTTGAGGTTCGGCTCAACGCGGCCTACGCCCAAGAGCCCACCCGCGAGTCTGACGTGCTGGCCATGGAGTCCGGCCTGAAGGCGTTGTTTCCCGAGGCGGATTCGGTGCTGGTCACGGCGCTGGGGGTGCCCGTGCGGGAGCTCGTGCCGAATCACCTCAGGACGGCACTGGCCGTGGACGAAGACCGCAGACCCGCCGCACCGCCGAGGCCACGCCCCATGGTGCAGTATCCCGATCGCGCACCCGCGCCCTCAAACGGCTTGTTCGGCCGTCATGTGGCCATTTGGGGCAGCCATGGCTGGTACTACGAACCCGCGCTTGATCGATGGGAGTGGCAGCGCGCTCGGCTGTTCACGACCGTGGAAGATGTGCTGCCGACGTCGTTTGTCCTGCCCTACCTGGCACCCATGCTGGAACGGGCGGGAGCGCACGTCTGGATGCCACGCGAACGGGATGTGCAACCCCACATGGTGGTGGTCGACAACGACGACGCGAACTCCGGCTACCGGGAGACCTGTAACTGGAGTGTCGGGGGGTCCGGATTTGCGATGGGCAGTCCGCCGTACGAAACCGGCCACAATCCGTGGCAGGACGGCACGGCGCGCCGCATCGACGTTACTGACAGACCATGCACCGCAACCTGGCAGTCCCGACTTCCTGAGGCTGGCAGCTACGCGGTGTATGTGGGCTACGGTCGTTCCGCCGGCCCTGGCATGGTGACCTACACCGTTTCTCATGCGGGCGGTGATACCCGTGTCGTGGTAGACCAGCGCATGGCACCGGGAACGTGGGTATACCTGGGGCACTTTGAGTTTGACGCCTCCGCAGCCGTGACCCTGACCACTGCCGGCGCCACTGGCGCGGCAATCTCTGCCGATGCGGTGCGGTTTGGGGGAGGCATGGGTCTCATCGAACGAGGAGGACGTCCATCGGGCCGGGCCCGTTGGCTTGAAGGGGCGCGATACGCCCTGCAGTTCGACGGCATGCCGGCGGCACTCGTCTACAACGTCACCGAGCAGCCGGCCAACGACTACGTGGACGACTACCGCAACCGCGGAGAATGGGTCAACTTCCTGCGCGGTGCTCCGCTGGGTCCAAACAAGGATCAGTTAAATCCCGGGCTGGGCGTTCCTGTGGACGTTTCCATTGCCTTCCACACGGACGCAGGCATCACGCCGGACAGCACCACCATCGGCACGCTGCTGATCTACTCGTCCAGGGGATTCGGGGACGACGGGTCCGAAGTGCGCACCTTTGGCGACGGCATGTCCCGGTTCGCCAACCGAGATTTTGCGGATCTGCTCCAGGAGCAGATCGTGGCCGATCTCCGCGACCTCTACGACGCCGATTGGACGCGCCGGCCGATCTGGGACCGCGACTACAGCGAGGCCTACCGGCCCAACATGCCGTCCGCGTTGCTGGAACTCCTGAGCCACCAGAATTTCGCGGACATGCGCTTTGCGCTGGATCCGCAGTTCCGCTTTCATGTCAGTCGCGCCATCTACAAGGCCGTACTGCGGTTCGTCGCCCTCCAGTACGGCGAGCCGGAGCCGGTCATTCAGCCGCTGGCGCCGACCCATCTCTCAGCAGTTGCCACGGCCGCCGGAATTGAACTCTCCTGGCAGCCGAACACGGACCCGCTCGAGCCGTCCGCCATGCCGGAGTCCTTTCGGGTGTATCTGCGTCGTGGTATCCGCGGGTTCGACGACGGACGCGCCGTTCAGGGGCTTTCCACCGTGATTCCGGCTGACTCGACGATCACGGGTATGCGAGTGACCGCTCTCAATGGTGGCGGCGAAAGTCGACCGTCGGAAGTGGTCACGGCACGAGCTGCCGGAGGGGGGGCGAGGGTCCTGGTAGTGAGTGCATTTGACCGCATCGGTCCTCCCGCGGCGGTAGACGTGGGGGGATGGCGGGGCTTTCCTGAATATCTGGATCACGGCGTGCCGGACGGCATGGCGCTGGAATACGTGGGCGCGCAGCACCAGTTTGATACCCGCGTGGTTTGGCGCGACGACGACGAACCGGGGCACGGCGCGAGCCATGCCGATTGGGAGACCAGCGTGGAGCCGGGTAACACGTTCGACTTCGCGGCCTCGGCCGGCGCCGATCTGCTGGCTGCCGGGGCCGGGTCGGCCTTCGACGTGATCAGCGACGAGCGCCTGGCGGAGGAACCCGGCCTCGCGACCGGGTATGACGTGATCTACGTCCTCCTGGGAGAGGAGCGGGCAGCCGTGCCGGGGCACCCCGTGCGGGAGGCGTTTCGGCCGTTTTCCGCCGGACTGCGTCAAGCCCTGCGGGGCGCCCGTGAGCGGGGCCGAACCGTGCTCGTGTCCGGCTCCTACGTCACCGAGGAACTCACCCGTGGCACGGAGGAAGAACAGGCCTTCGCCCGGGAGGTGCTCCGCGCCGTCCATCGCTCCGAACGCGCCTCGCGAAGCGGTACTCTGCGAGGAGTATCCGGTCCGTTTTCCGATTTGAGCGCCCGCTTCAACACCGACAGGGGCGGCTCGGTCTATGCCGTGGAGGCTCCCGAAGCCATCATGCCGGGCGATAGGGAGACGGTCACCGTATTGCGATATGGAGACTCCAACATGTCGGCGGCAGTGGCCGCCACCGGTGTGGCCGTCTTCGGGTTTCCGCTGGAATCGGTGACGGATCGGCGGGAGCGCATCGCCCTTATTCAAGCCGCCCTGCAAGCAACCGGACATCATGACTGATCGCACCCTGACCCGTCCGTGGTTCTGGATTCCCACGCTCTACTTTGCGGAGGGACTCCCGTACGTGATCGTCATGACCGTGTCGGTCGTGATGTACAGCAACCTGGGCATCGGAAATGCCGAGGTCACGCTCTACACGGGATGGCTGTACCTGCCGTGGGTCATCAAGCCCCTGTGGAGCCCCTTCGTGGATCTGATCCGCACCAAGCGCTTCTGGGTCGTGTCCATGCAGCTGTTGATCGGGGCGGGACTGGCCGGCGTGGCCCTGACGCTGCCGGGAGACAACTTCTTCCGCTACAGCCTGGCGTTCCTCTGGCTGCTGGCGTTCAGCTCGGCCACCCACGACATCGCGGCCGACGGCTTCTACATGCTTGGCCTCTCGCAGGGCGAGCAATCGTTTTTTGTGGGGATCCGCTCGACCTTTTATCGCCTGGCCATGCTGACGGGCCAGGGATTGCTTGTGATCCTGGCAGGGTACCTGGAGCAGTCAACCGGCAACATTCCGCTTGCCTGGTCCATCGTGTTTCTGATTCTGGCCGGTTCATTCGTGGCTCTGGCGGCCTGGCACTTCTTTGCGATGCCGCGTCCCGCCGAGGACGTTCCGACACAGGCGGAGTCGGCCGGCAACGTCTGGCGCGGATTCCTGGAGACGTTCGCAAGCTTCTTCCGCAAGCCGGGCATCGGCCTCATCCTGGCCTTTCTGTTGCTGTACCGTTTCGCGGAGGCGCAGTTGGTAAAGGTGGCTCCGCTGTTTCTTGTGGGCGATGTGGCCGAGGGGGGACTGGGCCTTTCCACCCAGGAGTTCGGCTTTGTGTATGGCACGGTCGGTCTGGCTTCGCTGACGGTCGGCGGCATCCTGGGCGGCATCGTGGCCTCCCGCAGCGGGTTGAAGGCCTGGCTGTGGTGGATGGTGGCAGCCATCAACCTGCCGAACATCGTGTATGTACTTCTGGCCTTTACCCAGCCGGACAGCTTCATCGCGGTCAATATCGCGGTGGCCATCGAGCAGTTCGGATACGGCTTCGGATTCACTGCCTACATGCTGTACATGATCTATGTGGCAGACGGGCCGCAGAAGACGAGTCATTTTGCGATCTGCACGGGCTTCATGGCGCTCGGAATGATGATTCCCGGCATGTTCAGCGGTGCCATCCAGGAGTGGATCGGTTACGACTGGTTCTTCGTCTGGGTGCTGATTGCCACGATCCCCGGATTCATTGTGGCCGGTCTCGTGCCGCTGGACGCAGAGTTCGGCAAGAAGGAGGCGACCTGACAACCGGCATGACGGTGGTCGAGGCACAGTCCCGAGACTCCGATGGCATTCTGGACTGCTGGAATGCGGGCTCCCTGTTTGACGTGCTGACTCCTGCCTTGCTGGAGGAGAAGGTCTGGCAAGACCCCGGACTGGAGGAATCACGCACAGTGGTGGCGAGGGAAGGCGAAGCCGTGCTGGGGTTCGCGCAGGCCGTTTCCAGGCCGGCCTTCGACGTGCTGAAGTCGGTCGTGGTGCGCCCGGAATGGCGTCGGAAGGGGATAGGGTCGAGGCTGGCCCACCGCGTACTGGCGGGGTGGAGCCGGGAAATACGCGTTGCCGAGAGTGCGCCCAACTATCTGACGCCGGGGCTTGATGTGCGGGACGAGGGGAGCCAGGCCTTCCTCGAAACGCTGGGGTTCCGTGAGTTCGGCAGGACGGTCAACCTCCGGGTCGACCTGGGCAATCTGCCCCGCGCCGGCAATGTGCCGGGCTTTCGCCTGGCTCGAGCACAGCCGTCAGACCGGGCGGCCGTGCTGGAGCTCATCGAACGGATCTGGCCGGCCTGGCGTGGGGAAGTGGAGGCCGCTTTGCGTCGGAGTCTCCCAGGTCTGTTTCTCGCGTGGACGGGCGATGCGGTCGCAGCATTTTCCGCCCATGACGCCAATAATCGGGGTACCGGATGGTTCGGGCCCATGGGTACCGATCCCGACCATCGTGGTCGCGGGCTGGGCAGGGAGCTGCTCGTGCGGAGCCTGCTCGACCTCAGGCGGGGAGGCCAGGAGCAGGCCGTCATTCCCTGGGTAGGCCCGATCGAATTCTATGCCGATGCGGTCGGTGCCCGTGTCGACCGCCGGTTCGTTCGACTCAAGCGCGAGTCGGTCCTGGGTCAGGACTCCCCGGATTGACTAGAACGTCAGGGAGAACCCACCACGCAGATTGCGGCCGGGAAGTCCTTCATAGTACCGCCCGCCCCGGGCATTGGGGATGATCGACACCACGTAGTTTGCATCGCCCAGATTCCGGATTTCCAGGAATGGTGCGACCGTCGCGTTGCCGATGACGAGTCCTGTGCGGGCCACACGTACGTCCAGGGATACGAATCCGTCAATCTCGACGGTGTTCGCATCATCGGCCATCTGCGCACCGGCTGCCCTGATGCGCACGGAAGCCAGAGTCCCGGAGCGATCGACGTCCAGCCGCAGGGAGCCGAATCGCATTGGAATGCCAGGGACCCTGTTGCCGTCCAGCGTTCCGGAAGCGAACTCAAAGCGCTGCAGGGACGCCGTTCCGACCATGGCCACCCAGCTGGTCAGCCGCACGCGCGCCCTGCCTTCCAGACCCATGTAGGCCACCTCGCCCACGTTGCGATAGAACGTGCGTCCAGGGGCGGACTCCAACTGGTATGGGCTCAGAAAATTGGTCAGTGTCTGGGAGTAGGCAGCTAGGTCCAGGTCGAGGTCTGCCTGGACATGTCGCAGGCCGAACTCCAGTCCCGTGATGCGCTGCGGCTCCAGGTTTTGATTGAATCCCGCGTTTCCGTCCGGGTTGTTGACCAACTCGGTAGTCGTAGGAATCTCGAATGCCGTGGACACGGATGCGAAGAGCGTGGTGGCGCCTCTATCGAGTCGCACGCCCAAAGACGGGCTCGCCGCAAAAAAAGCCTCCTTGCCCGAGTCGTCTCCGTTGGACACCAGGTGGTCCTCCAGACGCACGGTCAACCGGTCAACGCGAAGACCGGCAGTCACGGTCATCGGTCCGTTCCAGGTAGCGAGCGCCGAAGCCCCCGAACCGGTGACGGTTTCGCGCTGGTCCAGGCGCAGATTGTCTCCGCGCCCGCCATCGGCGTTGTTTGTGTTGATGCGATCGTCTGCCTGGCGCCGGGTATCAACGCCCACCCCGACTTCGAGCCCTTCACGCGCCACCCGCCAGTCCGCCCGCATTCCGAATGCGAGCCGCTCAAGCCCCACCCACGCGAAGGGGAGGGGGTTGTCGAGGGAGCGCTGGAGCGCAAACAGGCTGGTACTCAGGATGCCGCCGTACAGGGGTGCGGTCAGTCCCAGTGAACTCTGGATCTGGGTGGCCTGCTTGCCCGAGGACGTGTTGATGTACCGCGCGTCCGCCGCAGCGGGATCGGCTTCCCACTGCTCCGCGGTCAGGGATCCAGGGCTACGGGTGTCCAGGTCCGAGGCTGCGATCGAAAACGCCACGACGGCGCCAGAGTCCAGTGCCCGGGTTGTTCGGAGACCGACCCTCGCCATGCGGCCGTCGGCATGCTCCCTGAACCCCGTTTGATCCAGGACAGAAGCGAAGGCCGAGGTTTTCTGCCGGCCTTCGGCGATTCCGACGCGTCCGGTGAGTTGGCGACTGCCATGGGAGCCGGCCAGAATTCGTACCGACTGACTGACGGCTTCGCCGGGAGCTTCGGATTCGAGGGCCAGCACACCGCCGGCGGCATTGCCCCAGAATCGGGAAGCGGGGCCGCGCAACAGCTCGGCACGGGCGAGGACCGAGGGCTCGACAGGGTCCAGCACGGCCTGGCCGTCCGGCATGGTCAGCAGGACGCCATCGAGCAGGACGGCGACACTGCGGACGCCGAACGCTGCCCTGCTGCCCAGGCCACGCACGACCAGTCGTTCCCCGATGGCGAAGTGGCTACGGTCCGCAATCCAGAGTCCGGGCAGCTCTGTGAGCACGTCCTCCAGAGCCAGGGCGGGCTCAACGGCCCGCCTCTCGGGTCCGCGAACCTCCACGGCAATTGCGGCAGGCGCATCGCCGCTGCTGAACGAACCGCGCGATGCTTCCACCCGAACAGGAGGTAAAACAACCTCCAGGGTGTCCTGCGCCCGCAGTGGGGCTACAATCAGAAGGCTGAGAAAGGCGGGCAGTAAGACGCGCATGGGCAGGAGGCATTCCGGAGCCCGGAATATCGCCCCTCCCGCAAGGCCGCACTACCAACCCCTTCGCTTTTTGCCTGTCCGCTTGGCCGCTCGCCGATTGCTCGACTCGTTCCAGGCGGCCACCGTCTTTCGCTCAGTGGCTCGGTGCTCCGGCACGGGCTGAGCAGCGCGGTCGGCTGGTTGCGAACGACCCGACGTAACTGCCGATGCAGGCGGCGGCGCATTCACCTGACGCACCGTTGGAGGCGCGGCTCTCGCGGATGCCAACAGGCCGGCCGCCGGCGTCGAGGCTCCCTGAACGCGCCGTTGATCGATGCGAACGCCGGTGTAGTAGAAGTTCAGAATTTCGTCGTAGGACTTGCCGGCGTTGGCCATGCCGTGGGCACCCCACTGGCTCAGACCGACCCCGTGGCCGAAGCCACCTCCCTCAAACCTGTACGTGCCGCGCTTGCGCTTCATGGTGAATCGGGTAGAGCGCAGCCCCGCCTCGCCCAGGGCGCCGCGCACAATCCTGCGAAACTCGTCCGCGGCGATTGTGCGGGTGCGGCCACTGTGCGGCTCCAGCGCGATGCGCTTCGCCCGACCGTCCGGCCCCGATTCTGCCACGGAGATGGACCTAGGCTTGAGACCCAGCGACTGCTCGATGGCTCGATGCAGATCATCCTCGGAGACCGAGTATTCCCATCGGTGATACTTGGACACGCGATCCCAGGGATCCGGCTTCCCTCGCAGGTAGGGGTGTGGGTCGGATGACCACACGTCTTCGTTGTTGGCCGTGTGACCTCCCGAGCTGGAGGAATACACGGCCTCGATAAGTCGACCGTCGTACGTCAGCACCTGGCCGGCGGTAGCCTGGGCCGCCTGCCGGGCCAACGAGGTCACGGCGCGCGACCCGCGGTACACCTGCGAGGCGGTGTGGTCCACATGGTCGTAGCTGTCGTCTGAGCTGTTGATCACCTTGAGGCCGTAGGTGCGGGCAATCACTGCCATCGCCTTGGAGCCTTCGAGGTCGGAGAGTCCATATTCGCTGGCCACGACCGACGCCACATAGTCTTCCAGCGGCACGTGATTGATGAGTCTGAGCGCCTCACCCCGGTCAGCGGTGACGGCAAGGCTGCCCGAATAACTGCGGGTCGTGCCCTTGACGTTCAGCGTCATGTCGCCGGGTCCGAGAGGCATGAGCCGGAGGGTCTTCACCCCCTGCGTGCCGTGTTGACTGGAGACCGTGACTTCGTCGCGGCGCATGCTCAGCGAAAGCGTGCCGTCCGGACCAATCTGGTAGCGTGGTTGTCGCTCATTGTTCAGATAGACGGCAAGTCCGTAGGGGCCGGCCTGAACCGTCGCCTCTTTGGGCGTCATGGGCTCAAGCAGCCGGATGCGAAGCGTTCCACGGAGATCCGGTCCGGAAGCAGCAGAAGCCGCGGTGCAAAAAAGCATCGCGGCTAACAGGGCTATCGAACGGAGGGACGTTCTGGTCATCAGTTACAGTGGCGTCGCACAGGTGTCCTGGCAACAGTGCTGCCACGACGCCCGTTGGGAGCGACAATAGGAGAACATTGCACGGTGCGCAGGGCCGGAATTGGCCGCATTCGGGCGGCCATTCCGCCCGGAGACACCGGTTGAAAAAGAACACCGAGTCCGCATCGCCGGAGCCGCAAAACAGGCCTTAATGGGCCCGAAAAGCCGCTTTGTCCGACAATGCATACGCGGGGCTCTTCCCCTATCGGCCACGGGACTTAAGAACTTAAATTGGTCGCGTGAAGACCGTGTGAAGCGTGGCTGTTCGCGCTTAAGGATCGGCGTTTTCAGCCGCCCCCCCTCAGGAGATCGGGTGCCCAGTCCGGTGGTCACCAGTGCGCAGATTGGCCTACGAAGCGGGAGACAGGACGCGGGGGATGCGGGGGCCGCGGGACGCCTCTGGTGGCCGTGTTGGCGTGTCGGTGCGACGCGTCAGGCGCCGGCTTGGCGCGGCCGGGCGACGCCTCTGGTGGCCGTGTTGGCGTGTCGGTGCGAACGCCTCAGGCGCCGCGCGGGCAGAAGCCTATGCTTCCTTCTCGAGCAGCAGATCGAACAGGTCGGCGATGCGCTGCTTCATCTCGCTTCGTGGCACAATCTGATCCACGAAACCGTGCTCCTTCAGGAACTCGGAGCGCTGAAACCCTTCAGGCAGATCCTGGCCCATGGTTTCCCGAATGACTCTCGGGCCGGCAAACCCGATCAACGCGCCGGGTTCGGCAAGGTGCACATCGCCCAGCATGGCGAACGATGCGGTCACGCCACCCGTGGTCGGGTTGGCCAGGATAACAATAAAGGGTAGTCCCTTCTCGTGAAGCCTGGTCAGGTGTGCGCTCGTTTTGGCAAGCTGCATCAGGCTGAGCGCTCCTTCCATCATACGGGCACCACCACTCTGGGTGATGATAATGAGCGGCATCTCTTCCGTGTAGGCGCGCTTGATGGCGCGGGAGATGACTTCGCCGACCACCGAGCCCATGGAGCCGCCGATGAACTTGAAGTCCATTGCGGTGACCGAGGTGCGATGCCCACCGATGTTGCCGACGGCAGCCGTAGCTGCATCCATCAGTCCGGATTTGCGCTGCGCTTCCGTCAGTCGACGCGAGTAGGGCTTGCGGTCGGTGAACTCCAGCGGGTCTTTCGACACGATGTTGTCGTCCGCGAGTTCAAACTCCCCGTTGTCGAACAGCAGCCGGTAGTAGTCGAGGCTGGACATGGAGAAGTGGTGACCGCACTCCGAGCAAACCTGGTGGTTGCGGAGCACCTCACGGCGGTTCAGCGTGCTGCCACAGCTGTTGCACTTGATCCACTGCCCCTCGGGCACGTCGATCTGGTCATTCAGCTCGGTATTGATGCCCGCTTTTGTGCGGCGAAACCAGGCCATGCTTCCTCGGGATGGTGCCTAGAAAGGCAGTCGTGCAAACACGGAGGTGGTGGGTGTGCCTGCGACGAATTCCTTCAAATAATACGGCTCGAAGAGTTCGGGGTCTACGACTTCACCAATGCTCAGCATAGCCGCGCCGACCCGTGCCACCGCGCCCGCATCGCACTCAGAAACGCGGGCCCGCTCACGGTCGATGCGGTCCGCGCCCGGTCCGACGACGGCAGTGAGCCCATCGGCCAGGCTGCTCAGGATCGCTGCCGGTTCGCCGGCGAGCGTATCGCCGACCTGCCGCGCGGTCCTCTCGGATACCAACACCCGGGCTGCGAACACCTCCTTACGCCGGGAGGGAAACGCCACAAGCAGGTTGCCTTCGAGTTCGGAGGCCAGTGCGCAGGCGACCAGGGACGGTACGGCCACGAGCGGCCGTCCGAGGGCCTCGGCAAGCGCCTTGGCCACGCTTACGCCGATGCGCAGGCCGGTGTAGGAGCCAGGGCCGGCCGATACCGCGATGGCGTGCACATCTCCGCGCGCGAGCTCCGACTCAGCCAGTACCGCGTCAATCATGCCCATCAGTTCGGCATCGTGTCGCCTGCCACCACGGACGGAACGAGTACAGACCGCATCGCCCGAAAGAGCGGCCGCGGAGCAGACGGCGCCGGAAGTTTCTATGGCCAGAACGGAGGGGGGCATCGCGGCTGCCATAACGGGGCCTGAAGGGATTGTTCCGGCGATTTCAGCAGGCCGACAGGGTTTGACAAGGGTAGGGTCTCCGTTATCTTTTCGGCCCTTTCCAATTCTTCACAGAGCAAACGAGGAGCAGGATTTATGCAGGTGTATGACGCGGGGCACATCCGCAACGTCGCGCTGGTAGGCCATCAGGGTGCAGGTAAGACCATGTTGGCCGAAGCCATGTTGTTGACGTCGGGGGCCCTGCAGCGCATGGGCTCGATTGAAGAAGGCACCACGGTGAGTGACTATCACCCTTCGGAGAAGGAGCGGCAGATGTCGGTCTTCTCATCGCTGGTGCACGCCGAGTGGAAGGGGTACAAAGTCAACATCTTCGACACGCCCGGATACCCGGACTTTGTCGGAGAGGTAGTGGCGTCCCTCACGGTTTCCGACTGCGCGATCTTCGTGATCAATGCCGCAGAGGGCGTGCAGGTGGGCACCGAACTGGCCTGGAAGACGGCCCAGGAGCTGGGCAAGCCGGCCATGTTCGTGATCAACCATCTGGACAAGGCGGACACGGACTTCCGGGGGGTGATCTCGCAGATCCAGGACCGTTTTGGCCGCGGGGCGACTGTGGTTCAGATTCCGGGTGGCCCGGGTACGCGGAGCATTGTGGACGTGCTGCGCATGAAGCAGCTCACTTTTGAGGAGGGCAGCGGCAAGATGGCCGACGGCGATATCGCTGCCGACTTCAAGGACGAGGCCGAATCGCTGCACAACGAGCTGATCGAGAACATCGCCGAGAACGACGAAGGGCTCATGGAGCTCTACTTCGACAAGGGCACCCTCTCAGAAGATGAGATGCGGAAGGGCCTGCACGTGGCGATGCTGAAGCGGCAGCTCTACCCCATTTTTGTGACCAGCGCGACAAAGAACATCGGCGTGAGTCGCCTGATGTCCTTCATCGACAACGTCTGCCCCAGCCCGCCGGAAATGCCGGAGGCTGAGCTGGTTGGCGGCGGCACGCTGAAAGCAGACCCGGGCGGCGAGCCGGTTGCGCTCATATTCCGGACCATGGCCGAGGCGCACGTGGGCGACTACTCTTTCTTCCGGGTGTACTCGGGTACGCTGGAGCCCGGCATGGACCTGGTCAACGCAGGCACCGGAGCGACGGAGCGCCTGGGCCAGTTGTATTCCATCAACGGCCACGAGCGTGACAGCGTGCAGAAGATGGTGGCCGGTGACCTTGGTGCCCTGGTCAAGCTGCGCAACACACACACCAACAACACGCTGCATCCCAAGGGATCAAACGCTGTCATCCAGCCCATCGGATTCCCCATGCCGCGATATACGACGGCGGTTGTGGCCGCGAGAGAGGGCGAGGAGGACAAGCTGGCGCAGGGGCTGCACCAACTGCATGAGGAGGATCCGTCGCTCAACATTACCCACGACCCGCATCTGTCACAGATGACACTCGGCGGTCAGGGTGAAATGCACCTGCAGATTGCGCAGTATCGGCTGAAGAACCGGTTCGGCGTGGACATTGAGTTCCTGAAGCCGAAGGTGGCGTATCGCGAGACGGTGACGCGTCGCGCGCGGTCCAAGTACCGACACAAGAAGCAGACGGGCGGCGCCGGCCAGTTTGCGGACATCAGCATGCTGGTCGAGCCCCTGCAGGGCGACTTTCAGCCTCCGGATGACATCAAGGTGCGTTCGGTCGACGACCACACAACGGATTGGGGCTCCAAGATCCAGTTCATCGACGCCATTGTGGGTGGCGTGATCGACATGCGGCGCTTCTTCGGGGCCATCCAGAAAGGTGTGGCCGAGGCGCTCCAGAACGGGCCCGTCGCGAACTATCCGGTGGGCGATGTGCGCATCGTCATCTTCGACGGCGGCATGCACTCGGTTGACTCCAACGAGGCGGCGTTCAAGACGGCCGCGCGCATGTGCTTCCGAGACGCCTTCCGCGAGGCCGGACCGGTGATCCTGGAGCCCATCCACCACGTGGAAGTGCTCGTTCCGGACAACTACACGGGCGATGTGATGGGCGACATGAATACGCGCCGCGCCCGGATTCAGGGCATGGAAGCGGAAGGTCCGTTCCAGAAGATCATCGCGACCGTGCCCGAGGCCGAGCTCTACCGGTACTCGACCTCCCTGCGCTCGATGACGCAGGGCAGGGGGCTGCATCGCAACGCCTTTGCGAGCTACGAGCCCATGCCGCGGCACGTTCAGGAGCAGGTGGTGGCAGACGCGGAAGCGTTGGCCGAGGCCTAGAAACCTCAAGGAATTGGCGATCAGGGCCGGTCTCCGTGGTGGGGGCCGGCCCGTTTTCGTTGCTAAAGTCCTCCTTTTTACTACATTTGTTGATTCGTGCAGACGGAAAAATACTACTGAGTAGTAATAGGCAGCGTGGAAACGGATCGGTTTGAGCCATCCAAGAAGGCCAGAGCCTCGATGCTGCGCGGCGTCTACGAGGACAACCGCAAGATCAAGGACGGCGGTGTGGCGGACGCCGAACGGCGCAGGCGACAGGCTACCGTGTGGAGTGTTGCCACACTGGTGGTTGCGCTTCTGGTCGTCGTCGGGATCCAGTTTCTGCCCGGCGGAGGCGAGGCGGAAGCGCCGGCCGCTCCCGCGCTAGGGGCGAATACCATTCTTGGGGCAAACCTGCCCGTGATCGACACCGGCCAGGAAGATGTACCGGCCGTGGATCCGGCCGAGTTCCGGAGACTGCTGGCCGGCCCCACACCGATCGTGGACCTGTTCGACCTGCAGGTACGCACCATCGTCATTGACCCCGGGCACGGCGGGGAAGACCCCGGTGCCGTGGGACTGTCGGATGTGCTGGAGAAGGACGTCACGCTGGACGTCGGCCTTCGACTGGCCCGGCGGCTTGAGGCGCGCGGCTATGCCGTGCTCATGACCAGGCAGGGTGACTCCACGCTGACGCTTCGGGAGCGCGTCGAGTTCGCCAACCGGCAGCCGACCGACCTCTTTGTCTCCATCCATGCCAACAGCTTTCCGGACCGCCGGGCCAATGCGCTGGAGACCTACTACTTCGGCGCGAATACGGAACGGGCCCTGCTGCGGCTTGCAGAGGCTGAGAACCAGGGGTCGGACTATACCCTGGCAGACTTCAACGACATGATTCGCCGCCTGTCCAGCACGGTGAAGCTGCAGGAGTCGCGCCGTCTGGCCGTGGCCATTCAGCAATCGATGGTCGCCGGCAACCGCGTCGAGCAGCCCGGCATCCAGGACTGGGGCGTGAAGCCCGGTCCGTTTGTGGTGCTGTTGGGCTCCGATGCTCCAAGTGTGCTTGCGGAGATTTCCGTGCTCAGCAATCAGGGGCAGGTGGATCGGCTGCGGTCCGATGCCCATCGCGAGCAACTGGCCGTGTACCTCGAGGAAGGCATCCTCAACTACCTCGTGGCTCGAGGCCAATCCCAAACTCCATCCCCTCAGTAATCCCCACCACCGGCAGCTGCCGGACATCCTGACATAGACAACCATGCCTGCCAAGAAGAAGACGTCGACCAACGGTACGGCGGACCGCACCCTCTACATAGGGATCGACCTGGGCACGTCACGAAGCGCCATCGTTGCCAGCAACGGCAAGCGCGAGTGGGTGCAGAGCTACGTGGGTTGGCCCAAGGATTTTGTGGCCAAGAAGATGCTGGGGCGCGATGTGCTCTTCGGCTCTGATGCGCTTGAAAATCGCCTTTCGCTCCGGCTTACGCGGCCCCTCGAGCAGGGCGTCATCCGTGACGGAACCCAGCGCGACGAAGAGGCCGTGCGCGCGCTCGTGCACCATCTCATCGAACAGGTCAATCCCGGCAAGGCCACCGAGATCTACGCCGCGGTGGGCGTGCCGGCTGAAGCCCTGCGCGTGAACAAACTCGCCATCCGGAATGCCGTCAAGGAGTATGCAGACTCGCTCATGGTGGTGTCGGAGCCCTTCGCTGTGGCCTATGGCCTGGGAACGCTGAACAACGCACTGATCATCGACATCGGGGCCGGCACCGCGGACTTCTGCATCATGCACGGCACCATGCCGGGCGAGGAAGACCAGCGCACGATTACCGTGGCTGGCGACTACCTGGACCAGCAGCTGCTTGACCGACTCAACGAGCACCACCCCACCGCTTCATTCAGCGAGGTGATGGTGCGGTCCTTCAAGGAGGAGTACGGCTTCGTCGGCGGCAATACCAAACGCGTGAAGGTCAAGGTGCCGATCGGTGGTGTTTCGACCGCGCTGGACGTGACCAATGACGTGCGCGCCGTGTGCGAGGGCATCGTGCCTGTGCTGGCTGAGGCCACCATGGACCTCATCGCCCGTTACGAGCCCGATTTCCAGGAAGAGGTCAAGCAAAACGTCTTCCTCGCCGGTGGCGGCAGCCAGATCCGCGGCCTGCCCGATGCGCTCGCCGAGGAGCTCAAGGAGTTCGGTGCGTTCAAGATCCGGCCCATCGACGATCCGTTGTATGCGGGGGCAGAGGGTGCTTTGGCGCTGGCGCAGGATATGCCGGAGGAGTACTGGGAAGACATGTAGGGTGGGAGCGTTGCGGCGTCGGATAGGCAGCACGCTGCTGCGTTGTCCTTCGGACGTCCACTCAGTGCGGCGTACCTGGGTACGCCTCCCTCGGGCCGCCTCGGACGCCTTGCATCGTACTACCTCTCCAACGCCTTCGGGGTTGGAGGTGGGCGGCGTTGGATATCCGGCGCATTGCTGCGTTGTCCTTCGACTGCGGGCTCGCTGCGGCGGCTGCGGGGCCGCCGATTCGTGCCCGCGAGAGCCTGAAGGTGGAAAAGCACCGCCGGATTACACTAACAGCGCCGAATTACGGAGGCTAAGGTGTAATGAGGGCCTGTATCCCATGTCCCTCCGCTTGCCGGGTGGGCACAAGGTGGAATAGGGCCTCGGCATTCCACCTTCGAGGGCAACCTGTCGGCCGACACGCCCCGGGCCGGCCGCAGAAAGCGGCAGCAACGGCTGAGAATACCCGCTGGTGGGTATATGCGCGGGTCGTGGGGATTTCTAGGATGAGACTGCCAATCATCCCGAGATCGCCATGCATCGTTTCGCTACGGTATTCTTTGCCTTCTGCTTTCTGGCTCTTTCGGCGCACGCGCAGTGGACCTTCGTGTCGCAGGACTTTGAGCCCACCGATTTTGCCATCCTGGACGGCCGGATCGTGGTGTCGGGGGCGTCGACCATTTCTCCTGCGGCGTCGCACGAGGTCCACGTGTCCGCGGATGGCGGACAGAGTTGGTCCCTGGTGTCTGCGGCTGAAGGTCGAAACGTTTTGGCCACGCCAGATGGGTTCATCCTGGCGGAACTGAACACCAAATTTGACGGCACGCCCGATGGGCAATCGTGGACCCCCAACGACTGGGGCGGCTACGATGTGGCCAAAACCACCCAGATGTTCTACGATCCGATTGCGGATCGTGTCTTCGCCACGACGCAGAACTATGTGTTGCTCATCAGTTCCGACCGCGGCCAGACCTGGGTGAACGCGCCGCTCTCGTCGTCCGACAGCGAGTTGACCTTTGTGCACGCCCAGGGCGACATCGTGCTGACCGGATACAACGGCACACAGGGTGCGCTGCACCTGTCAACGGACGGCGGGCAGACCTGGGCCAATCTTGGTCAGGGCCGGCCAACCGGTGGGTTTGTCGCACCCAACGGAGATCTGTACTACACGAAAGACGTGAACATCGGCGTCGTAACTCCTTCAAACGGGCTCTTCCGGAGCCGGGACGGCGGGGCCACCTTTGAGCAGCTCTTTGCCGCTCCAAACAAGGGTTTCCAGGGTCGCAAGTCTCCCTTGAGGATGGCGGCGGCCATCTACGTCAACGGCCCGAACCTGCTCTTCAGCGCAAATGACCGGCTCTATCTCAGCACGGATGATGGCGTGACCTGGGAAGACGCCAGCGCCGGCATCGTGCCTGACGACACGGGTGAATCCGCCGCAATCCGGTTCGAAATCGCAGGGGACACCGCCTACCTGCTCCTGCTCAGCAATGACCGGAATCAGGGCATCCACACCGGCTACGGCCTCTACGCCCGCCCCGTCTCCGAATTCGGTTTCGCCGCGACCAACACCTCCAACCAGGCCGAGGCCGACGTGCCCCAGTCATTCCGTCTGGGAGCCGCCTACCCCAACCCCTTCAATCCCCAGACCACCATACCCTACGAGTTGAGCCGCCCCGGCCACCTCCGCCTGTCCATCCACGACGTGACCGGCCGAGAGATAGCCGTCCTCCGAGACGCCCACACCCCCGCCGGCCAGTTCGAATCAACCTGGAGCGCCCCCAACGCACCAAGTGGCGCCTACCTAGTCCGCCTCACATTCGATGGCACAACGCTCACCAATACCCTCACCCTCCTGAAGTAACCACCGGGGGGCGAGGGGCGAACGCCCCAATGCCCCCACCACGAGGAGGGCGCTGCGCCCAAAGAATTGCGCCAACCTGGCCCGAGGGAGGCCCAGCCGCCGAAGGCGGCGCCCGGCCTCCCGGGTCCAGGGGCCGAAGGCCCCGTCGACCCCACACAAAAAAGCCTCACTCACCGGCACTGGGGCGACGAGAGTCGGTGCAGTGCAAGGCGGGCGAGGCGAGGCGACTGAGGCGTACATCCGTACGCCGCAGGGAGCCGAGTCCGACGCCCAACGCCGCAATGCGCCGGCTATCGTCGTCCCAGTGGCGCGGGGCGGATTTGAACCGCCGACCTACGGGTTATGAGTCCGTCGCTCTAACCAACTGAGCTACCGCGCCAAGACCGGCAAAACTACCCCGCCCGCCAACCTTCGTCAACGTACCCAGCTAACCCTTCCGTATCTTCACGGACATGCACTGGGACGAACTTCTCGGACAACAACGGGCCGTCGAGACCCTGCAGTCGGCCATCGAGCGGGGCAGGGTGGCGCATGCCTATCTGTTCCATGGCCCGGAAGGCGTGGGAAAGCGGGCCACCGCGCTGGCTTTTGCACAAGCGCTCCTCTGCGAGGCGGGCGGAGCCGCACCCTGTGGTAGTTGCGGGGCCTGCAACAAGACGTCGAAGCTGATCCACCCGGATTTGCACGTGCTCATCGCCCAGACCAATGACGCGAAGCCGGCCGAAGTGCAGGAACGCGTTCACCGCCTGGTTGAAGAGCCCTACGCGACCATCGACTACACCCGGCGGGCCAAGCTCAGCGACCCCGGATCGTCCTCCAACAAGCAGGTCCAGTACAGCGTCGCCCGAATCAACGAGGAGTTGCGCCGGGTCATGAGCTTTCGCCCGGTCGAGGGACGCTATAAAATCGCCGTCCTCTCCGATGCGGATCTGCTTCGTAAGGAGGCGGCGAATGCGTTCCTGAAGCTGCTTGAGGAGCCGTCGCCCCAGACGGTCTTCGTGCTGCTCTCGGCGCGGGCCGACCGCATGCTCCCGACAATTCTGTCTCGGTGTCAGCATGTTCGGTTCGATCGCCTGCCGACCGACACGATCGAGCGGGGGCTGCTGGCCCGCTTGAGCATCGATCAGGCAGCCGCAGGGGCCATCGCCCGCATGGCAGACGGATCCTTTGCGCGTGCCCTGGATCTGTCGGCGTCCGAGGAACTCATGGCTTCCCGGAGCGAGGTGCTGTCCTTCCTGCGCAACGCGTACCAGGCCTGGTCTGCCTCAGACAAGATGGCCGATCAGGTGGAGCGCCTGGCGCGCCAGGGCCGGGAGCAGATCAAGTTCACGCTGGAACTGATGCTCGGCTGGATTCGTGATCTTGCCCTCATTCGTGTCCTTGGCCCTCATGCCCCTATTGTGAACGTGGATCAGCAGACGGAAATCAGCAAGTTCTCGGCGAGGCTCGAGCACGCTGATCCGGAGCACATGGCTGACCTGGTCGAAGAGGCGGTGTCGCGCATCGATCGAAATGCCAACCCCCGGCTCCTGCTTACCGTGCTGGCGCAATCGCTGGGCGACGCCATGCGCGGCCGGCACCGCGGACACCTGACCGAGCCTCTGACCGATGGCGTGTGAGTCCTGTGGAAACGGAGGCGCCGGGGGATGTGGAGGTGACTGCGGCACCGACGCGTGCCCGTCCAATCAGCCGGCTGACTGGTTGACCGACATGGGCGCCCCTGTGGCGACGGTCGACTTCCCGATTCTGGAGGTCCAGTTCAAGGGCGGGCGCAAGGGCTTCTATCGCAAGAGCCCCGAGCTCGACGTTCAGACCGGCGAACAGATTATCGTAGAGGCAGACCGAGGGGTTGATCTGGGCACCATTCACCTGTCCGGAGAAATGGTGCGCATTCGGCTACGATCCAAGTCGTTGGATGCCGATGGCGAGTTTCCTGAGGTCGTCCGCCGAGCCACCGGGGACGACCTGCAGCGCTGGGAGGAGAACAAGGAGAAGGAAACCGAAACGTTTCTCATCGGCAGACGCACCATCGACCGCATGGGCCTGCCCATGAAACTGGTGGATGTGGAGTGGCAGTTCGATGGGAAGAAGGTCACGTTTTACTTCACCGCAGACCATCGCGTCGACTTTCGGGAGCTCGTGCGCAGGTTGGCGAGGCGCTTTCGGACCCGGGTCGAGTTGCGCCAGATCGGAGCCAGGGATGAAGCTGCACGCATCGGGGGCATCGGGTCATGCGGGCGCGAACTCTGCTGCTCGACCTGGCTGCAGGAGTTCAAGCCGGTTTCGACTCAGGCTGCCAAGACCCAGAACCTGCCGCTGAACCCGGTGCGGCTGTCGGGACAGTGCGGGCGATTGAAATGCTGCCTCAACTACGAATTGGAGCAGTACATGACGGCGCTGCGGCGCTTTCCCCGCATCGATTCCAGAGTGTCCTTGCCCGAGGGCTCTGCCATTGTGCGCAAGGTGGACATTTTCCGCGACCTGGTGTGGATGCAGCTGGACCGCGGAGGGTGGATCGAGCGAGATCTGGAATCGGTGCGGTCCTCGATGGGCAAAGGGCGCTCGAACTGATCAAAAGAGCAGCCTCCGCGCCCGCGAGCCGGGACGCGACCTCCCGTCCGACCTCAGCCCGCGCCCTCAGCGTCCGACCTCAGGACGCGACCTCTCGTCCGACCTCAGCCCGCGCCCGCCCTCAGGCCTCCGCGTCCGGCTTGATGCCGCTAAGCAGGTCATCGGGCTCCTCTCGTATCAACGCCAGGATGGCGCCGTGCGACACAATCACGTAGTTGTGATCCTGGAAGGTGAGTTCGATGGCCTCCTTGCGCAGGAAAAAGGCATAGTCGCCTGGCTTGGCCTGCAGGGGCAGATACCGCACGGCCTGCTTCTGAGCCCACATTTCCGCCTCGGAAAACTCAGGATTCGGGATGATGTAGCCGGGACCTACGCGGACTACGCGGCCGCCGCGCACCTTGTCCCGCTCAGCGACGCTTGCCGGCAACACCAGTCCGGATTCGGTCTGCCGCTCTCCCGAGTCCGGATCGACCAGGATGCGGTCGCCAACAAGAATGATTTCGCTCATACCCTGTGTCTGTCTACAGCTTCGCGCATCAACGCGGCGTAACGGTCGATGATCTCTTCCCGGTCAAAAGCCCTGGAGCGCGCTCGCGAAGCCTGACGCCAGCCGTTCAGCACACCCGGTTCAAGGCCGGAGATCAGGCTGCCCAGTGTGGAAACTTCAGACCACCCCAGGCGGGGCCCGGCTCCCGACTGTGCCATCTCGCGGCCGAGTGGCGACCCGGCATCAGACACCGACAGGATGGCGGTGCCCGATCCGTAGGCTGGCAGCAGCTTGCTCGGAATGAACGAGCCCCCGGCGCCCTCTTTCTCGGTGACCACGAACAGGTGCGTCCCGGCCAACCCGGCCGCGAGCTCCGCCTCATCCGTAAGCGGTCCGAAGCGAAATCGCGCATCGCCGGTATCCTGGACCCAACGTTCCACCACCTCCGCGTCCGCGCCACCGCCTCGGATATCGAACTCGAAGCGCGCAGAAGTCCGCGCCAGGGCTTTGCAGAAACGAATCAGATCCTGCTTTCCACCAATGTTGCCGGAATAGAGCAGGCGCACCGGGCCGCCGTTGAGGTGGGCCTGAGACGGCGCGTGCGCCAACGTCTCCGCCAGCGAACCGTGCAACCAGTTGGGCAGCATGTGTACGGTCTGCCCGCGCCGAGCCAGGGGAGCCAGTGTGGTCTGCATCACAGGAGAAATCGTGCTCCAGACGTCCGCACGATTGAACAGGAACCGCTGTATCCCTCGAAACCATTCGGCGGCTCGAGAGCTGCGAACAATGCCAGCCGCCGCGGCCGCCTCGGCACTCAGATCCTGCACGTTCAGCCAGAGGGGGCACCCTGCCAGGCGTGCCGCCAGCGCACCATAACCAACACCTCCTACAAGTGGGCAATAGGCCATCACAAGGTCGTACGACCCCGGCGCCGGCAACGTGCGCACCAGCGATGCGAAGAACGATCCCTCGTAGATCAGCCGCTGGACCATTGATCCGGGATCCCGGGGAATGAATAGCCCATGTCGGAGCACGCGTACGGACCGATGTCCATGCTCCCGGTGTATCGCAAGTCCGTTCTGGCCCCGCTTGTCCGTCCATTCCGGGTAGTACGGCACGGCGCACATGACTTCCACCTCGAACCCCCGCGTGCTCAGGCCACGGCAGAAGTCGGCAAACAGCACGCCTCCTCCCAGGTCCGGGTCAAACACATTGACGACGACAAGCAACCGCATGGCGCGCCAACAATACGCGCTACCGCCAGCGCACGTGCAGAGAACCCACAAAAAAACACGGCCACCCGGAAGTGGCCGTGTTCTGAAGAGCTGTCGATCCGGGGAAAGAGTGAGCCTTTCTTACCCGGAAAAACCGCAGGGGCTAGAGCAGTTGGAAGACAGTCAATACGATCAGACCGACGACGCCTGCCCCAAGCGTCATCGCCCGGATCGCGCTGTCTACAGGATTGCGCATCCGTTGGCTGTAAGGGGGTCGGTTAGGGGGAGGGGGTTTGTCGGAAGGAAACGCAGCCGGGGCGGCTTCACAATCACTTCGTGCGCCCGAAAAGCCCGTTTATGGGCAATTCATCGTCTCTTCACAAACTGGCGTTAGGTACGACCCGGATCGACTCACCGACCGGGCTACCACTCGTTCTCCTCCTTGGTCACCCCCATTTCGACGGGTACCGGGTAGTTCGAGGTGAAACAGGCGTTGCAATAGCCCGCCTTGGACTCGTTGGCTTCGCGTACCGCCTTCATCAGGCCTTCCGGCGTCAGATACGCGAGGCTGTCAACTTCCAGCCACTCCGCCATCGCGCCGATGTCGCCCCTGAACTTGTTGGCCAGCAGCTCATCATGGGAAGGGAAGTCCATCCCGTAGAAACACGGGCTGATCACGGGCGGGGAAGCCACCCGGAAGTGTACCTCGCGTGCTCCCGCATCCCGGACCATGCGAACCAGCTGGCGCGCCGTGGTGCCGCGAACGATCGAATCGTCCACCATGACCACGACACGGTCCTGGAGCACGCCCTGCACGGTGTTGAACTTGCTCCGCACCCGCGTTTCCCGGCGGCTCTGGCCCGGCGCAATGAAGGTGCGCCCAACGTAGTGATTGCGGATGAGTCCGATTTCGTACCGGGCCTTTCTCCCGAGTTTGCGGCACTCGGTCACATATCCGAGGGTGGCCGTGTTGGAAGAGTCCGGCACACTGATCACGATGGGCCTGCCGCCGGTGTGATCCTCCGGCACCGGCGCATCGTGCGCCAACTGTTTGCCGAGCTTGCGTCGCACCTTGTCCACGTTCTCGCCGAAAATCCGGGAGTCCGGACGCGAGAAGTAGACATACTCAAACACGCACTGGCTGACCCCGTGATTCTGGGCGAGCTGATAATGGCTGAACGTGCCCCGGTCGATGCCGTCCTGGTCGATGACCAGCACCTCGCCTGGCTGGATGTCCCGGACGTACTCGGCTCCAATGAGGTCGAACGCGCAGGTCTCCGACGCCACGCACCATGCCGTCTTTCCGTCCGGCCCGCCGGTTGACTTCCGGCCAAGCGCCAGAGGCCGAAATCCATTGGGATCGCGTACGGCGATCAGTTGCTCGTCCGTCAGCAATACCAGCGAGAACGCACCCTCCACCTGTCCCAGGGCATCGATGATGCGATCAACCTGCTTGCGCCGCGGGCTCTGGGCAATCAGGTGCAGAATCAGCTCGGTGTCGCTGGTGGTCTGGAAGATCGTACCGCGCTGCGAGAAGGAGTCCCGCAGCTCCCGGGCGTTGGACAGGTTTCCGTTGTGGGCAATGGCCACGTTACCGCCGCGATAATGCACCACGAAAGGCTGGATGTTCGCGGCGTTGTCCGCGGACCCTGCGGTGGAGTAGCGGTTGTGTCCAACGGCCGCCGTGCCCAGCAGCTTTGTATCGAACACGCTGGAGTCCTTGAACACATCCAGAACCAGCCCGGGCCCCTTGACCATGGGCATCACGCGTCTCCCGCGGGCCTCATCATAGGTGGCAGTGACGATGCCGGCACTCTCCTGGCCTCGATGTTGCAGCGCGTGCAGCCCCAGATAGGTCAGCTGGGACGCGTTTCGTGCGTTGAAGACGCCGAAGACGCCGCAGTATTCTCGTAGTTCTTCGGCCATGTCAGGGCCCGGAGGTGCTGGGACGGGAGTGTGCTTGAATAGAGGCGGCCGGGGCAGGTTTCGGCGAGGAGGGCGGCATCACAGATCTTCCACACTCTGATCTGCAGGAAGCGCCCCCGAGTCCGGATCAATACTCAGCGCCACCTGGCCGATGCGATTCGTTTCGACGGTTTCGACCCGCAGCCGGAGGTTCTCGAACACCAGTTCGTCGGATTCCTCCGGGATGGCACCGGCAAGATGGAAAATGAGGCCTCCCAACGTTTCGAAATCGAACGATGCCGTATCCAGCGAGAGCCCAAGCACCTCGTTGAGATCATCCAGGTCAATGCGCGCGTCGAACAGGTAGGACCCGTCGGAAAGTGCCTCATACAACGCGGTTTCGGCATCGTCGTGCTCGTCCTGGATCTCCCCGACGATTTCCTCCAGCACATCCTCCAGGGTGACGAGTCCCGCGGTGCCGCCGTACTCGTCCACGACCAGGGCGATGTGGGTCTTGCGCGTCTGGAAATCCGTTAGCAGGTCATCCAGTTTCTTGCCCTGGGGCACAAAAAATGGAGGGCGAACAAACCGGGCCCAGTCCATGGAGCGCGGTCGTCTGCCCGAGTGCAGCAGGCGAAGGATGTCCTTGGCGTAGAGGATTCCCAGGATATTGTCCAGGTGCCCCGCGAACATGGGGATTCGGGAGTGGCCAGACGTGCGGATGGTTTCGATGGCCTGCTCCAGCGAGGCCTCCGACGAGATCGCAATGATGTCGAGCCGGGAAATCATGATTTCCCGCACCGTCGTCTCACCGAACTCGACGATCGAATGGATCAACTCGCGTTCGTCCTCCTGAATGGTACCATGGGCCTCTCCGATCTCGGCCATGGTCTTGAGGTCGTCCGCGGAGAGCCGGGTCCCTGTCGACTCAAATCGGCCATGGAAGGCCTGCATGCGTTGCGCCACCCAGCCGGACAGCGGCAGCAGCACGCGATGGAAGAGCAGCAGGAATCCCGAGATACGTCTGCTGAACGCCCGCGCATTTGTGGAGGCAAGGAGCTTCGGCGAGATCTCACTGACGATGAGGAGCACAAACGTCAGCACGATCACCTCACCGAACACTGTGAGCGCCGGATTCCACTCGTACGCCTGTGCCAGGTCGTGCGTGATGACTGCAGCCAGAATCGCCGCCCCGACGTTCACCACCGTGTTCAGAATCAGGATGGTGATGAGCAGGGCGCCGGGCCGTTCCAGTAGCCGGAGTACGCGCCGGTCGGCTCGGTCCGGCTCCAGCGCCATCTCCTCGCGCGTGGTGGCTTCCAGTGAAAACAGTGCCACCTCCGACCCCGAAAACAGTGCGGAGAACAGCAGCAGTGTCAGCAGAACACCGAGGCCTGTCAGCAGGCTGCCCGGGTCTGGCGCGTCCTGCAACAGCAAACCGACGGTATGGGCCCAGTTAGGGTCGGGGTCCACGGTCAGGCAGGCTGAAAACCTCCACGTTGATGGGCGCTTCTAGAAGTAATTGCCGGTAACGATGACGTACACGAGCACGGCGCCTACGGCCACCGGGCACACGTACCGCACCAGGATTCCAAAGAGAGCCGAAGCGGGCATTTTGTGGCCGGACGCCTCAAGCGACGCCAGAGCATTGGGCACGCCCCACTTGTAGCCCACAAAGAGACACAGGGCAAGCGCTCCCAGCGACAGCGAGTAATTGCCCCAGATGTTGTTGTTGAGCGTCAGCCAGTCCACACCTGTCCCCAGGAAGTCCGTAAACATTCCCGACGCGCCGCTGGCGAGCGCCGACGGAATTGCGAACACAAAGCAGACCGCGCCGAGCAGCCAGGCCGCCTTGTTGCGACTCCAGTTTTTCTCGTCGACGAAGTACGAAACGACCACCTCAAGCAGGGAAATCGTGGACGTCAGGGCCGCAATGGAGAGTAGCGCATAAAACGCGATGGCAAACAGGTTGCCGGCTGGCAGGCTGCCGAAGATGGACGGCAGAACGACGAATACCAGACCCGGACCCGCATTGGGCTCCACGCCCACCGAGAACAGAGCCGGGAATATGATCAGGCCGGCCAGGATGGCGATGCCGGTGTCGAAGATCGCCACCGTAACGGCGGCATTCGGCAGGTTCTCGTCCTTCGGGAAGTAGGAGCCATACGTAATCATGGCACCCATGCCGAGGGACAGACTGAACAGGGCCTGGCCCAGGGCGCTCATCACGACGTTCACCGTGATCTTGGAGAAGTCAGGCTGGAACAGGTACGCGAGTCCCTCCATGCCGCCTGGCAGCGTCACCGAGCGAACGGCAAGAATGATCAGGATCACCAGGAGCAGTGGCATCAGGACCTTGGTAGCCCGCTCGATGCCGTTGGAGACGCCACCCCGTACTACCAGCACGGTGAGCAGAATGAACGCTCCGGTCAGGAAAATCGCCTTGCCCGGGTCACCGATGAGCTGCGTAAACAGCGCTCCGCTCTCTTCGGCGGTCATGGTACCTCCGTACACCCCGGTAAGCGCGCCCCAGAAATACGAAAGCGTCCACCCAGCGATCACCGCGTAGAAAGCGAGGATGCCGAAGCCCGTCGCCACGCCCAGTCCGCCCACCCAGGGCCAGAAGGACTTGGGTACCAGCGCCTTGAAGGCACCGACCGGATTTTTCTCCGTCTGGCGCCCGATGGCCAACTCCGAGAGCACGACAGGTACGCCGATGGCGGCGACGAAGAACAGGTAGATGAGCACGAAGGCACCGCCTCCGTTCTCGCCGGCACTGTAGGGGAAACGCCAGATGTTGCCGAGCCCGATTGCCGAGCCCGCGGCAGCAAAGATGAATCCCATGCGGCCGCTCCATTGGCCGCGTGACGCCATCGCCATGGTGGTAGGGGTTTGGTGCTAGAGGGTGAGGGGAGTGCGCGCGCAAACCACTGCGCACAGACGGACGGGAATAACCTTCAAGGTACCGAATAAAAGCAAGGCAGGCCCGCTGCCGCCGGCGCGGAAAGCGCGGCGATCAGCGGGCCTGTGCATGCGGTCACGTTCGTCCTGCCTCAGAAGGGCAGGTCGTCGTCTGGTTCGAATGTGTAGTCGTCTCCTGACGTGGATGCAGGTTTGCCATTGCCGGCCGGAGCAGCCGCCGCCGCGGCCGGGGCGGCCTGCCTGCGCGGTGCCCCTCCACCAAATCCACCCTCCTCGCGGCCGCCGAGCATCATCATCTCGCGGGCCTTGATTTCGGTGGTGTACCGGGTATTGCCGTCCCGGTCCTCGTAGGAGCGGGTTTGCAGGGAGCCTTCGAAGTAGACCTGGGAGCCCTTGCGCAGGTACTCGTTGCAGATCTCCGCCAGCCGGCTCCACGCCACAATGCTGTGCCATTCGGTTCGTTCGACCCAGTCTCCGTTGGCGTCCTTGTAGGACTCGTTGGTGGCCAGCCGCAAGTTGCAGACGGCCGTGCCGCTGCCGGTGTAGCGCAGTTCGGGGTCCTGCCCCAGGTTGCCTACGAGAATGACCTTGTTAATGCCTCGTGCCATGGAATTACACCTCCTGTAGTTAAGCTGAAGCAGCCGATGTACATGAACCCCTGGCGATATCACACGTGTGAGCCAGGAGATGTAACGGAATCGCTGTCGCGAGCCGGCTGCATCAGATAGAGGACCAAGACCCCCGTTCTGCAACCGGATCCGCAGCATTGACACGAAGATGATACGCTGCCCAGGTGACACCTCAGTGTCACTGTGGACAACTTTCGCAGGCCGATCAGGCACCCGGACCGGCCGATTCCGTGTACCGAAGCCTGCCGCAGAACCCATCGCCCGAACCTGCATGTCCGAGAAGATTTTCGATCCCCAGTTCACCGAGGCCGCAGACGCCGTCGAGTCGTACGCCGACTTTGTGGCCATCGTGCGGCAGTTGCGTCGTGACTGCCCGTGGGATCGGGAGCAGACCCATGAGTCCGTCAAGCATCTGCTCATCGAGGAGGCGTACGAGACGGTCGATGCGATCGATGCCGAGGATTGGCCCGAGTTACGCAAGGAGCTCGGAGATCTGCTCCTGCACGTGGTGTTTCACGCGGTGATCGCGGAGCAGGGCGGCCGCTTCACGCTGAAGGAGGTCATCGAGACCGAAGCGGAGAAGCTCATCGTGCGGCATCCCCATGTTTTTGGCGACACCCGCGTCGATGGCGTCGGTGAGGTGCTCACCAACTGGGAGCAGATCAAAATGAAAGAGAAGGGGCGCAAGTCCGCTCTGGATGGCGTGCCCGGACAGCTGCCTGCGCTCCTGCGAGCCCATCGTATCCAGGAGAAAGCGGCCGGCGTCGGTTTCGATTTCCCGGAAGCCGCAGGTGCCTGGGACAAGGTGGAGGAGGAGATCAGGGAGTTCGGCGCCCTGGCCCGCTCGGGGGGCTCTGCGGAAGCCCTGGAGGACGAGCTGGGCGATGTGCTCTTCGCGCTCGTGAACTATGCGCGCTTTACGGATCTCAACGCCGAAAATGCGCTCCGCCGCACAAATGCCAAGTTTACCGGCCGTTTCCAGCACATCGAAAAGCGACTGCGCGAGCAGGGCCGCGGGCTGCACGAGTCCGATCTCGAAGAAATGGACCGGTACTGGGACGAGGCGAAAGCGGCGGGGCTCTAAGCCGACGGGCGCCCAGCGCCGGACCAAATCGCCCGACAAAAAACGGGCGAGGCCTGAGGTGGCCCCGCCCGTTTGGCAGTCTGGTGCCAGTCCGCCCTAGTTGCGCGCCGGAGGCACGATTTCCACGGGCTGCAGGCGACCGGAGTCCCGGTTCAGGAACTCCTTGTACAGCTGGATATGTCGATTGTCGATGGGCACCCTGAAACCGTCGATGAACACCTCGGTGATCTCCGTGGCAGGCTCGAAGGGATCGCCGTTCGACAGGAGGAAATTGGCCTTCTTGCCGACCTCGAGCGAGCCGTAGTCGGCGTCGATTCCGAGGGCGCGCGCGGCGTTGATGGTCACGGCCTTGAGCGCATCCTCGCGCCCCAAACCATAGGTGGCGGCAAAGCCGGCGTTCCACGCCAGGTTACGCACGTTCTCGGACTCCCCGGAACGCAGTGCGACCGTAACGCCTGCCGACGCGAGCAATCCGGCGTTGGCGTAGGCACGGTCATAGCGGTCACCTGGGCGGGTGGGCATGGAGATCACAGGGCCGACGATCACCGGCACTCCGGACTCGGCAATCTTGTCGGCCACGCGCCAGCCTTCCGAGACGCCCGAAAGCACGGCCCGGTAGCCCCTTTCGTCGACCCAGTCCAGGGCTTTTTCGATGTCTTTGGCGCCGTTCACGCGAATCATGAGCTGCATCTCGCCGCGCACGACCGGCAGCAGGGCAGCCATCTCCGGCGCGAACGCGGGAGGCCTGTCGCCACCACCGGCCTGGTAGGTCGAGTCGATGCGGGCATAGAGCTCCGCGTCATCGAATACGTCGTTCAGGCGGTCCATGGCCTCTTTGGCGGCCTTGTCGATCTCCGACTGTGGACGCTGGTCCCACCAGCCGCGGCGGCCACTGGTCGGCCAGCTTAGAACCTGCAGCTTGGCGCCGCCGGCACTCATCTGCTCCGGTGTGTAGCCCACGAGGTTGATGACCGCGGCGCGGCCCGGCAGCGTGCCGCCGCTGGGTTCGGCAACGACCGTCGTGACACCGGATACGCGTGTGACCGGAATGGCGACGGCGTTAGGGTTGATGGCCGTCAACGCCTCCATCTGGGGCGTGATGTCACCGACCTCCTGGCTGTCGTTGGTTTCCTGCACCGAGCCGATTTCGGTCAGGCCCAGCGTGGTGCCGCTGTCGATCATGCCCGGGTACAACTCGCGACCGGCAGCGTCGATGATCTCGGCACCTTCGGGAATGGCGACATCGGCGCCAATCGCGACAATGCGGTCTGCCTCAACCACGATGGTGCCGTTCTCGATCGTGCCGTTGGTGACTGTCTCGATACGGGCGTTGGTAATGGCGTAGGTGCCCTGCTTGGCTTTGGGCACCTCCTGCGGCTGCACCTGGAATGCAGCCATCATCATGAGTCCGATTATCAGTTTCATGGCGGTATTCCGGTTAGTTGTGCGGTGAGTGCGAGTGCCCGTGCGTATGCCGTTCGGCCTCGGTGCGCTCGTCGGAGGGATCCGTGGTCACGTTGACCTCCAGGCGCATGTCGTCCACGTCCATGGCGCGGTCGAAGTACCGCACGCCGTCCACAAACGTCATCAGCGGCGTCGCGTAGATCGACAGAGGGTGGGCGTCGAATACTGCGATGTCTCCGTCCTTGCCTACTTCGATGGAGCCTACGCGCTCCTCGATGCCCAGCTGAATGGCCGGGTTGATGGTGATCAGCGCCAGGGCCTCATCGTCCGAGAGACCGCCGTACCGCTGCGCCTTGGCTGCCTCGTGGTAGAGGTGCCTGATGAGGTTTCCGGAGTCGGAGTTGACCGACGTCGTGACGCCGTTCCGGGTCAGGATGGCAGCGTTGTAGGCCGTCGAGTAGTAGACCTCGAACTTGTAGGACCACCAGTCCGAGAACACCGAGGCGTAGGCGCCGAACTCGGCCAGTTCGGGCGCCACCTTGAAGGCCTCGTTGGCATGCTGGAAGGTGATCTTGTCGACGCCGTAGTCCTTGAGCACGCGCATGAGCATCAGGATCTCGTCCGCCCGGTAGCTGTGGCAATGGACCAGGATCTCACCGCGCAGGATCTCGGCCATGGTTTCCAGGCGCTGGTTGTAGACCGGCGGCACAGCACGGGGATTGCGGCGGCGCTCGGCCTCGTAGGCATCCTGGGCCTCCATGTACCGTTTGCCGGCCTCAAACGTCTCGCGCAGCACCGCTTCGACGCCCATGCGGCTGGCCGGGCGAATGGCGGGGCGACCGCCACCGCTGGCGCCACGAAGACCGTGCACGCGAGTCGGGTTCTCACCGAGGGCGAACTTGATCGTGCGCGGAGCGCCCTCGAAGCGCACGCCGTCGGGGTCCGTGATGCCCCAGCGCAGCTTGATGGTCTCGTTCTGGCCTCCGATCACGTTGGCGGAGCCATGCATGAGGTGTGCGGCCGTCACGCCGCCTGCCAGGGCGCGGTAGATCCCGAGATCATAGGGATCGACGACGTCCTCCATGCGGACTTCAGCAGTGACGGGTGAGGTGCCCTCGTTGACAGAGGTGAGGGCGATGTGCGAGTGGGCGTCGATGATGCCCGGCATCACATACTTGCCGGACGCATCGACGACATCGACACCCTCCGGGGCTTCGAGGCCGGTACCGATTCGGGCGATGCGCCCGTCACGGATCAGCACGTCCGTGCCGGTGAGCGTGCCGTTGGTGACGGTCAGCACCGTGCCGCCCTGAATCAACACGTCTTGCGCGGCCGCGGGCAGGACCAGCAGCGCACAGACGATCAGCGAGGTGAAACGTAGTGTCTTCATGGTGTTAGCTCGGGTCGCGCGTGAGGGTGAGCGGAATGGAGTCCAGCCCGTCGAGGGTGGCGCTGCCTGACATCGAGTCGCCATTGCGCTCCAGACTGATGGTGATGAAGCCGTTCGGAGACTGGAACGAGAAGGCGACGGAGTTGCCGTCCACTTCCACCGAACTCACGTCGATGCCCTGTGGGGCTCCGTCGTAGGTCACGACGGCGGTCATGCTGCCGGGCGATCCCGAAAATTCGATCGTGCCGCCGATGTCGCCGTCCGGTGTGCTGGCCACCATGTCCCAGAGACCTGCGATGCTGTCGGAGTTGTCTCCATCACCGCCGCCGCCGGGCGATGACGCCTTGCTCTCGATATCGAAAATTTTGCCCTCGATAATGACGTGCCGAATCTCGGTACCCTCTGCGAACAGGGGGCCTGAGGTGATCACCACGTTGCCGAGCTTGCCGGCTTCCAGGGAGCCCATCGCCCGCGACATGCCGATGACGTCCGCGGCGTTGGTGGTCAGGGCGGCGAGCGCCGTGGTCGTGTCCAGACCCGCAGCCAGCATCTCACCGATGTTGCTGTGGATGTCCCCGGCCGACGTTTCGATGTGGGTGAATGCAAACCGCGCTCCCGCCTCAGCGAGGGTCGCTGCATTCTCCAGGTAGTCCTCCCGGGCCAGCGCCTGGCGGGCCTCCAGGTTGCGCACCTCCGCTTCCGTGTCACGCCAGGTGGCGGTGCGCACATCCGGATCGTAGTTGTCCATGACCGTCAACAGCGAGTCACGCTTCAGTTTGGCCATCCAGCCGGGCTTGCGCGGGAAGTCGGTCGTGACTGCCAGAGGCACGCCGGACGCAGCCAGTTTGTCGGCCAGGTCATAGCCCTGAGGCAGGCCGGCCAGGACCAGGCGGAATCCAAGGTCTTCCCGGAGCGTGAGGGCACGGTGCGACTCGAGCGCATCGTCCACCAGGAAAAACACAGGCTTGTCGCCTTCGATGAGGGGGAAGAGCGCCGAGTGAACCGGGTCGACGGGCGGAGCTGTCATCCCGGAAGGATCATCCTGATAGGCCTCGGTGAGCGCATGACGCCGCTCGGCCTCGCGATACAGCTGGCGCATCTTGGCCATCATGGCCATGGGCGTGCCTGGGTAGACGCCCTGGCCGCCGCGGAACTGGGCAAACAGCGAGACATCGGCGACGAGCACCATGTCGTCGGCCGATTCGCCGTCAAGGCGAACCACAGCGCCGGCGCCAGGAAGCATACGGCCACGCGGTACGGCGTGGGCCGCCGTGAAGCCGGCCTCGCGCATGCTTTTCACGCTGGCATGCGCCGGGTCGAGCATGTTCCGCACGGAGCGGTAGGGCTCAAGGCCCGCCCGGTCGAAGGGCGGGTTGTCCCGATCGGCAACCGGTTCCTGCTGGCCACCCCCCTGACGAGGCGGCTCCTGGCCGACGTAGGAGAGTGGGTCGATAAAGCCGGCGTAGAGGAACATGGAGTCGGCTTCCACGACCCGGGCATCCCAGGGGATATCCGCGCCGGCGCCGACGGCAGTGATGATGCCATCCCGAATGACCAGGGTGGCGTTTTCGATGACCTGCCCGGGAGCCGGGACCACAGTGGCTCCGGTGATGGCAAGTGCGTTGGTGGGCGGGGCCACGCCCGTCTGGGCGTTGGCCAGGGGTGCCCACAGCAGGAGCAGCGCCGTCAGGCGCAGCGTGCGGGAAAGCCTCATAACCAAAAGAAGAGGGTGGGTAGGGCCGGTGAGGACCGGTGACCGGGGAGTCTGAAAAAAGTAGTTGCAGGGCGTATCTGCCACAACCGCGGGCGCGGGCTATTCACAGGGACTCTGCGGGCTGGGCCCGGCGCGGCAGGCGGGCTGCATCCACGGCGGCGGGCGGGCTGCATCCACGGCGGCAGGCGGCCAGGCCGCTTACCACGCGAGCCGGCAGGCGGCTAACCGCGCGGGGCGCCTACTCGTCCACGGACCAGGCGTCGACCACGCCCAGCACGACCAGATTGGCCGGCAGATCCTCCTGGCCGGTGACCTGACGGGCTACCGCGCCTTCTTTGGCCACCAGAACGACATCGCCCTCACCGGCGCCGAAGCCGGGGTCGAGCGCCAGCTTATCCCGTTCAGGCAGATCGGAACCGTCCAGATCCACGGGCTGCACGATCAACAGCTTGCTGGTGCGAAACGCCTCGGCCTTGCGCGTGGCGACCGTCGTTCCTGTGACGCGACATAGACGCATGGGGGGATGATAGGGCTATTTCGCCTGACCGCGCGTCGCGAGTTCTACAAACAATATTGCCTCAAATACATGGGGCAACCTATAGTGATCTGCCCCCGAAAGAGTCCCATCGCGCCCATGTACAGTACCCGCGGCATCGAAGCCGTCGCCACGATTACCGAGTTGCGCTCCAACACGTCAGAGCTGCTCGAACACGCCAGGACCAGTAAGCGCGGCATCCTGATTCAGAAGAACAACGAGCCGTACGCCGTGCTGATCAGCTACGACGAGTACATCCGCCTGCTCAACCTGAAGGAAAAGCGGGGCAAAAAGAAGTAGGCCTTACCGGACGAGTCGCTTGAGTTCGTCCACCCGACGCACGATGGCCTCGCGGTCCATGCTCCGGAATTTCTCCGGCAGGAGCGCGCGCGATGTGCATTCGAGCACGGCCGTCAGGGTCTGAAGCTCGACCTCCAGTGGGTAGGTGGGCGGCATGAAGTCGTCCACCACCTCCTGCAGGATGCGTGTGTCTACCTTGGTCGGCGGCTCCTCGGCAGCCGCGCGGAACTTGGCGCGCGTCATGAGGGCCTCCATGTCGGCACCACTGAACGTCTTGTCCCCGTTGAGCAGCGACTCCGGAACGTCCTCCAAGGCAAGATCGACACCGGTTTTTCGCATCATCACGGTAAGTAGCTCTTCCCGCTCTTCCCGATCAGACGGATAGAAAAGGGCGATGTGCTCTTCGGCGCGTCCCTGGCGCTTGAGGTCGACCGGCATGTAGTCGGGTCGTGCGGTCACCAGGAAGAAGATGATGCGGCCCCGGTTCTTGGTGTTGCTCATGAAGCTGGCGATCTGCCCGAAAACGCGCTTCGACACGCCGGAATCGCCCTGCGCGTCCCGGTTGCCGAGGGCCGCATCGGCCTCGTCGATCATCACCGCAACCGGCGTCATGGCTTCCAGCAGTCCCAGAATGCGCTCCAGGTTGGCTTCGGTCTGGCCCTGCCACTGAGAACGGAAGTTCTTCAGCTTCACCATCGGGATTCCGATTTCGCCGGCGAAGCAGGTAATCGTAAAGGTCTTGCCCGTGCCGACCGGTCCTGAAACCAGATAGCCCATCGGAAGCACATCCGAGTAGCCGGCTTTCAGGGCCCGTGCCGCCTGACGCAGGTGCGCCTTGGCCTCCTTGTGACCTGCCACGATGTCCAGGCTCCAGTCCGTCTCCACGAACTCGAGCATGCCGTGGGCCTCGGCCTCGATGAACTCCTTCTTGAGTTCGGAGAGCACCTCGTAGGTGAGTTCCGTGCGGTTCTCCAGCACGTCCGCGAGGATCGTGCGCATCTGGATGTACCCCAGGCCGGCCGTATTGGCGGCCAGACCGGACGGCGGGACTTCCGAATGCTTCCGGAAATCGTCCTCCTGATCCGTCAGAAACCAGTCCACGTACTTCTTGCGCGCGGCCTCATTCGGCATCGGGATCTTGATCTCCGCCGTGTAGGGGCTCTGCACAATCTGCTGGTTGAGTTCCGTCAGGTTTTCGGCCACCAGCATGAGCGTGAAGTCGCTCTCGAGGAAGAGGGGGTCGTGGCTCCATTTCTGGAGGAAGACGATGGCGTTGCGGTCCTCGGCCGAGTACATCGACGCCTCTGCCATGGGGATCAGCGTCTCCGCGTAATCGAAGATGCAGGCGATGCGCTTGCCCTCTCCGAGACGGATGCGGAAGTAGTTCTGCAGCACCGCCATGACCCGGACGGGGTCCTTCGGCAGCTTCTTGGCGTAGTCGGTGCCAAAAATCGTGTCGTACCCGCTCAGGGCGCGGTTGAAGTCCTTCTGGGAGGCCTTGTCGGCAAAGTGGATGCCCTGCGAGCGGTCATAGAAGAGCACGATGTCCCGGGACGCAAAGAGGTCATCGACCATGAACTCGTGCAGGGAGCAGTACGGAGTCTCTTCGTCGCCGGTGGGTACCAGATCCCGCACGTTGCCGTACAGCAGGAACTGGTTCATGGTCTTGGTCAGGTACTTGCGCGCGAATTCGCGGGCCCACTCCGGATAGTGCGCCGTGTACTGATCGAGCAGGCTGGGAGCGGCCGGAGAAGGCACGCTCATCTGCACGGTCTGCGTAGCCGCGCCCGATGCGCCGTCGGAGCTTGCGGGCTGGCTGGTTTTCTCCGCGTCCGTGTCCGCGACCGGCGGTGCGACTTCTGGCGTCGCCGCAGCGGTGTCGGTGTCGGTTGCCGCCTGCTCGGCGGCCGTGCCGTTTTCGGTGGCTTCGGCGGTGTCTTTGGGCGCGTTTTCGGACATCAGCAGCGTCGGGATCTGGGAGGATGGGGCCAGTATACGCTCGGCTGCCTTCGGGTTTCGTTGGAGGTGGATCCGCACGCGAACTCCCCGGTTGGGAGCGCCGATGCGAACCGTGATCGGCATACTCGTCGTGCTGGCGCTGCCGTCGACGGCCGCGGCGCAGGTCTTCCTCTGGTCCAACCTGCCGATCATCGAAATCGAGGTCAGCGGCGACATTCCGGATGAGCCCAAGGTCCCGGGGCGTATCCGCATCGTCGATGGCGGGGCGGGCGCGGAGAATCGGCGCACCGACCCGGCCGCCTATGACGGCCCCATGGCCATTGAGCTTCGCGGCTCCTCCTCCCGAGTGCTGTTCCCGAAGAAATCCTTTGCGATAGAGCTGAAGGACGAAAACGGTTCAGACACCGATGCTTCGCTGCTGGGCCTTCCGCCGGAGGAGGACTGGGTGCTTCACGGTCCGTACTCGGATCGCACCTACATGCGCAATGTGCTTGCGATGGAGTTGAGTCGGGCGATGGGCCAATATGCCAGTCGCACGCGGTTCGTGGAGGTGTTTCTGAACAACGCTTACCACGGACTCTACGTGCTCATGGAGCGCATCAAGCGGGACTCCGCGCGGGTCGACGTCTCCCGGCTTCGGCCCGAGGAGGTGCTCGAACCCGAGGTGAGCGGAGGCTACATCATCAAGGTGGACAAGCTTGATGGCGCCGGAAACGACGGGTGGACCTCGGCTGTGCCGCCACGGATCGGCTCCGCTGATCGGGTTGTGTTTCAGTATCACTACCCCAAGGGCGCCGACCTGGTGGACGTGCAGAAGGCCTGGATCCAGCAGTGGATGACACGCTTTGAGGAGGAGATGGCGTCCCGACCCGAGCGCTGGCAGGAGTATCTCGAGCCGTCTGCCGCGGTCGACTACCTGCTCCTGAACGAGCTGACCCACAATGTGGACTCGTATCGCCTGAGCACCTTCATGCACAAGGATCGGGATGATGACGACGAACCGCGGCTGCGATTGGGGCCGGTCTGGGACTTCAATCTCGCGTTCGGAAATGCGGATTATTACGACGGGCGCATTACCCGGGACTGGCGCGTGCAGTATCGACTGCCAGACGGCGACTTCCAGCCCCCCGCGTTCTTTCGACGCGTGTTTCGGCAGGACTCGTTTCAGGACCTGGCCCGGACGCGCTGGGCGGAACTGCGGAACAGCTTTCTGCACACGGACTCCTTGCTGGCGCGCATCGATGGCCACGCCGAAACCATCCGCGCTGCCTACGAGCGGGACCGCCTCCGCTGGGGGCAATTCGGTCGATACATTTGGCCCAACGTATTCGTCGGGCAGGATCTGGACGATGAGGTCGCCTATCTGAAGAGCTGGTTGCTGGCCCGCCTGGCCTGGATGGACGACGCACTGGATCCGGGGAGCGGCGTGCCCGACGGGGCACCCCAGCTCGTGGCCGGACAGATCACCGTGACCGGGCCCTACCCAAATCCGGTCTCCGGGACCGCCCGGTTGGTGGTGGGGTTGTCGCCGTCCGGTTGGATGGTCGTCACGCTACATGACGTCCTGGGTCGCGAAGTGAGGCAGGTTTTTCGCGGTTTTCCTGAGTCCGATGCCTTTCAGGAGCTGATCCTGGATACCACCGGCCTGCCGAATGGTCTGCATTTCCTTCGGATCAGGTCTACCGGCCGGTTGATCACGCACGCGCTGCATATTGTGCGATAATCCCATGCGTCCGCTTTCGATCATCGCACTGCTCCTGACCGGCCTGCTGGCCGCGTGCGTGGAACCCTCGGGCAGCATTCCCGAAGAGGATCCCCCTGCCGGCACCGAACTCCCGCCACTCGTGACGCCGACGCGGGCCGCTGAGCTGGCCAGGGCGGCCTGGGCCGACTACTGGCAGGCCAACATGGGCGGCTGGGGAGGCCTCGGATGGTCAGCGCAGGCGGACGAGATCACGTCCACCAGCTCTGCCTACGGCCTCCGCGTGTCCGGGGAGGAGCCCCGAGGGTGGGTGCCCAACTCGGCCAGCACGTGGTATGACTTCACGCTGGAGCCCTGGCGCCTTGCCCATCGATGTCAGGCGGCGGCCACGGTGGCGCTGCGGGCCACGCTGCAGCCAGAGGCTGTCTTCGAGGCGGCCGGCGAGTCAAGGTTGCGCATCGCGGCGTTTTCGCGCTTCGTGCGGGGCCTGTGTCTGGGCACGCTGGCGATGCGGTACGAGACCGCTTACGAAGTCGGGGCCGATTCCACGCTGCGTGAGCGCAACTGGGAGCAGCTGCAGGCCGCGGCAGTCGACGAGTTGTATCAGTCGATCGGACTCGCCACCAGTAGCAGGCTCTCGTTCCCGGCTGATGAGCAGTGGATCTACGGCCTCGACCTGGATTCGGAGGGACTTGTCAGACTGGCCAACAGCTTCGCCGCCCGATACATGGCGGCAGTCCCCCGGACCCCTGCCGGCCGGGAAGCCGCCGACTGGCAGGAGATCCGAAGGCTGGCCGCGTCCGGGATCGAGGTGGACTTTGCGCCTGTCGGCGACATCAACCGGGACAACCAGTTCACAGACCTGACCTACTGGGCCCACATTCCCCAGCGCTCCATGGCCGACTATCGCACTGTCGGCCCGGCGGACCTCAGTGGCCGATACGCTCGCTGGCTGGCCGCACCGGCCGTGGAGCGCCGGCCCTTCGACATCGAGACGGACGATCGGCGCATTCAGTTCAGACGGGGCTTCGACTCACCTCCGGGGGCGTACTTCGCGCAGCTCGACACCCACTATTTCGCGGCCTCCCGTGGGCCGTATCTCGTGAGCCGGGTGCAGTTTGTGCGGTGGCAGGAGTATTCAGTGACCTCCAGCGGTCCCATGCCGCACATGGTGAAGGCGGAAATGGATCTGCTGCAGGCGGAGGCCCTGCTGAGGAGTGGCGCGCGGGGAGTGGAACTGATCAACAACAGCAGGGTGGCGGCTGGGCTGACGCCTGCGAGGGTCACCGATGCCCCCGGAACACCCAGAGACGGAAGCTGGCAGAACGTAGAGATTCACGTGGAAGGCGCTTCGCTCTGGGCCAAGCTGCAGCACGAATTCCGCCTCGAGACGTTCGGCACCGGCGGTGCGCTCGCCTGGGCAACCGACCGAGGATGGGGCGACCTGGTTGACGGAACTCCGGCGGAGTATCCAGCCCCCGAGAGCCGGGCAGCGCTGGTCGGTTGGCTCGTCGGGCAATAGGAAAGGGCCCGACCGAAGGTTCGGCCGGGCCCTGAGAGTGGAACGCGGGCCTGACGGGGCTGTCAGGCCGTCGGTGTGCTTCGAGTTGCGTCAGGCGATCGTGACACTGTCGTCCAGGTAGACGTCCTGGATCGCATTCAGAATGCCGACGCCTTCGTCCATCGCACGCTGGAACGCCTTGCGGCCCGAGATGAGACCCATGCCGCCGGCGCGCTTGTTGATCACGGCCGTCTTCACCGCCTGCTGCAGGTCGTTGGCACCGGAGGCGCCGCCCGAATTGATTGTGCCGACGCGGCCCATGAAGGCATTGGCGACCTGGTAGCGGGTGAGGTCGATGGGGTGATCGCTGGCCAGCTCGCTGTAGATGCGCTCGTCCAGTTTGCCGTAGCTGGAGTCGCCGGAGTTGAGCGCCTTGTAGCCGTAGTTGGACGTCGGCTGCTTCTGCTTGACAATATCAGCCTCGAGGGTAGCTCCGATGTGATCGGCCTGGCCGGTCAGGTCTGCACTGCCTTCGTGATTGACGCCATCCACCTTGAAACCCGAGTTGCGCATGTAGCACCAGAGGATGGTCGCCATGCCCATTTCGTGCGCCACCGCGAAGGCCTCGGAGACCTCCTGGATCTGCCGGTTCGACTCTTCCGATCCGAAGTAGATCGTAGCACCAACTGCCACGCAGCCCATGTTCCAGGCCTCTTCCATGCGTGCGAAGAGAATCTGGTCGAACGTGTTCGGGTAGGTGAGCAGTTCGTTGTGATTGAACTTCAGGATGAACGGAATCTTGTGGGCATACTTGCGCGCCACGGATCCGAGGGCGCCGTAGGTGGAGGCTACCGCATTGCAGCCGCCTTCGATGGCCAGCTTGACGATGTTCTCCGGGTCAAAGTAGATCGGGTTCTTGGCGAAGGAGGCGCCAGCGGAATGCTCAATGCCCTGGTCCACTGGAAGAATCGACACGTAGCCAGTATTGGCCAGGCGACCGGTGCCAAAGAGCGTCTGAAGGGAGCGCAGCGTCTGGATGTTGCGGTCCGACTGCGCAAAAATGCGGTCGACGAAGTCAGGACCCGGCAGGTGCAACTGGTCCTTTGAAATCGTCTTGCAGGAGTGATCCAGCAGGTATCCGGCCTCGTTGCCCAGGATTTCTGCGGTATTCGAATTGATGACTTCGGCCATGGCGGATTCTCACAGAGTGGTGTCCGGCAAAAATAACGGGAGCGTCAGGCCCTGCCTAGCCAAAACACTGCGTGGAACCGCTTTCTTCACGCCGATCTCTCCCGGACGCGAATCTCGTGCGGGATGGAGTCCGGTGCAGCGAGCCAATCGGCGAAATGACGGCGAATGAGCGCCGACATCAACAGGCCTTTGGAGCCCAGTCCGGTGACGATCCATACCCGGCTGTGCCCCGGAAGCGGCCCGACCATCGGCAACCTGGTTCCTGGCACCGTGACTCGCACACCTGCCCGCATACGGTCCACGGGCGCATCGGCCAGCAGGGGAAGGTTGTTCGCGGCGCGTGCCACGAGATCCCGGGCAGCGGCCGGGTTGGGGTGGGGGTCCTCAAACTGGTGTTCAAATGTGCTTCCAACAACGGTCCCGTCCGGCACGGGCACCGTATAGCCACCGCCCGAAATGCATGGTGCGCGCTCCGGCAGACGCACGGGCGTGTGCGCCGTTTGCCCCTTGATCGGATGCAATGGCAGGGAAGCGGTACCAGGCATCGTGGCCAGCGCGGATCCCATCGCCAGAACCAGTACGCCGCTGCGCACCGTGCCCGGGCCGTCCGGCGTCTCGAAGGTGGACGTAACCTCTCCGGCAGCCTCGGCGAATCCGGTGAGTTTCCAGGCTCGACTGGGCGATGGGCTCCGGAAGTCCTCAGGCCGGAATGCCAGTCCGGAAGGGACAAACAGGGTGCCGTGTGGGGCGTGGAGGAACGGCCATCGCTCCCGGGATTCGGCCTGTGAGTGATAGCTGGCCAGGTCGGCGTGGCGTTCCGAGCGGCCCCGGAAGATGTCCATCTGCTTCCAGTCTCGGGCAGGCCGCAAGACACCTCGGGCCACGGGTTCCACGCCGTGCTCGCTGTGCCATTCACCGAGCGCTTCCATCGCCTCGCGGGCGCGCCAGACCGGGTTGGCTTTCTGGGACATCATTGGGTTCGCCAGAAGCGCCTGAGCGGCCGGAGTCGCGGATTCGGGCGATGGGCTGTCCGCCCAGATGAGCGGGCACCGTCCGGTCATGGCGCTTGCCACCGCACGCCCCGCGAGCCCTCCGCCGACGACCACCATGGGTTCTTCCATACCGGGAATATCGGGTGGACGGGGGAGAATGCGGTCGGGCCTTGGGCACCGGCAGATCGGCGTTCGGGAATGCGGAAACGGGGTGGCAGAGCAGCGCGCGCGGGAACGCGGCCACCGGGTGGCAATTGCAGCCCCATGAGAAGGATATGGATATCCGTTATTGCAATGTGGGGCATCTGCGCTCCGCACGCGGGGGCTCAGGAGGCCCGGTCCGATACGCTGCAGACCGAGACGGGGGTGGAGCTGGCGCTCGCCGCAGGAGACCTGCTGCGGAACGACGATTCCGGTGGCGGACCCGTGCTGCTCGAGGTGGTTTCAGGGCCGCGACACGGCACCCTGACGGTGGTAGAGGACTCGCTGGTCTACCGGCCGGATATGGGTTACATCGGGCCGGACAGCCTGATTTACCGGTTCAGCACCGTGCCGGAGGCTGTGATGACGGTAGACACGGCCGCGTCTTCGCTGACCTTCCAGGTGGACTTGACCTTGCCGAATGTCGGCACGGCGTCCGATGAGGAGCAGCTGTTCATCGAGGGGACCGTTGCGGCGGCAGCCTGGCCGGATCGCGCACCGTTTGATTCGCTCCAGGTCCGGGGGCTGGATCTTCAGAACTCGGCCGCGGCAACCCTGGATTTCAACTATGGGGACCTGGGGTTGACTGTGCTCACCGTGACCCTGGACGCGGCGGCCGGCGGCATTCGGCTTTCCCTGCCTCACCCGGGCGCAGCGGTGGTGCCGGGCTTTGCCGGTTTGTTTGAGCAGGCCGGAAACGAGGTGGGCGTCGCCGGTCAGGTCGGCGTCACGGGCTCTGGTCCGCTCGGTGGACTCGTGCCGACTGGGGACCAGCAGTTTGATACGTCGCTCACCACGGAGCTGGCCGGGCTGTTGGGGCCCGGTGTGGGTGGGGAGGAGCGGCTCATCCTCAACGTGGACCTTCAGGAGTCGGTGGACCTCTCCGGAAATACCGCAGACCTGCATATCACCGGAGAAATCGTTGCGATGGGGGACATACCCGCATCGGCCGTCTCCAATGAGGCGACCGTGTATCTGTCGGTCGTCGCACCTGTATCGGTTGCCGTGCCGGAGTCGCTGCCGGATCTCGCGGTGTACCCGAACCCGACGGCCGGCCGCGTCTGGCTTGCCGCACTCCCCGTAGAACTCGCTATCGTTGATGTGCTTGGACGCGAGCGAGGCCGCATTCCCGCCGCTTCGCGCAGCGCGGACCTGTCGGCCCTGCCGGCCGGGGTGTACTTCCTGGTCGGCCCCGGATTGCCGGCGGTGAAGGTGGTGCGGCGGTAGGCGGGCACCTGGGGAGGTGATCGAAGCCGCCGGCGAGGCCGCGGGCGCTGGGGCGCGATCGCTCGCGCCGGAGCCGCGGCCGCCCGCGGGCGCTGGTGCCGGAGCCGCGATCGCTGGGACGCGGGCGCTGGTGCGCGACCATGTGCAGCCGGCCGGAGCCGCGACCGCGAGGTGCGTCGAGGGCCCCGCGTCGGCCCTCGCGGCTGCCCCCTGCGCCGCCAAGTGCAAGCAGGGGCCGGTTTTCCACTTCGAGCCCCCGAAAGGCACGTCGGTAGTCGACTGGGGCTGCTTTTTCCACGTCGGGTGCGATCGAAGCGGCCGACACGTGTAAACGACGCCCACGATTCCATGTCGGAGCCGGGGCCGTGGCCCCTAGCGCGCGGGGTCCTGTCAGCGGGCATGACGCTCAGCCTTGGATGGGCACCATCCCACCGATGGAAGAGGCTGAATGTCTCCGGATCACCAACGCAGATGCCTCGCTTAGTCCTCGGGCCAGCCCTGTGCTGCCCGCTTGCGGACGCGCTTGACATGTTCGCGCGTGCGATGGCAATTGGCACAGACAACATCGCATTTGTCGATCTCACGCCGAACGACGGCAGGTGAGTGTGTCGCAAGGCCTTCGCCAACGTTGAAGCGCTTTTTGCCTCGTACGTGGTCAAAGTCCATCACGTAGTAGGGGTACCGCACCCCGCAGTCCGAGCACGGAACGGCCTTCGCTCCCCGAATCAGCTTCCGGATATCGGCCCGGACCACCCGGTTGCGTTTGGATGCCTTCTTGCGGTAGTACGCGGGATCTGCATCAAAATGCGCCTGGACATATGAGCGCTGACATTCCTTGCAGGCACTCTGAAGGCCATCCTTGCGAGCACGATTTCGATGGAACTCCTCTCGTGACTTGATGCGTGCGCAACGGCCACAGCGCTTGGTTGATGAGATGGGCATCGCAATGTTTCTTAGTCATTGCTGAAACGAAAAAAGGCCTCTCATGATCCATGAGAGGCCCTTTTTTGGCGTGCCCGAGAGGAGTCGAACCCCTGACCTGCTGATCCGTAGTCAGCCGCTCTATCCAGCTGAGCTACGGGCACACGTGCGCTGGGCGCAGAGTCATATTATACGGAGATGGCCTGGATTGGAAAAATGAAAGTTCGCTGGAGTCATGCCGGCTGACGCGGCAGTGACCGTGCAAGGCCTCACCCTCCACCTCCGCATCGGCGGCCAGGGTCCCGGCCTGCTTCTGCTGCACGGTTTCCCGACCTCCTCCGCGGACTGGGATCCCATCTGGTCGGCACTGACACGGGACTTCCGCGTGCTCGCCTTCGACTTTCCGGGACTCGGCCGGTCGGAGAAGCCCCGCCGGCACGTCACGATCCCGCAGATCGCGGACATCGCCCTCGAACTGATGGATCGCCACGGTGTCCCGTGTGCGCACATGCTGGCCCACGACCTGGGAAACACGGTGGCGCTGGAACTCCTGCACCGCGACCGGGACTGGCAGTCGCTCGTCATGCTCAACGGAGGGATTGTGCCGGGCGCCTATCGACCCAGACCCATCCAGAAACTCCTTGCCGGGCCCGCTGGTCCGCTGGTGGCACGCGTCGCCTCCGAGCGCCTGTTCCGGCGCAACATGCACCGAATCTTCGGTCCGCACACGGCGCCATCGGAGCAGTTTCTCCACGAAAGCTGGCAGACCTTGCTGGCCGGAGGCGGCCGTGCGTCGTTGCCCTACGTGATCCGCTATCTGCACGAACGGAAACGCCATGCGGACCGATGGATGGAGCCGCTGCGGCACCCTCCCGTGCCGATGCAGCTCATCTGCGGCGTGCACGATCCCGTGTCAGGCGAGGCGGTGGCCGATGCGGTCGAGGCCCTCGAGTCCGGCGTGCACGTGACTCGCCTCGACGTGGGGCACTATCCCCAGGTCGAGAATCCGGAGCAGGTGGTCGATGCGTTCCGCGCCTTCCACAGCCGGCTTCGGTAGACACCGTCGGCTACACCACCCCCGCAATCAGGAGCACTGCAATGACAAGCAGCATGCCGCCCGTGAGTCTGCGCACGCCGTCCATCGTCACCTTGTTGAGGTAGCGCCGCCCCACGAGCACTCCGGCAAACGCCGCCAGTGTGCCAACAAGCACGAGGTTGCCGGACGCTCCGCCCAACAGGACCGAAACGTCGGCCCCAAAGACCAGCACCCCGTACACCCCGATGCGGATCAGGTCCACGGCCAGTCCGATCACCGCGTTCGTTCCCACAAAGGCCTTCGCGGTGATGCGGGTCGACGCCAAAAACGCCGAACGCAGCGCGCCCTGGTGCCCGGAGAGCCCCCCGAAGAACCCGGAGAGCACGCCGCCCACCGGCAGCCATCGGGCATCCAGTTCCACGCCCGCAAATCGCGGGCTCAATTCGAACACGGCGAAACCCAGCATCAGCACCCCGATGACGGCGTTGATTGCCGTGATCTCGCCCTGAACTCCCGCCAGCTGCCAGGAAACACTCCCCGGAATCTCGGCCACCACGGCCAGGAGCCAGGCACCGAGAAAGGCCGCCAACACCGCAGGCGCACCAAACCGGATGACCACGTCGCGATCGGCCAGTTTGCCGAGCAGGGACACCTTCAGCACATTGTTGGCCGCGTGCACCACCGCAGTGGCCGCCACAGCCCATTCCACCGGAACGAACAGCGCAAAGACCGGCAGGAGAATGGTGCCGAGTCCAAATCCGGAGTACATCGTCAGCCCGGAGGCCACAGCGGCCGCGACCGCGACGATTACATACTCCATCAGCGCCTGTCCTTTTTATGCTTCATGACTTCGCGGACCATCTTGCCGAACCCGCGATCCCGTCGGCGTCGTTCCGCAATCGAGCGCTCGAAGTGGGCCGCCTCGCGCTCAAGTTTATGGTACGCCGCCAGTGTTTCGGCCGCCAGGTCGCCCGTCTCCACGGCCGCCAGCACAGCGCACCCGACCTCTTCCTGATGTCGGCAGTCGGCAAACCGGCATGTTTCCGCCAGCACGGCAATCTCATCAAAGGTGTCTTCGATGCCACCCTGCATATCGGTCATGCCCATTTCGCGCACCCCGGGTGTGTCGATAAGCAGCGCCCCCGACGGAAGCTGCACCAACTCCCGCCGCGTCGTCGTGTGTCGCCCCTTGCCGTCGACGTCACGGACCGCCCCGGTGGCAAACGTCTCGGATCCCAAAAGCCCGTTCAGCAGCGTGGTCTTGCCGGCTCCCGACGGCCCGATCAGTACAAACGTGCGGCCGGCCTCCAGCAGACCCTGCACCTCCAGAAAGCCACCGGAAACTTCCGAACTCGCAGCTACCACCGGGCCGATATGTGCGCACTGGGCGATGGACTCTTTGCGCTCCTCATCGTCCAGTAGATCGACCTTGCTCAGCACGACGACAGGCTCGATGCCCCCGTCCCGTACCGCAGCAGCAAAACGCTCCAACCTGCGCACATTCACCGGCAGATTGCACCCGTGCACCAGCAACGCCACGTCCACCCAGGAGGCCATGATCTGAAGCCCGGAGGAAGTACCGGGCCTCCGGCGCCGCAGCACACCTTGCCTGGCCTGGACCTCCGAGACCATGGCCAGGTCATCCAGTGCGCGCACCCAGACCCAATCTCCGGTTACGGGAAAATCGTCCTCCGTCTCAGCGGTGAAGCGCAGCCTGCCCGTCAACTCAGCCTGCCGCAGGCCGGACTCGGTCATCACGGACAGATTCGTGCGATGCACGGCGAGCACCCGCCCGGGCTCCAGGTCCGGGGCCGGGGCCGGATCGAACGTCGACCTCCCGAACGTCTCCAGCAGGCTCACTGCGGCATGGTGGCCGTCAGCGAAATGGCCAGCTTCTCGGACCTCGAACCCCGCACGGTGTCTGAGGCTACCACCTCGTTGTTCACCAGAATTGACCCGATTACGGTGACCTCCTTGTTCGGAATGGGCTGCCACGGGTTGAAGGGGGTAGCATTCACCCAGAGGTTGGCGACAGTGCCGGGCTGCAACGTGGATGTCTCTGCGAACGGGATGTCCACGGACTCCGCGTGCATCACCTCGCCGGTACCGAGCTGATACTTGACCGAATCGGCGCGCACCACATCGCCCTCCACGCGATACAGCACCCGGTAGGTTTCGGGCTGATCGTCGTCGACGGGAGGAAGGTTCGAGTCGCAGCCCGGCCAGGCCAATGCCACAGCCAGGGTCAACAGCAGTCTCATGGGTTTCGCAGAGAGATCGTGCATGCAAGGTAGGTAGCGCATGCGACACGTGGCTACCGGGCTCCAGCAGGCAAACCGTCGCCAGACTTGCGCCACCGGTGTCCTAGCGGATGTCTTCGGCCAGCCAGTTTTCCAGGGGTGTGCCAACGATGCGGCCGCCGTCGACCACCAGTCGGGCTCCCCATTCACGCTCGCCCTCGGAGGCCTGTGCCACGCCGTCCACAACCAGCATCGAGTTACGTCCCAGAGACAGATGAGCGGTCTCGAGTGCGCCGTTCACGATCAGGCGACTCAGGGGCAGCACACGCAGAGAGTCGAATCGGGCACTGCCGTCCAGCCGAACGGTGCCCCGGACCACAGCCAGTCCGCTGAACTCGAGGTCCGGCAACACCGGAATGACATCACTGTCCAGGAAACGGGCGTTGTGTCGCTCGTCTGTGGTGAATCTGACCGTGAGCGCATCGCCCGTGCGCGATAGCACATGCACACCGCGGTACAACAGGTCTGTCTGGGATTCGTGCACGCGCGGTCCGCTCGCGGGAAATCCCACATAGCCGGTACTGTTGGGGTGCGTCCAAGGTGTCAGGCGGTCGCCGGGCCTCAGGAGATCGCCCCGGTAGGGCGCCGCCCGAGGGGACAACTCCAGGCTGCCGTCCGCCGGCACCACGCCCACGCGCCCGTCGCCCTCCGTGGCCATCACAAGAACGCCCGTATCCATGAGTCCCTGCTCGCTGCGCGCCTGGGGATGCCGCTCCACCATGAGCCGGTCGAACGGACCCACGCGCTGGCGATTGCTGAGGTACAGGCGCCGAAGTCCACCGGTTCGGGACAGGCGCACGGCATCGTACGTAAAGCACTGGTCGGCGTCTCCGGAATAGAGATCCTGCACGGTGACCACCGTGTCCCGGGTCAGGGGTCGGCAGTCAATCCATCCAAGCAGGTCCCTCTCGAAGGCCGAAATGGTCTCATCGCCACGAGCATCGGACGGCCCCGACATGAGCACGTAGCCCACCCGGCGATCGGGGAAAGACGGAATGCCGGCGGCGGGTTCTACCGGCTGCAGATGCACGAAGCCCCGCCACAGGTCGTGACCGATCTCGTGCGCCATCAGGCGGACCAGGTCCACCTCTGGAAAGATGTTTCCGGCGTTGTCGTAGCGCACATAGGACCCGCTGGCGTGGCGGTCCACCCGGCGCGCTTTGCTCGCGCCGAATTCGGCTACCTCAGAGGAGTAGCCCAGGTCTGAGATGCCGAAGGCGTGGGTGCGGAAAAGCAGCGTTTCCTGCATGCGACGCACCACCACGAACAGATAGTCGATGTAGCCGTCCCGGTCCGCATCGAAGTCGTCGAGATCCACCCGATCAGAGGCGTCCACGCTCTCGAGCAGCTCGCGCGTCAGCCGCGCCTGATCCAGCGTTCCATCGCCCGACCGGTACGCGCGTTCGGGCTCGCGGGTCACCAGAACCTCCGGGTAGGAACGTCCGGTAAGGCGAAACGCCCCGTCTGACTGATCGAGGAAGTAGCGGGTCAGGCCGGTCGGCCGTTCGACGGACGGCGACAGGATTGAATCTGCTATCGCAGGCCAATCGTCGGGCCCCTGCCATCCTCGATTGGCCGCAGTGACCCCGGGCCAGGCGGTATCGTCACTGGCAAAGCGCACCCAGAGGACGAGCGCCCGGGTCTCTCCGGCCACCCGCGGATACGGATCCCCGTCAAACACGATGGGGGCCGGCGCACAGGACGCCGCCCCCATCATCAGCAAGCAAAGAAGCGCTGCACGCACAGGCTACATGCTCTGGCGTGGTTGCTGCTGTCCGAACTGGAACTCTTTCGGAGGCTCGACACCCTTGAGGTGACGAACAAAGTAGTCCCACCGCCTCCGCATCCAGTACTCACCCTGCCGGAATCCGTGGCGACTGTTCGGGAAGATGAGCATGTCGAAGTCCTTGCCGGCATTCATCAATGCCTCTGCCAGCAGCAGGGTGTTGTTGGGCGGCACGTTGCTGTCCATGCTGCCGTGGGCGATCAGCAGTTTTCCCTTCAGGTTGTCCACCAGGAGATGGTTGGCCTGATTGTCGTAGTTGGTGGTGCCGTCCGGATAGCGCTCAAGCAGGCCCTGCCACTTTTCGCCCCAGTCGTCCTCGTAGGTGGCGTTGTCGTGGTTGCCGGCCCCGGAAACGGCCACCTTGTAGAAATCGGGATAGCGAAGCAGCCCGGCCGTCGAAGCGAATCCACCGCCAGAATGGCCCCAGATCCCAACCTTGTCCAGATCCATGAACGCGTGGCGGGCCGCGAGCTGCTCGATGCCTCCCTTCTGGTCCGGAAGTCCGTTGTCGCCCATGTTGCCGTAGTAGGCCTCATGGAAGGACTTGGAGCGCATCGGAGAGCCCATCGCATCCAGTTCCACCACAATGAATCCCAATTCGCTGACGGCCTGTTTGTCACTGCGGGACGGCACGAAACTGCGGCTGCCAACGCTCCCGCTCTGCGGACCGGGATAGAGGTAGTTCAGAATCGGGTACTTGCGCGTCGGATCCATGTTGGTGGGTGTGTACATCAGCCCGAACAGATCCGTCTCGCCGTCCCGAGCCTTGACCTGAAACGGAATCGGCGGCTTCCAGCCCGATGCGACCAGCTGCGAGATGTCCGCCCGCTCCAATTCCACGACCGCGCTGCCGTCCTCGGTACGACGCAGCGTGATTACCTGCGGCATGGTGGGCGATGAGGCCGTGTCGATGAAGTACCGGTAGTCCGGCGAGAACGTCACGCTGTGATTCAGGCTGTCCGGGGTGAGCAGCTTCAGATCGGAGCCGTCGAAGCGTACCGAGTACAGGTACTGGAAGTACGGATCGCCGGCTTCTCGGCCCGCGCCCGTAAACAGAATCCGGTCCGCCGCGTGGTCCCAATTCCGTACGGCGAGCACTTTCCAGGGGCCGGACGTGATGCGATTCTTCAGGGCACCCGAGCCCAGATCATGCCGGTACAGATGGCCCCAGTCATCCTGCTGCGAGTACCAGACGAACTCATTCTCCTCCGGGAAGGTGGTCCAGTTGATCTGGTTGTACCCGGACTCATAGAAGGTGTCCTCAACCTCCTCGTGGATGTCGCGCACCGAGCCGGTCTCAGGGTCGGCCTCCCGCAGAAGCGCACGCTTGTGATCCCTGCTGGAGGACACGAAGAACAGTCGGCTGGAATCGTCGCTCCACTCGATGTCGGCCCATTGACCGCCGTCCACGATGTGGTCGGTGATGGTCGAGCGATGATCATCGGCGGGCATGTCCAGGCGCACCACTCGCGCATCGTCCACGTGAATCACAACACGCTCGATGCGGAAGATCAGCGAGTCGCCGGGGAACGGATAACGCCACGACTCTAGCTCCGGTGCACCCTGCTGGGTGTTCACCAGATGCATCATCGAGACGCCGCGGCCATCGTGCTTGAACGTCGCGATTTTCTCGGAGTCGGGTGACCAGAGCACCACCGGGCGGTCCGACTTGGTCCAGCCGGCGTTGTTGGTCGCGTAGGCATAATCCTCTTCGCCGTCGAAGGTCATCTGGCGTTCGGCACCGGTCTCCTTGTCCCGGACCCAAAGGTTGTGATCCTTTACGAAGGCCTCCCTGGCCCCATCGGGAGAGACGATATCCGTGCTTCTCCACCAGGGCGTGGCCGCGGTTTCCTCCTCGAGCGCTTCGCCGGCCTCGCAGCGATACCTGCGCAAATCGCAGACCATCGGGCTGCCCTCCGCGGTGAAGGCAATCGAACGATCGCCATCCTGGAATTCGAACGAGAAGAACGGCAGGGACCAGGCATCGTAGTCCGCCTCACTCACCTGCGAGAGCGCCTCCGCCAGCCGTGCGTGGTCAAACGCAGGTCGCCGCTTGTTGCGACGAGCCTCCGGAAATACCCGCACAAACTCTGCGCCCTCCGCGGAGCGAACGCGGTACCAGAAGGTGCCGTCTTCCATCCAGTTGGGCGACACCGCGTTGCGGTACACCATCGGGGTCGTATGCTGCCGCAGCATGCGCTCGGCGCGCATATAGTCGGCTTCGGTGACGTCCTGGGCCAGGACCGGAAGAGCGGTCACGGCCGCCAACAGGAGAATGAGGGAGCGCTTCATGGGCAGGGGTAATGCGGGACTCGAAGGGCAAAAACGGGGTATTTTCGGGCGATGCGGTCTTGCTGTCCGTACCATGCGCACCGTTCAACCGGCCGCCTTGCATGATTCGATCGTCCACTCTGTTCCTGCTCGTCGTCGTTTGTGCCTGCGACGTATCTGCGCAGGCCCGCTGGGTGCCCGCGACTTCCGGCCCGGAGGCCGTGGGCGGTCGCGGCAGACACGATGACGTCAAGTTCGCGACCGCGGAGACCGGCTGGCTCGTCAACACGCGGGGACAGATCTGGCGCACGGACGACGCCGGCGACCATTGGGATCTGCAGCTCGACACCGGTGCCCGCTATGCATTTCGGGCCCTGGCGGTGATCGACCCGCGAAACGTGTTTACAGGTACGGTGCAAACGCCAGGCTCCGTGCTGTTCGCCACATCGGATGGAGGAGACACCTGGACCGATGTGACCAACCGGATTTCAGGAACCAAGCCGGTAGGCATCTGCGGCATGTCCGTGGTCAACAGCCGCGTCGCCTACGGTGTGGGCGCCTTCCACGGCAGTGCGACGGTCATCAAGACGTCCAATGGGGGCCAGACCTGGACCGGCCGCTCGGTAAAGCCGGCAGCAGCCACGCTGATTGACGTGCACTTCTTTGACGAGTTGACCGGCATCGCCGTAGGCGGCACGTCCGAGTCGCTTCGCGGCAACGCGGTGGTCATTCGCACGACCGACGGCGGCCAGACCTGGACCCGCGTGTACGAGTCGGACAAGCGATCCGGCACCGACGGGGAGTGGGGATGGAAGATCTCCTTTCCGACTCCGGAGACCGGATACGTCTCCATAGAGTACGCTTCCAACTCCGATGGGCACCCGGCCCGAGTCTTGCGCACGGACGATGCTGGCGTTACCTGGACGGAAATCGACGTGGACGGCAGTGTCTCGCGCGCAGGCCTGCAGGGCATCGGATTCCTCGATGAGCGCACAGGGTGGGCCAGCGGTCGGGGGGTGACTTCGATCACCACCGATGGAGGTGTCACGTGGTCGCAGCTCCTGGACTGGGCTCCGGAGGTCAGATCGTCAAACGACGGTACCGTCACCGCCTCGCCGGAAGGTCAACTGGACGGCGCTGTGAACCGGTTCATTGTCGTGCACGATTCGCTCGCCCTTGCGGTGGGAAAACGGGTGTATCGATGGACGGGAGCTGATGCCGCGACCGCCGTGTTGGGCACGCCGGTCCCGGAGGCGTTTCATCTCGGTGAAGCCTATCCCAATCCGTCGCCCGGCCCGGTAACCCTCCCGTTTCACCTGGACCGGGACGCCGACGTGCGCATCGAGGTGATCGATGCGCTGGGTCGCCGATGGGGGCCGCTCCTGCATGAGCGCCTTCCGGCGGGTCCGCACGAGTTCCGCTGGAATCCGGGCGCGGGAACGAGCGCCGGCGCCCCGGCCGGGCTGTATTTCCTGCTTGTGGACGTGGGTAAATCGCCGGAAATGAAACAGGTCGTTCTGATTCGCTAAATCGTCGGTTCGGACTCGTATTGCAGCCGCTCGGCTGACCCCGCGCGTCGAAGGTGGGCCCTTCAGCCTACCCTCATGCAGGAACCGACAGACTGCGCGTGAGCCACGAGCCCTCCTTCCGGCGCGAGCGCCGATTCTCCGACAAGACCGCCAGGGAGCGGGCGGACAACCTGCGCCGCACGGCGCCGGCTCCGTCCAGACCGTGGGATCAGGTCGCGGGAAAGTCTGCAGGTTCGACCGGCGCGAAAGTCGGCCCTGACCCGGCCGGCCGCCGGGCTCGCCTGGAGATCGGGATGCGCGGGGCCGTCAGTCCTCCGGACCTCACCCCGGTTGAGGAACCGCTGACGGCGGACATGGCGCGCCATCTGTTGCGGCGCACCAGTTTCGGAGCCCGTGCCAGCCATGTGGAACAGCTCATTGGTACGCCCGCAAACGAGGCCGTTGCACAGGTTCTGGGCGATGCCTTCAACGACTCGGTCTACCGCCGCCCGGGTTGGGCGGATGAGCGGCCTCCCCATGAGCACGCTTCGGACGCGGCCTTCGAAGCATTCTTCGAGCTCAACGATGCCTGGATGGAGCTGTACGTGGGCTCCCTCATCAACGAGTGGGCGATCGGCGGCCCCAGGCAGCGCATGATGCTGTTCTGGCACGACCACTTCGCGACCTCCTACAACAAGTATGAGCTCGCCGCCTTCGCAGTGCGGCACATGGAGCTGCTTCGCACGCATGCGCTCGGCAACCTCAAGGTGATGATCCATGCCATCACCATTGACCCGGCGATGCTCTACTACCTGGACGGCTTCCTGAATGACAAGCACGCGCCCAACGAGAACTACGCACGGGAGCTGCTGGAGCTGTTCACTATGGGACGCACCAGCCCGGAGGGCACGCCGAACTACGACGAGAACGACATCAGCGAATTGGCCCGGGCCATGACGGGGTGGACGGTGAACCTTACTACGCTGAGCTCGGACTTCTATCCGGCGCTGTTCGACACCGAGTCGAAGACCATTTTCGGGAGGCCTGGTGGCTGGACCGCGAAGACAGCAGTCGACCTGATATTCACGGTGCGTGGCAGGCAGGTGGCGCATTTCATCACCGAGAAGATCTTTCGGGAGTTTGCCCACCAGGAGCCCGACCCGGACGTGGTGGCCGCGATGGCACAACAGTTCCAGGCCGGCGGGCTGATCACAGGAAACCTGCTGCGCACACTGCTACAGTCCAAGTACTTCTGGGACAGTGAAGGCACAGTGGGGGCCCGAATCAAGAGTCCGATTGAACTGCTGGTCGGGCAGGTTCGTGAATACGACATGCCGATGGGCGGCTCGCTGGCAGAGGCCCTCTACTGGGAGTCGACCGAAGCAGGCCAACAGGTGTTCTTCCCTCCGAACGTGGCGGGGTGGACCGGCCACCAGGATTGGCTCAATACAAGCTCGCTGCCGGCGCGTTGGAACTCCTCGTCCTGGCTGACCTACTTCGGCGGCCAGGAGGCCAACGACGCGCTCATCGCGTGGTGCAATCGGCTCGCGCCGCCTACGGATGCGACCCAGGCGTTCCATTTGCCACTCGCCATGGTGCAGCACTTCATCGGCGTGCCGTGGCAGCATCTGAACCTGCCCACGCGTCCGTCCGGGTTCGGTGGCGACCTCGTCCAGTTCCCCATTCCGGATACGGTGCGCTCGGAACTGCCGCGGGAGGCGGTTGCTCTCGCGTCCGACATGCTTTCCGGATTGCCGTGGTACGAATGGGACATCACAAATCCGGGCGCGCTCGCCCTGGTGCGGTTTTTTCTGAGCGGTGTCGTGCAGCGGCCTGAATACCAGCTGATGTAGCCATGTGCAGTCACGACAGGCATCTCCGCACGGGCGCCCGGCTGGAAGACGGATCGGCGCACTCCCGGGATCACGAAGCGTGGACCCGGCGGCAGTTCATGAGCACGCTGGGCCTCGCAGGCCTTGGCACCTTCGTGGCCGGCGGCCTTCCCGCCAGAGCCGTGCTTGGTGCGCCGGTCATACATCCGCTTGCGGCCGCAAATTCGGACCGGGTTCTGGTGCTGATTCAGTTGGAAGGCGGCAATGACGGCCTGAACACGGTCATCCCCGTCGATGATGATCGCTACTACCGAAATCGGCCGGTGTTGTCCATCCCCAAGACCGACGCGCTGGATGTCGGACTCGATTTCCGGCTCAACAATGCGTTGGCTCCGCTCGCGAATCGGCTCTCGGAAGGCACCATGCAGGTGGTGCACGCCGTGGGGTACGACAGTCCCGATCTCTCGCACTTTCGCTCCACGGATATCTGGGTCACGGCCAGTGACTCGGAGCAGATGCTGAGCACCGGGTGGGTGGGGCGGGCCGTCGAGACCAACTGGCCCACGATCATCGCCGATCCGCCCTCCAGCCCGCTGGCGGTCCAGATCGGCGGAGCCGCCATGATGTTCCGGGGCGACCAGGCGAACGTGGGGGCCAGCTTCCGCAACACCGAGCAACTCGCCCGACTGGCTGAGGGTGGGGTGAACTACGACCCCACGGCCGTTCCGGACTCCCGCCCGGGACGCCTGATGTCCCTCACAAGGGAGATCGCCAACCAGTCCTACCGGTACGCCGCGGCGCTTCAGGACGCTGCCGGAATCGGCAACAATGAGGCTGGATATCCCGATGGATCACTGGGGGAGCAGTTGGCCATGGTGGCGCGCCTGATCAAGGGCGGACTGGGGTCCCGGGTCTACCACGTCAGCCTGAGCGGCTTCGATACGCACGCACTTCAGATCGACGCACATCCGGCGCTGCTGTCCGAGTTTGCTACGGCCACAACGGCTTTCCTGGCCGACATCGAGGCGGGAGGACGCGCGAATGATGTGCTGGTCATGACCTTTTCTGAATTCGGTCGCACCGTTGCCGAGAACGGCGCCCGGGGCACGGACCATGCCACCGTGGCCCCCATGTTCCTGTTCGGTGGTGGTCTGGCGTCGTCGTCCATAGGCATCATGCCTGACCTCGACGTGGTCAACGAGTTTGGCGACCTCGAGCATATCATCGACTTCCGCCGGGTCTATGCCACGGTGCTCGAGGAGTGGCTGCGCGTTCCGGAAGGCCTGGTCGACCAGACGCTGGGCAGACCGTTTGAGCGGCTCAGCCTCTTCTCGGACAGCGTCTCCACGGTGCGGTCCGATCTCCCGCAGGGATTCCGGCTCGGAGCGGCCTTCCCAAACCCGGCCGCAAGCGCAGTGCGCGTGGCGCTCGAGGCGCCGATTCCCGCCGAGCTCCGCGTCGAGGTGTTCGATGCGAGCGGCCGCCGGGTCCTCACGCCGGGCACGCCGCTTACGGTCGTCGGAAGACATGAAGTGCAGGCCCGGGTGGACCAACTGCCGGCCGGCACGTACTTCATGCGAGTCCGACTGGGAGCACACACGGAGACCCGCACGTTCGTGAAAATCTAGGGCCGCGCACCGGGACGGCGGTCGCGCGCGAGAGGCGCTCATCGGCTACCTTTCGGCCCCGACCTGGAGCCCATGGAATTCGACGTCGACAGCGGCACGCTCCGCTTCATTCGCAACCTGCCCAAAACGGAAACGCACCTTCATCTGGAGGGCGCTCTGCCCCTGGAGTTGTTGCAGAAGGTTGCCCCCGAGGAGTTCGCGCATCCACCGGCGTCCTGGCGGCAGGACTTTCGATTCGGGTCATTTGCCGATTTCGAGCGCGAACTGCTGCACATGGCCGGCCTCTGGTATACCTCTCCCGAGCGCTACCACGATGCGGCCAAACAGGTTTTTGAGGGCCTGGTGTACAAGCAGAATGTGCACTACGTCGAGACGAGCTTTGCCTCCGGCGTCGTCGAAGCCCTTGGTCTGGACGGCAAGGCCGTAGCCGAGGCCATCAAGTCCGCGGCTCCCCGAGGCCTGCACGTGCGCCTGTTCATGGGCATTCACCATGACGGCTACCACGAGGGCACAAAGGGGTGGATCGACGATGCGCTGACGTGGCAGGCGCTGGACGGCATCGATCTGCACGGGACGGAAACCACTCCCGTCGGACCCTGGGCCGAGTCCTACTGGACGCGCGCCCGCGATGAAGGCAAATACACCAAGGCCCACGCCGGCGAGTTTGCAGGTCCGGATTTCGTGCGATGGGCGGTCGAGGTACTCGGCGTGACACGAATCCAGCACGGGGCGCGTGCGGCCGAAGACCCGGAGGTGATGGCGCTCCTGGCTGACCGGGACGTCACCCTGGACATGGCACCGATCAGCAACGTCAAGCTGCAGGTCGCATCGGCGTATGATGACCACCCCATCGCCCGGCTGATGGACGCAGGCATTCGCTGCACCGTCAGCACGGATGACCCGATTTCGTTCGGCAACGTGCTGCTGGACGAATACCGCATGCTGGCCGGGCCCATGGGATTCGACCGTGCAGGCCTGGCCAGAGTCGCCCGTGCAGGTTTCGAGGTCGCCATCATGGATCCCGCCGATCGGGATCGCTGGCTCGCGGACTTCGACGGGATCGTGGCCCCCGAACTGGGTCGCACCCCCGGATTGCGCAAGGTCTGACCTACCGCGCCGGCGCGGTGTAGCTCGGGCCGCGCTCCCGCACGGTTGGAATCACGTACTGCCCCAGGAATCGGTAAACCGCGTTGTTGTGGTTGACGCCACGTGGCCGATTGACGAGCGATGCGGTAGTGGCAATCACCAGGTCCAATCGGGGCACCACGAATACGAACTGCCCGCCATAGCCCCAGGCGAACCAGGCGCTCTCGCCGGCGATTCGCCGGTTCCACCAGTAGAACCCGTACCCATTGCCGTTCCACGGCGAGCGGCCGTAGCGGTCCCATGACTCCTCGATCCAGGACGCCTGCACGAGCTGCTCCCCCTGCCACCGCCCGTTCGCGAGAAACAGGCGACCGAACTGCGCCAGGTCCAGCGGTCTGAGCTGCATGTTGTTGCCGCCGAGATAGTTGCCTTGTGGGTCCCGATCCCAGGGCGCCAGTCGCACACCCAGCGGTTCAAACAGCTTTCGGCGCGCGTACGCCAGCAGACTCTCGCCGGTGGCGCGGGCCAGCACGACCCCCACCAGATGAGACGTCCCGGTGCTGTATGACCAGCAGCCTCCGGGCCGGCATTCCATGGGCTGATCGACCTGGAATCTTACCCAGTCTCGGGACGATGCCCATGCCCCGTAGTTGCGGAAACTGGTGGTCTCCAGTCCGGTGCGCATGGTGATCGCATGCCGCAGCGTGATGTCTCGCTTCTCCTCGGGAACGTCGTCGAAGTAGTCGGGCAGAAGTTCGGCCAGCGGAGTGTCGAGTGACGGGATGTCCCCGTCCGCAACGGCCATGCCCACCAGGGCCGAGAGCACGGTCTTGGAGGCCGACTTGATGTTGGCCCGGCGATCCCGCGCCATGCCGCGGAAGTAGCTCTCCACAACCAGGGAATCCCGATGCCAGATGATCAGGGAGTTCATCGGGGCCAACTCCCGGGCGCGTTCCACCACCGCGTCGAAGTCCGGGTGCTGCGCAGCGGCGGGGCGCAAGGCACCGCACAGCAGAATCAGGCCACATGCCGCAATCCCGAGTCTCATGAACGCCGACCGGCCCAGTCGATGACGTAGCCGGCGGTCAGCAGGACTCCGCCCGCAAGACTCATGTACGCGGCCGGTCGCGTGTAGGGCCGGGCGAACTCGGTCAGAAACGGCTCCGTGAAGAAGCCGACGGTGATCAGCACGGGCACAGCCAGCAACAGCAGCGATCCCACGTTCTGAAGGGGTCGAGCGAGCCGGTCGCGAAAAGGCTGGTGGTAAATCCCCAGTCCGAGGTTCATCAGGCCCGTGAACAGGATGTACAGGTGGGTTGAGCGGAACAGCATGCGCTGCGCGTCCGCCATGCCCTCGAGGTGGGCGTGCACCCGGTCCATGTACTGACCTGTGGCCAGAAACATGATCACGGCTGCGATTCCGATGATCCGATGCAGGAGAGCAAGTCGGGAGGGCATGGGGGGATCGGCTGACTGTGCCGGAATATACCCGATGCCCGAAAGGGAAGGTCGCCCCGCGCAAGGGCGGGGCGACCGACTGCGGTTCGGATTCGGAGGGGGCGGTCATGTCTGCACGGGAGTGTCGTAATACCTCACGCAGGCGCGATCATGCCTGCACAGGAGTGCCGCGCGCCCAGAGGGGCCGCTCGGCAGCGGCCGACTCAGCCACCACCTCAGCGCGCTGCGCGGCCAGGCTGGCTTTCAGGGTCCGCAGCACGGCCGGGTCGGCCTCGTAGGCCTCGCTGCGTTCCAGGAAGTCGATACCCCAGTTGTCCCCGGTAGCTGCGATGGCAACCACGGCCATCTGTCGAACGCGACTGTCCTTGTGATCACGGTACAGGCGGACCATTTCGATCACAGCGGCCCTGTTCAGTTCAATGACGCCGCCATACGCAATCACCAGGCGGAGCGCGGCCGACTCGAGTCCCCGGTGGTCGGAGGTCAGCGCCTGCGAAAGGGCATCAGAAATGGCAGCGACATCCTCGGCGGTGACGACGGAAGTCCTTGCTTCCTCCATGCGGTGCTGCAGTTCAGCCAGCGGATCGTCGGTGGCAAACGCGGGGCCGGCGGCCAGAACGGCGACCAGCAGAATGGACAATACGGTCAGGGTCTTCATGACGTTCTCCTGCGATAGTGTGACTTGCTCAATCGGGCATCGCGGGAGGACGCACCCTGAAGCCGGCGGTGGGCGTGGCTGCCGGTTTCTGAGTCTCCCTACGATGGAAGCGCTCGCAGGATGCGGTGGCACCGCAGATGGTGTCGTGCGTGCGCCGAACCGTGTCCATATTGCCGTGAATCGACCGCGGAAGTAACCCAGGATTCGTTTGTCCGGCCGGGCTGCGGCTGTAGTTTGCCGCAGCGCCGCCAACCCAACCCGTCATATGGAACGCCGAACCAAAATTGTCTGCACGCTCGGGCCTGCTTCATCCAGTGAAGAAGCCATTCGAGGCCTCGTGCAGGCGGGTATGGATGTGGCCCGGCTCAACTTTTCCCACGGCACACACGAACACCATCGTCAGGTGATTCAGCGCGTCCGGGCCGCGGCAAAGGAGGCCGGCCGGGTGGTACCCATTCTGCAGGATTTGCAGGGTCCCAAGATCCGCGTGGGTCAGATGGAGGGCGATGCGGTCGACATCGAGGTCGGGCAGGAGCTTGTCCTGACCACCGAGCCCATCGCCCAATCCACCAGTGACCGGGTCTATATCAACTACCCGACGCTCATTGAAGACGTGCAGGAGGGTGCTTCCATTCTCCTGGACGATGGGGCCCTGGAGCTGCTCATCACGGGGGTGCGGGAACGGGAGGTGGTCACCGAGGTGGTGGTCGGTGGTCCGCTGCGGTCGCGAAAGGGGGTCAACCTGCCGAACATCAAGACCTCGACCCCTGCGCTGACCGAGAAGGACCTGGAAGACCTGTCGTTCGGCCTGTCGGAGGGCGTGGACATCATCGCGTTGAGCTTTGTCCGGGACGAGTCGGATGTGGCCGACCTCATCTGGCGGGTGCGGGAGTCCGGCAATCGCGTGTCGATCATCGCGAAAATCGAAAAGCCCGAAGCCGTTGATCGGGTGGATCAGATCCTTAGCAAGGCAGACGGGCTGATGGTCGCGCGGGGGGATCTCGGCATCGAGATGAAGCTGTCCAAGCTGCCCGGCATCCAGAAGCGCATCATTCGCAAGTGTCGGACCTCGGCCAAACCCGTGATTACGGCGACGCAGATGCTGGAATCGATGATCACGAACCCCCGGCCGACCCGCGCGGAGGTGTCCGACGTGGCCAACGCGGTACTGGACGGGACCGACGCGGTCATGCTGTCCGGAGAAACGGCCGTGGGACGCGATCCCGTGCACGTGGTTGAGGTGATGAATCGCATCATCATGGAGGCCGAATCCATTTTCTGGGAGAGCGGAGCCTGGCAGTTGGAGCAGCCCAGACAGCATGAAGTGACGGAAGCGGTGTCAAAGACCGCGTTCGAGCTGGCCCGCGAAGTCGGAGCGGTGGCCATCGTCTGTCTGACGGCCACCGGCACCACCGCACGCAGCATCGCGCGACACCGCCCACGGGTACCCGTCTACGCCTTCACCGACGACGATCGTGTGGTGGGGCAACTGGGCGTCTCCTGGGGAACAAAGGGTTTTGCGATCCCTTTTCAGGCCGATACTGACAACGGCATCACCCTGGTGCACCAGGTGCTCAGGGAGAACAAGTTGGCACGCAGCGGCGATCTCGTCGTGATGACTGCCGGCATGCCGCTCCCCGCAAGGGGCCGCACCAACATGGTGCACGTCACACGCGTCTAACCAACTCCGCATCTGCTCGCCGAACCACGCGCTACAATCTGAACAGGTTGCTGCTTATGAGATCGCGTGCCCTCGGCATAGGGTTGGTATTGGTCGTATCCGTCTCGCTGGCGGGGTGTAAATCGTCGTCCTTCGTGGGCAAGCGGTACGACAACTTCACGGCGTACTACAACACCTTCTACAACGCCAAGCGCTCTTTTCGAGACGGCGTCAACAACCGGCAGCGCACCAACGAAGAGGTAGACCGCACCCGGTACATGGGGGTCTTTACCGAGTCGGACGCGGCCGGCGGAGGCCGGGAGTTCGAAGAGGCCGTGCTCAAGAGCGCCGATGTGTTGCGCGAGCACCCGGACTCCAAATGGGTGGACGATGCGCTCCTGCTCATCGGAAAGTCCTACTTCTTCCAGAAGAACTACGTCGGTGCGGAGCAGAAATTCCGAGAGGCCATTGATCTGGAAACCGGCCTGGAGGACGAGGCGCGCTTCTGGCTGGCCCGCACGTTTGTCGCAAGCGGTGACTTCGACCAGGCTGAGACGACAATCGGCGAGGCCCTTGCCGGCGAGATTGATCGGGAATGGCGTGCGCCGTTGCGGCTGGCCCTCGGCGAGCTTCGGGTGAAGCAGGCGGACTGGGAAGCCGCGGCGCAGGAGCTGGCGGCCGGTCTCGAGGTGGTGCGGGACAACGAAACCGGTGCGCGGGCAGCGTTCCTGCTGGGGCAGGTACTGGAAACCCTCGAGCGGTGGGATGATGCGGTGCAGGCCTATCGGCGCACACTGGATTACCGGCCCCACTACGAACTGTCCTATGCGGCCCAGTACAGCGCCATCCGCCTGGAAGGACAGCACGGCGATCGGGCGGAGGCCCTGAGGCTGCTGCGCCGCATGGAGCGTGACGACAAGCACTTTTCCTATCGCGCGGAGCTCGCGGTCCTGCGGGCCGACATCCTCCGGGCAGGAGGTCTGGCCGATGAGGCCTTCAACGTGTACGATGAGCTGCTGTACGACCCGGTTTTTGCCAGTGAGGTGTCGTCGTTGCGCGGGCGCATCCACTACGCGCTCGGTGAGCTCTACCGGGACCTGGACGAGAACTACGTGATGGCGGCCGCGCATTTCGACACGGCGGCCTCGGGGCTGCGCATCGGCGTGCCCCAGCCCGGAGCGTCCACTGCGCCCGACCAGACCATGCTCGCCCCGGAGGCCATTGAGGACGCTCAGGAACTGAAAGAAGCGTTCGGCGCCTATGCCGGGGCGTTCCGCGAAGTCGATCGCCTGGACTCGTTGCTCTGGTTGGGCCAGATGGATGATTCGACCTTTGCCGCGAAGGTGCTCGAGTTGCGGCGCGCCCGGGCAGAAGAACTCGCAGAGCGACAGCGCCAGCAGGAGGAGCGTCAGATCGAGCGCGCCTTCCAGCAGAACTCCGGGGCCAGTCCGTTGGACAACAGGGGCCTGCCGGAGGGCAAGGTCATCCCGTCCCGAAACGCGGCGGGCGGCGAGTCAGGATTCCTCTTCCACGATGATCCGGTCATGCGTCAGGAGGGACGGCTGAGTTTTGCGCGCCGGTGGGGCGATCGGCCGCTGGTCCCGAACTGGCGGCGCATGGAAGCTGTCGCAGGTGCCCAACTCACCGGCGAAGACGGGACCGAAGAAGAGTTTGAGGTGGAGCTGGCCGAGGACCAGCTGCCCGAGGTGGATGTGTCCGCAGTACCACGGGACTCGCTTTCACAGGCGGAGATGGCGTCCGCGCTCGCCCTGGCCCGCTATGATGTCGGAACGGCACTCTTTCTGGGCATCAGTCGGCCTGACTCGGCGGCTTCCTGGTTCCGCATGGTGCTCGAGGACACGCCTGAGGAAGAGGTGTCCCGCCGGGCGCTGTACGCGCTTGCCGAAATCCAGCGCGCGCTTGGAGATTCGCTGGCGGCCAACGGCATCTATCAGCAGGTTCTGGATCAGTACCCGGACTCCGAGTTCGCCGACCGCGTGCGGGAGCTTTTCGGCGTGGAGGATGACGAGGTCGTTCCCGACAGTCTGGCGCTTGCGGAATCGCTGTACGCCCGCTACTTCCAGCGCTGGGACGACGAGGCCTACCGCGAAGCCATGAACGGCATGGTCGAGGTGGCAGGCACCTACCCGAGCACGGCCATCGTGCCCAAGGCGCTGCTCGCCGCCGGTTCGATATTCCTCGAGTGGGCGGACCGGGACACGCTCAATCTGCGTGCGCCGCTTCCGCTGACCGTGGCCGACTCTCTGCTTGCCCGCACCGGTGTGGTAACGCCGCCCGAGCCGGACACGATGTCTGTGCCACTGGATTCGCTTGGGCAGATCGTGCCCGATTCGCTCGGAGCGGTCGCAGCCGACTCCCTGCGTACGCCGGCGGAGGCGGACTCGCTGGGAGCCGCGCTTCTGCCGGGTTCCGAGGACGACGAGTCGGCGTCAGAGGGCCTGCCTGCGGCGGCAGACTCCCTGGCAGCACAGGACTCGACCGCAGCGGGTCAGGCGGAATTGGAGCCGGTGTCGAACGACTCACTGACCGTGGACCTGGAGTCTGGGGCGGGCGTGGCTTCTGAAGGAGGGACTGCGGCATCCGCCGATTCGCTGGCGGCGGCCGGCGGCGCCCTTCCGGAAGGCTCCGGGGCCGAAAGCGCACAGACTGAAGCCGCACCGACTGAGGCCGCGCAGCCCGAGGCCACACTTGCCGAAGCCGACACCCTGCCTGTGGAAGAGCCGGAGCCGGTCCCTGTGGAGCCGGAGCGCGCGTGGAATGAGCTCACGCTCAAGGAACTCATGGCGCACATCTCACAGCGCTATGCCGGAAGTGACTACGCGCAGCGCGCAGGGGACATCCTGGGCGCTATAGAGGACATCGAGGCCGAGGAGCAGGCGCGCATCGATTCCATCGAAGCGGCCATCGAGCAGGCGCGACTGGACTCGCTTGCGGCGTTGCTTCCTGATTCGTCGCTCGTCGCCGCGGTGCCCGACAGTCTGGCCGCTCCCGCTCCGGCCGAGGTGCCTGCAGACAGCCTGAAAGCCGCCACTGACCTGGAGGTCGAGGTGGAAGAGGCCGCTGCGGACACGGTGCTGGTCCGTCAGGTGCCTGTGGGTATGGCCGGGGCACGGGACGCCGTGCAGGGCATGTCCACGGAGATGCGGATCGTGGAAACGGATGCGCTGCAGCCGCTCGAGCCCACCGAGGAGGAAGAGGAGACCGCTTGGTCCGGGTGGACGGTCGCCCTGTCGGAGCTGCGGGACCTGGCAGCTGCACCAGAAGTGCGTGACAATCTCCGACCGATTCTTCAGGGCCAGGCCGAGCCGGAAATCTGGACAGGTGCCTGGCAGGATCAGGTCGGTATCCTGGTGACGGCAGGACGCTTCGAGACCCGTCAGGAAGCCGTGCGCTTTGCGGCATCTCTCGGCACGAATCTGCCTCTTGACGCCTTTCTGCTACACATTCTGACGCCGGATCCATGATGCGCATCGCAGCTGTGGTACTCGTGGGGATTATCGCCTGGCCGGCCTCGGGGCAGTCCTGGCTCACCTCGGTTGCACCGGGACCACGGGCGGCCGCGATGGGAGGATCAGTCACGCTCGGCCTGCGTGCTCCGGAAGCGGCCTGGGTCAATCCCGCCTCCGCGGCCTGGGCCGACGGCGGCTCCGTCTCTGTGCGTTATCGCGATGACCTGGCGATGGACATCTTCATGGCCGCGGCCGTCGACCGGTTCGTATTCGGCGCGCGCCAACTCCCGTCGGCCGACGGCGTCTCGGCTCTCGCAGTCAGCGGGGCCGCATCGCACGAACTCAAGGGCTTCCGGCTCGGTGCCGGACTTCACCTCGTCGAGCAGGACGCGGCGCGAGGGCAAGACCGCGCCATGAGGCTTGATCTTGGCGTCTCCCGGCGACTGGGTTCCCTGGATGTCGGGCTTTCGGTGGTGGGATTGGGCCGGGGTGTGGACGCGCCCATCGTGCCACCTGTCGTACCGCGGGAGGTAGCGACCGTACTGAACGTATCCAGTCTGCGAGGTGAGGTGGGCCCGCTCGATGTGGCTTTTGCCGGTCACCTGGCCCGCTATCAGGATGCGTTCCACGGTGGAGTTGGTGGGGAGCTCGCCTACTGGCCCGTCAGGGGGCGCACGTTCCGCGTGCTTGGCGGCTGGCAGCGCCAGTTCGGGCAGGACGCGCCCACCTTTGGCGCCTCCTACACAGGCGATCTGCTGACGTTTTCCTGGGCCCGCTCCGAGTACCTGGGCGCTACGACCCACCGATTCGGAATCAGTTGGCGCTAGCCGGCAGCGGCTGAGGAAGACGAGCCCGAAGGAATGCCGGCCCGGGTTCGGCAAACCCGATCTCGTCGACGATGACGGTGCCCTTCGGGCGCAGGTCGAAGACCAGGGCCACTTCCCGGATGGAAGCCGGATCGATCCCGTGGAAATCTCCCAGGGGAATCGAAAAGGACTGCAGCACGATCTCCCAGGTTCGGCCGAAGCGGCTCTTGTCCATGTTCCGCCGCATCACGCCGATCTCCAGGGGAGCACGAATGGGACCGTACGCCGAGAGGGGAACGCTCGTTTGGTTGCCCTGCGCATCGGTCACGCGCACGGAGAGGTCGGTGAAGGCTCCCGGCGTGGCCAGCGAGTCCGGTTCGGAACCACCGTCAGGCGAAAGCAACAGGTCGAGCGTGGTTTCTGCACGCAGCTCTCGAGGGGGATCGTCGAACGCAATCCTGTATTCCGGGACCACATCGGTCGAATCCTGCTCCCAGGAGAGCCGGGCTGCCTGGGTCTGCTGCTGGTTGGAGGTCGAGGTGCGGTTGCGCGATCGCAGTACCAGGGGCTCCTCGCGCCAGGTGGACAGGCTGTCTGCGGCGATGTGCACGCCCGCAGTCGATCCTGTGGTGAGGTCGATGTCCTCTTCAAAGTCGGCCAGCGGCACAAACGAGTTGTGCTGATACCGGGTGATGTAGATCGTGTCGGGCAGCCAGTCTCCGGCCACACGATGGTCGCGGAAGAGGGGTAACCAGGCCGGGTTGTCCTTGAGTGTGGCCTCCAGGAACGCCGTCAGGTAGACCAGCGCCATGTGCCGCTGTGCCTCCGGCTCGATGAGTACCGACAGGTCCAGCGTGCGGCCGCTTCGGGGACCCCAGTCCCTGGAGTTCCACACCTCATTCCACTGACCGTGGTTGGCCCGGTACATGTACACCGCAGCCTTGAACTGATCCGTCCCTGGAGTCAGCTCCGTGCGCTGGTACTGCCGGAGTCCGTGGAAACTCGTCACGTCTCCGTCATGCGAGCCATGGAACACCAGGTAGCTGACATCGGAAACCGGCACATGCCGCCCGGTGGGCAGATACTGCCCGTCCACGGGGGCGATGGCCGCAATGGAGCGAATCCCGAAGTTGAAGTCGAACTCGACGGAGCCGTCGTCGGGGTAGTGGGAGAGGCGATTGAACGCGGCGGCGTGGCCGACGGCCTCACCACCCCGCGAGTGCCCGATCAGGGAAACGCGGTCGAGGTCGGCGAGGCCGTGCAGTGGATGCTCCGGGTCTTCGTTGAAGGACCGCCAGGCCGCAAGGTGCTTCAGCAGCAGCCAGCCGCGGGCATCGTTCTCCTGGCGCACCCCCCCGTTGATGAAGTTCATGTCCACCGAGACCAGGATGAACCCGCGGGACGCCAGGTGTCGCCCGAGGTAGGCGTACCCCGGGTCGGAGAAGTCCTTCATGTTGTGGTTGCCGTGCACCACCAACACGAGCGGGAAGGGCCCTTCACCCTCCGGGTGCCAGACCCGGCCGTTGATCGGAAACGCCTCCGCGCCGAATCCCCAATACCGTGTCCTCGACCCTTCCGACGAGCCCAGGTCCACCAGTTTGCTGGCGTCCACGGAGTCGGTGACCACGGCTACCGAATCGCGGAACTCCGGGCGTCGTTTGTCCTCACCGGATCCGTAGTACAGCGCGCGCACCTGGAACGGGCCGGGCTGGGCCGGATCCGGAGCATCAAGCAGGTGCTCTGCGAGCACCACGTCTGCGTCGGAGGGCACCAACTCGTGCGAGCCGGCACAGGCTGTCAGGGTGACGATGGACGCGGCGAGCAGGAGGGAACGGGATGAGACCATACGATGAAACTAATGCCTGGAGGGGCGACCGGCGCATCCACATGCCAAGGCCCTGCGTAGGAACCATCAGAATCCCCTTTTGTACGGGATTGGCTTCTCTTTCGCGTCATCAGCGACACGCCGAGTACAGGGTTTATGGGTCAGGACGACCAGCAGAACACTTCCAACAAGCCCGGCCAGGGCCCGATGGGCCCGGGGGGGCGTCCGCGTCTGGCGTTGTGGATCTATCTGGCCATTTTCATGGCCATCATGGTCCACATCTTCCTCTTTGTCGGCGCCCAGACGCCGAACGAGGTCGAGTACTCCACCTTCCTGGAATACGTGGACCAGGGGTACGTGGAGGAGGTCGTCATCATCAACGACTCCCGCGTTGAGGGCACGTACACGGAATCGGCCGTCAAGGACAACCGCGTCAAGCTGGGGCAGCCGCGCCAGGATCTGTTCGGCGGCACACCGGAGGAAGCGGCCAACCAGTTTCTGACCACCAAGCCGGCGGATCATGAACTGGTAACCTATCTCATGGACTACAACGATCGCGCGCGCGCCCAGGGCGATGCGGTCGTGGCGTTCGATGCGGACCAGCAGGAGAACTGGTTCGGCGGCCTGCTGACATGGCTCTTCCCCCTGGCAATCATCATCGCACTCTGGGTCTTCCTGCTTCGCCGCATGAATCCGGGATCGCAGGTGCTCAACATCGGCAAGAACAAGGCGGTCCTGTTCGATGCGATGGCCGATCAGAAACTGACCTTCCGGGATGTGGCCGGACTGGAGGAGGCCAAGGAGGAGGTGGCCGAGGTCGTGGAGTTTCTCAAGACGCCGAAGAAGTTCACCAAGCTCGGCGGCAAGCTGCCCAAGGGTGTTCTGCTGGTGGGCCCGCCCGGCACCGGTAAGACCCTGCTGGCCAAGGCCGTGGCTGGGGAGGCCGGCACGCCCTTCTTCTCACTGTCGGGCTCTGATTTCGTCGAGATGTTCGTCGGTGTGGGGGCGGCTCGCGTGCGTGATCTCTTCCGGCAGGCCAAGGAAAAGGCCCCGTGCATCATCTTCATCGACGAGATCGACGCCGTTGGGCGAACCCGTGGACGCGGGATGATGATGGGCGCCAACGATGAGCGCGAGAATACGCTCAACCAGATTCTGGTCGAGATGGACGGCTTCAACACCGACAAGGGTGTGATCATCATGGCCGCCACCAACCGGCCCGACGTGCTGGACTCGGCGCTGCTGCGACCGGGTCGCTTCGACCGGCAGATCCTGATCGACAAGCCGGATCGCCGGGAGCGCGCCGAGATTTTCAAGGTGCACACCCGCGACCTCATCCTGGGAGACGACGTCAACGTGGACGTGCTGGCCAGTCAGACGCCTGGGTTTGCGGGCGCCGAGATTGCCAACGTCTGCAATGAGGCCGCCCTGCTGGCCGCTCGGCTCGGCAAGGAGGCCATCGAGATGTCCGACTTCGAGAAGGCCAACGATCGCGTGATAGCGGGCCTCGAGAAGAAGAACAAGATCATCTCTCCGGAAGAGCGCAAGATTGTCGCCTACCACGAGGCGGGACACGCCATCACGGGCTGGTTCCTGAAGTACACCGACCCCGTGGTCAAGGTGTCTATCGTGCCGCGCGGACTGGCGGCGCTGGGCTACGCGCAATACCTGCCGGAGGAGCGCTACCTCTATACGCGCGAGGCGCTGCTGGACCGCATGACTATGGCGATGGGCGGCCGCGTGGCTGAAGAGATCATCTTCGGAGCCATATCGACAGGTGCCCAGAACGACCTCGAGCGCATCACGAAAATGGCCTATGCCATGGTGGTGGATTACGGCATGTCCGAGCGCATTGGTTACGTCTCGTTCAACATGTCGCGCGACGGTTCGGAGAGCCCCATGTTCGAGAAGCCGTATTCGGACGACACCGCACGCGCCATCGACGAAGAGGTACGGGCCATCATTGAGGATGTGCGCGCCCGCGCTCGTGTCCTCCTTGAGGAGAAGCGACACCTCCTGGATGACATGGCGGATGCGCTGCTCAAGAAAGAAATCCTCGGCCCCCGGGACCTGATCGAGATTCTGGGAGCCCGCCCGCATGGGGAGTACGTACAGGTGGATCACTTCCACAGCAACGGGCGCACGGCGGCAGGCGACGGTGCGGCAGCCGAGTTGCCCGACACGGATGTGGCCGATGCCGGCGTTGCCGACGCAGACGTGGCCGAGGCCGGGGCGCCCGATGCAGAAGGGACTGACGCCGCCCGGGATCCCGGATCCTGATTCAACGGGGCCGGCCTGCCATGAGGAGGGCGTGAGCGGTGTGAGCAGAATATAACGCGATATAACGTTATAGATCGCTCACACGACTTGAGTTTGTGAAGGAACCGCGATCCGGCCTCAGGAGGCCGTTTTCGCTGATCCGCCCATCGCCCATCTAGGTTTCTTCACGGTGCCCGCAAAGGCACGGCGGTTTGACCCCTTATATTGGAAGGCTGAAACAACTCGCGGCTGGCCGTCGCGAGTCCATCTGAAAGCCGGCCCCGTGGGGGTCGCAAAGCCAAGGAAAACCTCGTGCCAACAATCCAGCAGCTCGTTCGCAAAGGGCGCCACGACAAGGTCAAGAAGACCAAGTCCCCGGCACTCGCGTCGTGCCCGCAGCGCCGCGGTGTGTGCACCCGTGTGTACACCACCACGCCGAAGAAGCCGAACTCGGCACTCCGTAAGGTCGCCAAGGTGCGCCTCACCAACGGTGTCGAAGTCATCGCCTACATCCCGGGCGAAGGGCACAATCTTCAGGAGCACTCCATTGTGCTGGTGCGCGGCGGTCGTGTGAAGGACCTCCCCGGTGTGAAGTACCACATCGTGCGCGGAGCTCTCGACACCTCCGGCGTCGCCGACCGACGTCAGTCGCGGTCCAAGTACGGCGCCAAGCGCCCGTAAGCACTAACCAAGCCCCCGGGCGACAGCGCGTCGCCCCGAGCGAGATCAGAACATGCGTAAGAAAAGAGCCGAACGCCGGACCCCGATTGCCGACCCGGTCTACGGAGACATCCTGGTCACCCGGTTTGTCAATGCCGTAATGGAAAGCGGCAAGAAGAGCGTGGCCAGGAACCTGATCTACCAGGCCTTCGACCTCATCGAGGATCGCACCAGTGAGCCGGGTGTGGAAGTGTTCCGCAAGGCTGTCAACAATGTTGCGCCTCTCGTGGAAGTCCGCAGCCGCCGTGTCGGTGGTGCCACGTACCAGGTTCCTGTCGAAGTCCGTCCGGATCGCCGCACGGCCCTCGCGTTCCGCTGGATTCTCCAGTATGCCAAGGCCCGGAACGACAAGAGCATGGCCAACCGCCTTGCCGCCGAGCTGATGGCCGCGGCCAAAGGCGAGGGTGGTGCCATGAAGAAGAAGGACGACACGCACCGCATGGCCGAAGCCAACAAGGCTTTTGCCCACTTCCGTTTCTAGGGAGACCCCTGAACGACTAAAGTAGAGTAGAGATAGATGTCATCGAACAACGGTTTTGCCCTGGAGCGCACGCGCAACATCGGCATCATGGCCCACATCGATGCCGGTAAGACCACCACGACCGAGCGCATCCTGTTTTACACCGGGCGCCTGCACCGCATGGGTGAGGTGCATGAGGGTGGTGCGACCATGGACTGGATGGAGCAGGAGAAGGAGCGTGGTATCACGATTACCTCCGCCGCTACCCAGGCCTTCTGGAAGGACTACCGGATCAACATTATCGACACGCCGGGTCACGTTGACTTCACCGTGGAGGTGGAGCGGTCCCTGCGCGTGCTCGACGGCGCCGTGGCACTCTTCTGCGCCGTGGGTGGCGTAGAGCCCCAGTCCGAGACGGTCTGGCGCCAGGCCAACAAGTATGGCGTGCCCCGCATCGCCTTCGTCAACAAGATGGACCGCACCGGCGCCGATTTCGAGGCGGCCATCAACCAGATGAAGGAGCGTCTGAAAGCCAATCCGGTGCCGGTGCAGGTGCCGATCGGCGAGGGCAGCATGTTCCGCGGCGTCATCGACCTCATCCAGAACAAGGCGATTGTCTGGCACGATGAGTCCAAAGGCGCCACCTGGGACGAGATCGACATCCCTGACGACCTGAAAAAGGAGGCGCGCCACTGGCGCATCAATCTGCTCGAGGCCGTGGCCGAGAAGCATGATGACCTCCTCATGAAGTACCTCGAGGGCGAGGAGATCACCGCCGAGGAGCTGAAAGCCGTTGTGCGCGAAGCCACCCTCGAGATGGAGATCACCCCGGTCTTCTGCGGTTCGGCGTTCAAGAACAAGGGCGTGCAGCGCCTTCTGGACGGCGTCATCGACTACCTGCCCAGCCCGCTGGACGTGCCCGCCATCACCGGCGTGGTGCCCAAGACGGACGAGGAGCAGGAGCGTCCGGCAGACCCGTCTGCCCCGTTCAGCGCCATCGCATTCAAGATTGCCACCGACCCCTACGTCGGCAAGATCACCTTCATCCGCGTCTACTCGGGCACGCTCGACAAGGGCACGGCGGTGATCAACACGTCCACGAGCAAGAAGGAGCGCATCGGCCGCATCCTGTTCATGCACGCGAACAGCCGCGAGGATGTCGAAACGGTACGCGCCGGTGACATTGCCGCTGCCGTGGGCCTGAAGGAGGTCTACACGGGCGATACGCTCTGTGACCCGAACAACCAGATCATTCTGGAGCAGATGGAATTCCCGGAGCCCGTTATCCGGATTGCCATCGAGCCCAAGACCAAAGCCGACAACGACAAGTTGGGCGTTGGCCTCCAGAAGCTGGCCGAGGAAGATCCGACGTTCAAGGTCTCCGTGGATCACGAGACCGGGCAGACGATCATCGCCGGCATGGGCGAGCTGCACCTCGAGATCATCGTGGATCGCCTGAAGCGCGAGTTCAAGGTGGAAGCCAACGTCGGCAAGCCGCAGGTCGCCTACCGCGAGGCACTCACCACCGCAGTGGACGAGCGCTACACGCACAAGAAGCAGACCGGTGGTAAAGGCCAGTTTGCCGAGGTATGGGTCGAGATCGGACCTGCCCAGGAGGCCGAGCAGGGCCTCGAGTGGGTGGACGAGATCAAGGGCGGCTCCATCCCGCGTGAGTTCATCGGCTCGGTGGAGAAGGGCATCAAGTCCGCCATGGAGCAGGGACCGCTGGCCGGCTACCCGGTCGAGGCCGTGCGCGCCCGTCTTTATGACGGCAAGTTCCACAACGTGGACTCCGACCAGAACGCGTTCGAAATCGCGGGCCGCATGGCCTTCCGCGAGGCGGCACGTCGGGCCAAGCCCCAGATCATGGAGCCCATCATGGCGGTCGAGGTCGTGACTCCCGAGGAGTACATGGGCGATGTGATCGGCGACCTGAATAGCCGCCGCGGTCGCATCGAGAGCATGGGCCAGCGCCAGGACGCGCAGGTTATCAAGGCGTTTGTGCCGCTCTCGAACATGTTCGGCTATTCCACCGACATGCGTTCGATCACGCAGGGACGCGCGATCTACAGCATGCAGTTTGACCACTATGAAGCCGTTCCGAAAGCGGTCGCAGATGAGATCATCTCGACGGCACGGGGCGTCACGGCCTGACCCGTCAGGCTCTAAACACAGCGAAACAGGCTAAGACACAGCCATGGCAAAGGAGACATTTCAGCGTACAAAGCCGCACGTGAACGTGGGTACCATCGGTCACGTGGACCACGGCAAGACGACCCTGACGGCGGCGATCACGACCGTGCTCGCCAAGCGCGTGGAGGGCAA